>NZ_JBGCCP010000006.1:0-333640 GCF_041262705.1 Catenulispora sp. MAP12-49 | reverse complement strand
AATCCGGACGCGATGACCGCGCGAAACGGACACGGCGGTGATCAGCTGTCGCCGAGTAGTTATGGGCATGACCGGCGGATCGGGCAATCTACGTGCCCGATCCACCGGATAAGAGATGACATAGTATTGTCAAACGCCCTCTGAGATCTCCTGGTACGTCCCAGTTCGGATACTCCACGATGCGCTCGGGGTCGAGCGTGCAGCGGCGGGGAAGCACCTCGTCATCTGCCAGCGGATGTGGGGTGGGGAAGACGTCGAGGGTTTCGGTGATCTGCGTGCTGTCGCGCCACACCAGCACGGGCTCGACTGGGTAGTGGGTTTCCTGGAACGGGCACCAAAGCACCTGAAGTAGGTCGGTGTTCGGGGGGAAGGGCAGTTCGGGAACATGCGCTGCGAACAGCTGCAGGACGCCTGCCAGTGGGAACTCGTTATCCCTTGCGTTGAGCGGTCTAGGGTCGTTGTTGGTGCGCCACAGACTGGCATGGTGCTCGCTCGTGGAACATATCGGCCAAGGTCCGTTGGCTGGCCACAGGAACGGCCCACCGACCGAGCTGGCCCGCGCGCTGACGGATCCCGGCCGCGGATGCAGCCTCACCGCCGGACGTGCCAGCGGCGCCAGCTCGGGCATCAAGGCAGCGATGTCGATGGGCGATGGCGGCGTCGTGCGCGTCATTCCAGCATCCTCCGGGTCGGGTCCGATGGACCCTATCGAGGGAAACCCCTTTCCTGGTCAGAAACTCCCTCGGGCTACCCGACCGAGTTTTCGGCACGCACAACCCTCAGGTTCCTCGGCCAGGTTTTGACCCGGCTGGCGTTGTCGGCCCGGTCCTCAGCGTCGACGGACGATGCTACAAGCCGGCCTTGTCGCAGCTCACAGGGGCTTTCGGGGCGCTCGGCTAAGCGCTGTTGCCCAGGAAACGCGTGACCGCCACGAATTCGTTGTACACGAACAGCCTCCCCGCGACGCGCGGCAGGGGAAATGAGAACTGGCGGATGACGTCCAACCCGGCAGCGGTCGCGATCTTGCGCTGACCCGCGAAATCGATGAAGGTCACATGCGTGGTGTCCGAACGGAATCCGCGCTCCTGGGGCGTGATGACGACGACATGTCCGCCCGGCTCGAGGTACGGCAGATACTGCTTCAGCAGGCCGACCGCGTGGTCCCGGTCGAGGTGCTCAAACACATGTGCGAAAAGAAGCGAGTCATAGGACCGTGGGACAGCGTCCGGCGACTCCGCGAACTCCTCGCACGTATAGGCCCTCAGCCCCCGCGAACGTGCCACTGCGATGGAAACCGCATTGTGATCGACACCGACCGCGCTGCTGCCGAGGTGCTCGAGATTACGTCCTAGCCCACAGCCGACGTCGAGCGTGCGTCCCAGGTGCAGTCGACGGATGTTCCAGCGGTAGACCGCCTGAACGTTCAGGACCTGCTTCCAGCGCGTGAGGCTGAGGCGAGCATTGCGCTGGGCGTAGTCCTTGCCCGCGGTGGACCCACCGCCCCCGTTCTCCATAGTGATGACCTGTGTCTTCAGTTTCGATCGCTGGACGGCTGTCGCTACATCCCAACCCGCTCGGTTTCGTCGCGCAACCCGGCACCACCGCTCGGGTGCCATTGACGGCCCTGTGCTGGTCGGCAGTTCAATTCGGCCACTACCCCGGACCTGGGGTGATGCCGTGGGGCGATCGGTTCTGTGGCTGTCGTCTTGCTGTACCGGATCTTCGCGAGTGTTCGGTCATGGCTGGCGCTGCCGGCCCGATCGCAGGCGTCGAAGAACTCGGTGTCCGGTCGCGAACAAGTGGCGCCGACCGAAGGCCCCCGGACGGCGGCCGATCAGCGACGAAACTCGTCCAGCTGATCCTCACCATGGCCCGGCAGAACCGCACCTTAAATCAGCTTGTGAAACTCAGTACCGGTTCAGCGCGGCCGTGAGCTCAGAGCGCGGTCTGTGAGGGGTCGTCTGATTGGCGGGGGAGGGGACCATTCACCTTCCACGCCAGCGGCTGTACGTCGCGCAACGCACCGATTCCCGTCGGAGGCATGTTGCCGTAGAGGGCCTCGGGCGCGGCTGCCGTAAGCAGCTCGTGCCAGACACCGACTGCCGCTCGGCCTGCGGCGTAGTGCCGCCAAAATCGTTCCTGCGCGGCACGGTGTGGGGAGTCGATGTCGCGGGCGAATGTGTGCAGGGCGTCGGTGTCGCTCCAGTACTGCACCAGCATTGCCTGGCGCGGCCCGGGTCCGAGCAGGAGCCGGTAGCCGAGCAGGCCGCTGTCCGGATCGTCGGCGAGGTCACAGACCATCGGTGGCAGCGCGAGCAGGAGGGGCAGCCAGTGCCGAGGTGCACGCCATTTGTTGATGCGTATGCCGATCATGATTATGGTTGCCGGATCGATGCCGTCAGCTGCTACTTTGCCTACCCGGACGCCCCGCCGGTACGGGGCGCCGACAGTCCACTCCGGATGGAACAGCAATCTTCCGAAACCCAGCAGCGCAGACAGGGCCGCCCGAGCCCTTCCCCGTCTTGTAGAGCCGTGCTTCATGGCGTTATCTGTTTCACGTCCTCCGCCGACGTGTTCGGCGGGTAGAGTTTTGGACCTTTTCGTTCCGGACTCTGCTTACCATTTGTCGAAGATCCACCGTCTTGATGGTGTTGGTCAGGTCGCTGGTGTGGCCGGGGTCGTGGGTGCTCGTGCTGGTCGTGGGCGGGTGTCCACGCCGTGGATCGCTAGGGCGGTTCGTCAGTCACTCGGTGCCTGAAAAGCCACGTGCTGAAGCTCGCCCACTGTCTCGAAGCCGAGCCGGCGATACACTGGCGCACCGAGTCTGCTCGCCTGCAGGCTGCCGATCCGGAATCCGCGTTCGCGACCGGCGAGCAGTGCGGCGGTCGTCAACGCAGTAGCGATTCCCCGGCCGCGAAAGGGCTCCCTCGTGCTGACCCAGTAGACTCCTGCGACTCCGTGGCTCATCGACACCTTGGCCGTACCGACTACGTCCCCGTCGAGCGTTCCGATGAAGCGCTCCACAGTCGACTGCGCAGTCGCGTATCCCGTTTCTCTGGCGACGACTGCTGCTCGAAGCTCGGGCGCGATCCCGAACACGTCCGAGTACGCCTCGACGTATTCGGACATAGTCGCGCCGTCGACCCGGGTGATCGCCAGCCCGGGAACCTCCGCCTCGGACACGCGCTTGAGGTCGATCGCCATGACGGGCAAGGTCGAACCGAGCTGTCCGCCGCCGGCCTGCAACTGTTCGAGTACTCCCGGGTCGCTGTCCGCGCCGACCCACCACAGGTGCGGCACCCCGTCGAGTGCGCGCAGCCCGGTCTCGACGGCTTCGTCCACAGACCGGCCACGGATCCGCAGCACCCCGTTCAGCAGCGAGTACGCCAGACCCGATCGGTAGAGCGGCATATCGTCGTGCGCGGTGTTCGAACTGCCCCATCCAAGCCAGTACGAGCGGAGGTTGGCCAACTGCGGCTCTATCTGGTGTATGGAGGTAATTGGTGCCGGTATAACCATGTGAAGCGCCTTCCTATTTAAACTTGATCTCGGCGAGGAGCTCGTCCGCGCTCAGCTGCCACACCAGCAGTCTGGCCAGTTGCTTGAAGATGGCTGATCTTCACTGAACTCGCGCCGGAGCCATCTCGCCGTGTCCGCTCACGTGAGTTCCGTGTCTGTCTGAAATCCAATGTCGCGAATAGATGCGGAAACCACACATGCCGTTATGAGGTCTTTGGCTGTCGTTGTTCCCGGCGGTGTTCAGGTCGGCTGGAGGATCGCCTCGATGAGGTGCGGTCCGGGTGTGGCCAGCGCGGTGGAGAATTGTTCGGCCAGTTCGGTGGTGTTTGCGGCCCGTGTCGCGGGGACGCCCAGGCCGGTGGCCACGGCGGTGAAGTCGATGTCGGGCCGGCTGAGGTCGAACAGGGCCCTGGCGGCCGGTCCGGCTTGGCCGCCGCCGACGCGGTCCAGTTCGGCGCGCAGGATCGCGTAGGAGCGGTTGTTGAGTATGACGGTGGTCACGTTGAGCTTCTCGCGGGCCTGGGTCCACAGTCCGGAGATGGTGTAGAGCGCGCTGCCGTCGGCTTGCAGGCAGACGACGGGCCGTTCGGGACATGCGATGGCTGCGCCGACGGCCACTGGGATGCCTTGCCCGATGGCCAGACCGGTCAGGCCGAGCACGTCGTGTGGTGCGGAGTTGGCGGTCGCCGGGAAGAGGGTGTTCATTCCCTCGGTGATGGACTCGTCGACGATGATCGCATCCCGTGGGAGCAGGGCGCCGATGACCTTTGCCCAGTTCTGGGTGCGCAACGGCCCGTCGGCGACGGGAGGCGGGGCGTCTTGCGACGGCAGCACTGCGAGGGTGTCCGGCGCGACGATGTCTGCCAGTTGGTCCAGCGCGTCGATGACATCGAATCCCTCGTCGGGGACGAAGTGGTGCACGCGCGTTCCCGGTGGAGTGAGAAGGCCTGGACGGCCCGGATAGGCGAACGATGCCACCGGTTCGCGTGCTCCGACCAGGATCAGGTGCTTGATGCCCGCCAGTTGCTGGTCGACGGTTTCGGCCCGGTACCCCAGGGGCTGGATCGGCGGTACGCCGGCGCCGCGCCGTAGCCGGGCGGGCCAGGTCGGGCAGAAGGCGGCGGTTCCGGTGGCCTTCTGTATCCGGGCGGCGGCTCGCAGGCCACGCTCACCTAGTCCGGCTCCGTCGATCAGCAGCGCGGCAGGCTCGGCACCGGCGACCAATGCGGCTGTGGATTCCACGTCTTCGCGGGTGGTGCGACGCAGTGGCGGTGCCGGGAGATGTGGCGGAGGCGGGGCGCTCTCTTCCCAGGAGAGGTCGGCGGCGATGATGAGTGTTGAGATCGCGCCGGAGGTGCCGGTGCGTGACCGGTCCGGGGCGCCGGGCATCCGCACCCCTGCGCTCATCGCCGCCGCCACGGCTGCGGCGGTGTCGGGACCGATGTGCGTCGAGGCCGTCGGTCGGCGCACCCAGTGGGAGACGGTCGCGGCTGCGGCATCGATGTCGGATTCCAGGGGCGAGTCGAGCTCCTTGTGTAAGCGGGCGTGGTCGCCGATGACGTTGACGATCGGGGTGCGTGCTCGGCGGGCGTTGTGGAGGTTCGCCAGGCCGTTGGCCAGGCCGGGGCCGAGGTGGAGCAGGGTCGCGGCCGGCCGGCCGGTCATGCGGGCATAGCCGTCGGCGGCCCCGGTCGCCACTCCTTCGAACAGGCACAGCACGCCACGCATGGCCGGGTGGCGGTCGAGCGCCGCGACGAACTGCATCTCCGACGTACCGGGATTGGCAAAGCAGACGTCCACACCGTTGTCGAGCAGGGTGCACAGGAGAGTCTCGGCACCATTCATAGAAACTGATCGCCTTCCACTGATTCTTTGGGTGGTGTTCCGCTGTTGGAGGCGTGTCATCACACCGCTGCGACATGAGCTGGGACGCAGGCGTGACTGAGGCCGAGGCCAGGTGAGATACCGCTCTAACCTCGCCCGTGCGTTCCGGGCGGCAGGCCAAGGATTCCTCCCAGGGCGGTGTGCTGTGTGCGAGTCAGCGGGCGATCGAGATCGCGAAGGGTGTGAAGCCGCTGGACCGAATCACGTGCGGTACGAACAGTATTGCGGCTTCTGTTGCGCGGGCGGTCTGGATTCCGCCGAGGTCGGTGATCCACTCCGTGCGCCAGCCGAGGTCGGCGAGCAGCTCACGGACGGCCTGCTTGGCCTGCGGGTCCTCGCCGGAGAGGAACGCGGTCGGCGGCTGGACGAGCGTGTCCGGAGCGGTCATCACCGGGAAAAGCATGGTATTGAGTGTCTTGACTACGCGCGTTTCGGGGAGCGCTGCCTGGAGTTGTTCGGCAAGGCTGGAGCCGGGGTAGAGCAGGCCGGCGGGCAGTCCGTCCGGTCCGTCGGTGGTGGCGTTGGACACGTCGACGAGGATCTTGTCGCGGAGTTCTTCGCGCAGGGCGGCGAGACGTTCCAGCGACCCCTCACCCGGGGTGGCGTTGATGACGACCTCGGCTGTCCGGGCGGCGGCCGCGGCGGCGCCCGGTGTGCGGTCAGCGACGGTCACCTGATGTCCTGCCCGGGTGAGAGCGGCGGCCAGGCCGCCGCCGACGCGGCCGTTTCCGAGAACTGCGATCGTGGTCATGATGATCAGGTCCTTCCTTGGGTGCGGGTTGTGGTGCGCGGTCAGCGGTGACGAGCAGCGCCCCGGGCAGCAGGTCCGCGCGGGCGCTGGCGAACTGCCAGAAAGCGTCGATCCGGCCGGCGGCCATGTTCAGCAGGTGCGGGGTCGCGGGCGCGATGAGCCGGCGCGCTCAGGATTGAAACAGGTACTCAGGCGCTGAAGAACTGATGGACGCGGGAGGCGAACCATTCGGGTTGTGCCAGGTGCGGATAGTGCGTGAGCTTCGGTGCCTGCTCGACCACGGCCCCGGGGATACGGTGGGTGAGCCAGTCGGTGTAGTCACCACCGGGGTCCGTTCCATGCAAAGACAGGTACGGGACGTCGGGCGGGAGGCTCGTGGTGCGTCGAGACCACGCTGCCAGCGTGTCTGCGTCCCAATCAAGCAACGGGGTCCAAAACCCGCTGAAAACTTCCTGGTCGACGGCGCGGCGGCGCTCGATGTCGGCCGCCAACTCGGGGTCCAGCTCGCCGTACAGCTGGGCGAAGAGCGTACGAACGAAGTCGGCGAAACCCTCTCCCCGCACGGTGGCGACCAACTCCGCAGGAAGTGGACCGACCCGCAGCGACTGGTCGACATTGACCACGCCGCGAGTGGGGTAGCGGGCCGCGTAGGCAGTCGCAATCACCCCGCCGAGGGAGTGACCGACGACGAACGGGGATTGGCCCTCGCCCAGGGACTCGATCAGGTGGTGGATGTCCTCCACCGACTCGTCGATCCCGAACGGCGAGGTCCGAGGCGAGTCGCCGTGGCCACGCAGGTCGACGCGCAGCACGCGGAAGTGCTGCTGCAAGCGGACGGGGTTCCAGAAGCTCCGGTTTTCGGTGATGCCGTGGACGGCCACGAGCATCGGTCCCGTGCCGTCGAGGTCGTGGGCCAGCAGGTTGTTGGCTGCGGCGAGGTTGCCGCCGACGCGGCCGTTTCCGAGAACTGCGTTCGTGGTCAAGCTGATCTGATCCTTCCCATGTTTCGGATTGTGGTGCGCGGTCAGCGCGAGAGCGTGGCGACGGCCTCGGCGTGGATGCCGGGCGCGGCGGCCAGGAAGCTCTGGCTCTGCGAGGTCCAGGGGCGGCCCTGGGCGTCGGAGATCTGGCCGCCGGCTTCGGTGACGAGCAGCGCTCCGGGCAGCAGGTCGGCGCGGGCGCCGGCGAACTGCCAGAAGGCGTCGATCCGGCCGGCGGCCACGTTCAGCAGGTGCAGGGTCGCGGGCACGGCGGTGCGGACGACGAGCGCGTCGAAGAGCATCGCGGTGATCGAGGAGCCGACGCGGCGCACGACCTTTTCATCCTCGTCGGGCCGGGCCTGGCTGGTGGCCACGATGCTCAGGCCGAGGTCCGCGGTCTGGGAGACGTGCAGCGGCTGGCCGTCGAGGTGGGCGCCCGCGCCGGTGAGCGCGGTGTAGGTCTGGCCGGTCAACGGCAGGTGGACCGCGGTGAGCACGGGCTGGTTGTCGCGCACGAGGGTGGCGGTCACCGCCCACTCCGGCAGGGCGTGCAGGTGGTTGATGTTGCCTTCGGTCGGGTCCACGACCCACCATTCGCCGGGCGGCAGCGCCCCGCCGTCCAGCTCGTCGTCCACCCAGCTGGCCCCCGGGCGCAGGCCCGTGAGGCGGGGACGCAGGATGGCCAGGGCCGTGTCGTCGTTGACGGCGAGCGCGCGCATCAGCTCGTCGCGGGTCTGGTAGGGGACCAGCTCGCCGAAGCGCTCGCGCAGCGCTGAACCGGCCTCCCGTACGGCTATCGCGGTCTGGGCGAGCACGTCGGCGTCGGAGGCGGCAACGTCAGCGGTCTGAGGCGTTTCGGGCATGGTGGTACTCCCGTCTGAGGAGGGGGCTGAGGCCGGTCGAGGGCCGAACTGCGCGATGCTTCTTGCGCTTCGCCTCAACGGTATGCAGCCGCATCATTAACTTCAAATGCATGTCAGGCACGGCTTGGATTACTCGTATGCAATTGGATTCGGGCGTTCAGCGGCCGCACGCTCAGCGGATGACAGGATTCTGATCGGCGGGCCGGCGACGATCTGTTGCCCGCGGCCTTCTCTAGTGGGACCAGGCCAATGCGGTGGCGGAAAGCTCGCCGCGTGGTGCGGCGGCGTCCGCGATCCCCAGGCACTGTCCGCCGTCGAACAGTCCCAACTCGTAGTGCACGGTGTGCTCGTCGTGTCCGCTGACGGCGATCCCGACGTCGTAGGCGCGAGGGTGAAGGACTTCGCCGAGGTAGGTCACGCGGTAGCGCCAAGGGAGGTACCGGGGGAGCTTTCTGGCGGCGTCGTCTCCCAGTAGATGGTGTGCGTGAGAGGCGATCGCCTCGTCGTACCAACCCAGTTGGGCGACGTAGTTGACATGCCGGTTGAGGTCGACGTCCCCGATGCGGCTGTGGACGGTGGCGGCGGCGGGGTAGTACTGCCACTCGCGGCGACTCGGGTCGGGCTTCGACTCGACTGCCGCACTGGTGTGAGGCAGCCGCAGTTCCTCAAGGTCGGCGAGCAGTTCGTCGGGCACGGTGATCGGCCCGGACTTGTCGGCGAGGACGATGGTGGCCTCAGCCATGGCGACGAGATGCCCGTCGGCGAACATGCCTTGACCGTAGGTGAACGAGGACCGTCCGATCGCGCGGATACCGGTGCCGATCCGGACGGTCGCGCCGACCTTGCCGAACGCCGTCAGCCGCTCAACATGCTGGCCGACGAACAAGATGCGGTGCGGCTTGACCCCGCCGTCGGCCGCGAGCTTGTCGAAGCGTGGGAAACGTAGACCGATTCGGGGGTGCTCGAACAGGCGCGACAACGCCACCGTGCTTGTTGTGCCGTCCGGTGCGAGGTCGCCGAACCGCTGCACCACCTGCTGGTGGTCAGGAAAGTCGTCCTCGGCCGGTAGCGCGGCGTCGGATTGTTCGTCGATGGTCAACGGACGTTCCCCTCAAGATGGTCACCGTTATGAACCGGGATCGCAGACCGTAGATCAGTGCACGACGCTTGAAAGCGGGCCTGGCGGCGGGGTCGGCGAGGCGCAACCCGGGGAACCGCCGCAGCAACTTCTCCACCGCGTCTTCGACCGCGCTCGGATCGTCGTGCACCAGCGCGAGTTGGTCGGGGTGGCGCAACAACGCGAGCGTTCCGAGCGGGATCACGTTCGCAGTGGTCTCGTGGCCGGCGATCAGCAGCAGGTCCGCCAAGCCGACCAGTTCCTCGTCGGAAAGCGCGCCCGCGCCGTGCTCGCGGATCCAGCATCAGCAGCCGCCCGGCACGGCGTCGCTTCATCTCCTCGTCGTCCACGCCCTCGGTCGCCAAGCCGGGTGACGCGCCGACCGTGTCGAGTCGGAGCCGTTCGACATCACTGTGCACGGCCCGGACATCGTCGAAGCGGCTGAAGCAGATGGCGTCGTGCCCCAGCGGCGATCGCACCCGGTAGACCTCGCCGGAGTCACGCCGGCTCCGCAGTCCCGGGGCGATGTCGAACTCGTTCCGCAGAGCGACTGGCTCGTGCAGGTCTGTCACGGGTGTCTATTGAACATGATGCACGCACCGCGTGCAACATCGCGGGCAACGCCGAGTTCAACACCGCGTGTGTTCTGCGATGGAACGCCCGCTCTCCTCGACTAAGCTGGCCTCATGCGTCAGCGGTGGAGTAGGCAGACCATCTTGGACACTGCTGTGGAGCTGATTTCGGGCTCTGAGAGGGACGAGCTGTTCAGCATGCGCAAGCTCGCTGCCGAGCTGGGTACCGACTCCTCCAGCCTGTACCGCCACTTCCGCAACCGCACCGAGCTGATGCTCGCGATCGTGGACCATGTGCTGGTCCAGGCCATGCACGACTACCGGCGACAGGGGACCTGGCGTGAGCGGCTCCTCGACCTGATCCTGCGCTCATGGGATGCCTACGCCGCGCTGCCGCAACTGGCGAAGGACGCCAGCCACTATCCGGGCACCGGGCCCGGCAGCCAGATGGTGATCGAGGAGACCCTGCAAGCCCTCACCGACGCCGGCGTGCCCGAGGAACTCATCCCCGAGTGGTACCACCGACTGGTGACCTTGTCCGTGTCCCTGATCTCCGCGCACGCGGCCAGCCAATCTTCCAGCCTGACCGAGCAGAAGCGGAGACTGGAGACCTTCCGGGTGATCACGCTCGGCGCTGACCCGGCAGAATTTCCCGCCCTGGGCCACTTCGCTCGCCGGATCGAACCCATCGGGTTCAACCGCGAGAGCTTTCTCGCCACGGTCGAGTTGGTGCTGGACGCGGTGCCCGCGCTTCAAGAACGAACCTGAACCCAGCGCTACAGTCCAGAAGGCTAGAAGTAGCCCCGGGCATGCGCTGCCTGGCAGCCCTGTAGGTGCCGAGAATGTCGTCCTTGCTGGTCGGGATGGGTTGGCCTGTCGCTTCCCAGCGACGAGCGGTCAGCCGGTTTTCGATGCGGTGCTTGCCGGGGATGGCGATGATGGTTGGTCGTGCTGGTCAGGTTCGCGTATCTGGCAGTGACGAATACGTTCGCTGCGTTGCGGCTGCTCCCGATGAGCGGTCGGGAGAAGGATGCCGAGATCTTGGCGCTGCGCCATCAGATTCGGATCTCGCAGCGGCATTTGGGCGGTCAACGGGTCCGGTTCGAACCTGCGGATCGGGCGTTGCTGGCGGCGCTGCTCGGCACACTGCCGGGCAAGACGCTGCGTCTGCTGCAGTTGGTCATGAGCCCGGATAACGGGTCGGTGGCGGCCCGGTGTCGGGCAGCGGCCTGCTGGTGGTGGTTCGGGCGGATGGTGAGGACCCGGCCGGCCTTCGCCGTAGCGCAGCGCTCACGCAGCGGTCAGCCGGCGCACTCAGTGAAGGCGGCCCTGCGTTGCAGGTGAATCCGGGACGCCTCGCCCAGCACGATCTGATGTCCGGCCGGGCAGGTGACGGTGCCAGCGGTGGCGTCGATGGCGAAGTCGTCCAGGCTGAACCTTGTGGTGGTCAGTAATTCTCTGACCATCACAGGTATCGTGCACGAGTACCGACACACCGCCTGACCTGACTCGACGACCTTATGGGCAGGCGCAGAGCCAGCCGATGCATCTTCGTTGGGCGTGGACAGTTTCCAGTGAGGGGCTCTGACCTGAACGGACAGCGGTGAATTCGTACCAGGCCGGCACGTGACTCATTGAAGAGTCCTGGTAGATCGCCTGCCGCTCACTCGAAGCGGTCTACACCCTTTGAAGATAGAGCCGCCCCGGTCAGCGATAGCAGGCGAGCCGCGAGTTGTGTCAGTTCCCTTTGCTACTTCGTCGCGGGTCAGGTGCAGGTGGAGTTCGTCCACGGAGACGTTCCGTACTCGTTCACCGCGCGTACGGTGTAGCACAGGTTGTTGGGTCTCGTCTGGAAGCCGGGGATGGTGAGGCTGGTGCCTGTGACGCGGGTCGTCTTGTCCTGTGGCGGGTCGCCAGAGGTTTCGCCGGGATAGGCGTAGTGGACGTCGTAGCTGGTCGCGTCGCTTTGCTTGAACCAGCTGATGACGACGTTATAGAGCGGGGGAAGGCAGGTACAGGCTGGATCGACCATCGCTATGGAGCCTTGGACGCTCTGGGGCGGGTTTCCTTGAGGCGGCGGAGGGGTTGGCGTAGTGCTCGTCTTGGGGGGTGGTGTTGGTGTCGTGTTTCGTGTCGGCGGTGGGGCGGTGCCGGTGTGGGTGAGTGTGATGGTTCCGCTCGTCGTGACGACTGTGGTTGTGAGGCTGGCAGTGGGGTTGGGGCCTGGATTGGGGTTGCTCGTGCCACAAGGGCGGCCTGTCCGCAGCCCAGCGACAAACCGTGATGGCCGGCCTGGTCGGCAGCGCCATGCCGCTGATGCTGGTCTTCGGATACATCGCGGTGGCCGTCGCCAACACCCTGGTGATGACCACCCTGTCCCGCTCCCGGGAGTTCGCCCTGCTGCGCCTGGTCGGCGCCACCCCGAAGCAGGTGATGCGGATGATGCGCACGGAAACGCTCATGGTGGTCCTGATCGCGGTCGTGGTCGGCACCGCCGTGCCGCTGCTGCCGCTGGCGACGGTCAGCCTGGGCCTGACCGGTTCACCGACCCCGTATGTTCCACCCCTGCTGTACTTCGCGATCGTCGCGGCTGCCTCGGCGCTGGCGGTGTCAGCCATCCTGGTGCCGATACGGTTGGCGCTGCGTGCCCGGCCGATCGACGCCATCGGCATGCGCGAGTAGGCAGGGCCATCCGGGATCCGAAGCCCGACGATCACAAGACCATCGAGATACTGCTGCCACGCCACCAACTCGCCGTCTTGCCGCGGCAACTTGCCGGGGCAGGAAAGCGTCCGCGGCATGCCGTCATCGTCGGAGGTGCCGGGCGATGGCGTTGGCGGCGGCGTGTCGAGTCCGGTCGGTGACGGTGGCGTACAGGTCCAGGGTGACGGTGATTGCTGGAGTGGCCGAGCATGTCGGAGACGACCTTGACCGGGACGCCGGCGTCGAGGGCGTGAGTGGCGGCGCCGTGTCGGAGGTCGTGCAGTCGGATCGGTGGGAGGGCGGCGTCGCGGACCAGGCGGTCGAACAGGCCGGTGACATCGGCCGGGTTCAGGGCGGTGCCGTTGGGGTTGGTGAATACCAGCCCGGTTTCGGTCCATGCTTTGCCTGCCGCGTGGCGCTCGGCCTGTTGGGCGCGGCGGTGGTGTCTCAAGGCTGCGGTCACCGGTCGGGCCAAGGCGACGGGGCGGTTTCCGGCTTCGGTCTTTGGCGGGCCCTGGATGGTTTCGGTGCCGATGCGCAGGAGCTGGCGATGGATGTCAGCCTCGCCTGCGTGCAGGTCGAGGTCCTCCCAGCCCAGGCCGCAGACCTCACCGCGGCGCATGCCGGTGTACGCCAGCGCTACGAACAGCGCGTGCAGCCGGTGTCCTGTGGTGTGCTCCAGGAAGCGTCGGGTCTGGGCCGGGGTCCAGACCATCAACCGCGATGGACGTCTTCCGGTCTTCTTCCATATGGCGACCGTGCCGGAGTCCATTCCAGTGGTCGCGCTCGCCGCGGGGCGGGTAGTTTGACCAGTTTGGCTGCGTTGCTGGTGACGAGTTCGCGGCGTACCGCTTCGGACAGGGCGGATCGCAACACCGCCCGAGTCCACTGTACCGTGGACGCCCCAACCGGACGCCGGAAGCCTGGCATCGTGGCCACCTGCGCTCGGGCGGCGCGGGCTGTAGTGGCATCGTGCGCCCGCCATGCTGCCTTTGCCCGGTCAAGCGCTGCGTGCCGGGCGGCATTGGCGGCGGAGACGCTGTGTGCTGCGGCGGAGATCTGGGCCAATGCCGCGCGTACCTGTGCAGGGCGAAGCTCTTCCAGCAGGACGTGGCCGAGCGTTGGGATCAGGTGCTGCTCGATCAGGCTGGCGTAGTTGAGCCGGGTGGCGGGGCGCAGGTCGGTGCGCTCGGCCAACCATTTGGTCAGCCACTGCCCCAGTGTCAGCGTTGGTGTTGGCGACAGTCCGTGCCGTAGGCGGTCGGCTACCTGGGCGACGTCCGGTAGCGGTGTTCTATGGGCGATGGCGGAGTGGACGGCTTGGCTGATCGCAGACTGTGTGGCGATCGGATTAGGGGCCGACGTGGCCAAGGTGAGTAACTCCCGCAGTGAGGCCAGAGCCTGTTCTGCATCGGCGTGAGTGGCGTATCCGCCGCGTCGGAAGTGCCGGCGTGGTTCAAAAACCCTGCTATAGGGTTTCACCTGCGCGAATGCCGCCCGGAGGTGGCGTCGGGTACGGGACGATGATGCTCGTGTCTATGCGTCTGCTCCACCTTCTGTTTTGCCGTATAGCCTCCTGGCTGGTGTTGTTAGGCCGCAGCGGCGCCGCCAAGGACGTCGAGTTGCTCGTACTGCGCCACGAGGTGGCAGTGCTGCGACGGGCCAATCCGAAACCGCGACTGGACTGGGTCGACCGCGCGCTGTTCGCGGCGCTGATCCGGCTGCTGCCCAGGAACCTTCGTGCCCACCGGCTCATCACCCCCGGCACCGTGCTGCGCTGGCACCGGCGGCTGGTTGGAACGAAGTGGCGACAGCCACGACCGCCAGGACGCCCACCGATCAGCGAGGAACTCGTCGAGCTGATACTTCAGCTGGCCGGCGACAATCTGTCGTGGGGCTACACCCGGATCCAAGGCGAGCTGCGACGCCTGGGTCACCGGGTCACCGCCGCCACCATCCGCAAGATTCTGCGAAGCCACGCCATCCCGCCGGCACCGAGGCGGGACGACGGCTCGACCTGGCGTACGTTCCTGCTGGCCCAGGCGTCAACGATCCTGGCCACGGACTTCTTCCAGATCGAGACCGTCACACTCAAGCGGCTGTACGTCTCCTTCGTCCTGGAGCTCGACACCAGGCGGGTACACGTCCTCGGGGTCACCGAGCACCCGACCGCAGCCTGGGCGACCCAGCTGGCCATGAACTTCCTGGCCGACGTCGGCGAGCGGGCCGACCGATTCCGATACCTGGTCCGGGACCGGGACTCGATCTTCACCGACGCGTTCGACGCGGTCTTCGACGCCGAGAACATCGAGATAAAGAAGTCGGCACCGCAAACCCCGAAGATGAATGCCTTCGCTGAACGCTGGGTGAAAACCGTCCGCGCTGAATGCACAGACCGGATGCTGATCATCGGCGACCGCCATCTGCGGCTTGTCCTGGACCGCTACGCGGAGCACTACAACGCCGGACGTTCGCATCAAGGACACGGGCTTAGGACTCCTAACAAAGCCGCGGTCGGCGTACAAGTGCCGCGGGCGCTGTCGGGGCCGACCGCCCACACCCCGGACCGCAGGGATGGCGTGGATCAGCGGCATCAACTGGGTGACGTCGTTGCGGTTGCCGCCGGTCTTGCCCCGGTCCACCGGGGATGGGCCAGTGGCCGGCCCGCCCTTCATCGCCCGCAGATGGGAGGAGTCGACCGCGGCGCGGGAGAAGTCCAGCAGTCCCGCGCCGCGCAGCTCGGAAAGCAGCAGCTCGTGCAGCCGCTGCCAGACTCCGGCGGCGTTCCAGTCCCGAAGCCGCCGCCAGCAGGTCATCCCTGAGCCGTAGCCCAGCTCCAGCGGCAGGAACTCCCAGCGGATCCCGGTGTACAACACGAACAGGATGCCGTTCAGGGCCTTGCGGTCATCGATCCGCGGCCGGCCCGGGTACCTGGGGTTGCGCTCGACCTGCGGCAACAGCGGCTCGATCCGCTCCCACAGGCCGTCGTCGACCTCCCATGGCCGACGTGTGCTCTTCTTCGTCTCGGCTGTCTCCCACCTCCGACAGCATCAACGAAGGCTGATACACACACATTCCCGCAGGTCGGACGACCCAATTTTGTTACGAGTCCTTAGCCTGCGGGCGCCGCTGGACGACCCGACCGTCATCCCGTTCCCAGCTCAGCGAATCACCCGAACGAAGATCCTCGGCGGCCTCATCAACGAATACGAAGCCGCAGCATAGACCCAGGTCAACGCCTCGGCAGGGTTATTGAACCCCACAGGCATGGAGTTCTACTACCCGCCGAACACGGTCGTGCAGCGCATCACACGCGAGGAACTCGAAGCTGGGGACGGCCGCTGAAGGGCGGCGACCCCGCCTCCCGGAGCGGCTTCTGACACCGAACAGAAATCACCCAATCTGGTGACCGACGCTGTTGCCACGATCCCAGGGCTGTCCCAGACCCAACCAAGATCGGGTCGCGCATGGGTCGCGATCTTGGATAAAGAATGATCGACAGCGAGTTGCAGTGAGACAAAAGCCTTCATCGCGGCGCAGCCGAAAACTGGCCGTGAGCTGCGGTGTAATCCCCTGAACAGGGCAGTGGCGCCCTCGTTTCCGAGGGTGCCACTGCCACTATGTGGAGCTTAGGGGCCTGGTAGTCGAATCCTGAAACTATGCCTGCGAGCTGGCGCGGGACCGTTGCATGCTTTCAACTTCCGAAACCGCACCACGCATGCACCGGTGGTGTCGAGACGCGTTGTGACTGGTTGAGACCGGGAGCGTCGCTGCACTAGGTGCTCGGACCAGCCGCGGGCCAAGCGAGCCTGGCCCGGAGCGGAGGCAGCTTCGACAGCCTTGATCGGTACCTCGCGCGGCAGTGGATCAACGTCCCCAGGCACGTTTGTCGTGTGCCGGATATGCGGGGTTCGGAGGTGCCGGAGGCTGGTAATCTACGCCTTGCAGTCGCCCCCGTAGATCTCGGGTGATCGAAGACAGCCATTCTCCATGTGACAACCCGCGCGACGGGCGCACCTGGCGGCCGAGCATTGAGGTCGCCATTTCAAGAAAATCTTCGTCGGAGCCCATCGCGAGCAGCTCGTCGATCTCGGACACGGCAGCGGCTACTTCGTAGGGCCAATTTGTGGTGAAGTAGTCGGCGAGAATAACTTCACTGGTCGCATTGTTGCCGTATACGTAGCCGATGTCCTGGTGATAGTAGCTGCCAAGCAGGTTGCCCAGATTGGGAAAGCGTTCCCGCCACTCCCACCGGGTCTCCGGCTTCTGAACCGCGGCCTGTTCACCGCCTTCCGTGAAGGCAACCAGGTGCGGGATCATCGCCGTCAGGCAATCCTCACGGGTCCTGCCATCCGGAACGATCATGCGCGACATCGAGTCCATGTCCGCGGTGACCTCCGGGTCGTCCAGGCCACGCTTGAGCGTGTCGAGGATCTCGGCAGTGGCCCTGAAGGCCCGGCCCGGATAGAAGGTGGCCATACGCAGGTACGAACGCATTGCCTTCGAGGGCGAGTCCGGCGTATCGGTGAACCGTTCCTGGAGCGGCACGGATGAATAAGCTTCGAGGAGGAGCCTCAGCTCCGGCAACCTCTCGGCCCACGGGGCGTCGTCATCGAAAATGTCAGGCTGTGTCATCGTCAAGACCTCAGGCTATTGCTGGCGCATATTAAGGGAGCCACGTGGCTGCGTCAATCCCAGTAGGAAAGCTAGTTAGGATATAATACCCATTTGGTGCGGCCGGATCGGCTCTAATGACTACTCTGGCGCCCAGCACCGGCTTGGACGGGAGCTTATTCTCCCAATCTTCTCTGGTGAGCTTGCGGCCGGTCACCTCGCCGAGAGTGTCCACTTCGAAATCCCGTGTGCTGCCAGGTTTTGCCTTGCTCAGCCAATTGGTGATTTGCGCATTATTCTGATCGATCACCATTTGGCTGAACCTCCGTTCGTCTTCGTAGGTCTCGTATGTCGACACCTCGTCCGGCGGATTTTCATCGTTTCTGGTGTCATAGAGCCGATCGCCAAGCTCCTCATTGCTTTCCCCAACGTGCTTATCATATGCGTGGCCGCCGTATTGTTGATCTCCGCCCGGGTCGGCATCGCGGAGCTTCGCCGGCTTCGCTCCGCCCCGTTTGCCCCGGGGCCAGGCGTTGTAGTCGCCGTTGGCCATCGCGGCCATCCAGTCGTACAAGCCCTTGCCGGCCAGAGCGCCGCCAGCGGTGATGAGCCCGGCCGACACGGCGGCCGCCGGAATACCGAGGACGGCACCGACCCCCGTCGCGTCGAGCACCACGCCGCCGACCTCGCCGCCGGCACCCGCGACCATCAACATCAGCCCGGCGAGCGTCTGGGCGATGCCGAGAAGCGAGTTCGGGCTGAACAGCGCCTTGAGGACGTCTTCGAGTTCGTACGCCATGCCTTCGGCGAAGTGTCCGACGTCCGAAAGGACTTCGCCGGCAGTCGACAGGACACTGCTGGCGACGTGTTGCCACCAGTGCTTGTTGTGGATGCCGTCGGACTGTGCGTGGTGCAACGCCTTGGCGCAGTTCTTGGCTGCGTCGATGCGGTCGTCGTAGGCCTGTTTCGCCTGCGCGGTGAGCGCGGCCATGTGGGCCTGGGCGTTCTTCAGGCTGGCCTGCGCACTGTCGTGCGCTGTCTGGGCATCGGCAAGAGCCTGTTGGTCGGGGTTGACGGCATGGCTCTGCTGGGCCGACTTCAAGTCGGACGCGGCGCTGTTCGCAGAGGTGGTGGCACGTTGGAGATCGACCGCGGCGTCTTTGGCCTGGTGCAACGCCGAGTCCGCCTTGGTCTGCGCAGCCTGCAGCTTCGGTGCGTACGAGGACAGGGCGTCGGAGGCCTCGCTATAGGAGATATACAACTTCTGTAGACGCCCCGGCAGCGGACCGAACTGATCCTTGAACGCCTCAGCGGTCTGGCCCACCCACTGCAACGCTGTCGCATCCGAGCCGAAGGAATTCAGACTCCGATAAGCCGACTCCACATCGTGCGCGAAGTCCCCGAACTCCTTGGCCAGAGCCTCAACCGACTCCACGGCGCCCGGCGTGGGATCCCCATCCAAACTCAGAATGTCCCAGCCAGATGGACGCGCCATCAGTCCAACCCCCCCCGGATGATTCTGCTCAGCCCACGCATGGAGCTCCCCCCGCACAGTGAGAAAGAGCATACAAGGGGCCTGCGACACTAGTAACCCGCGAGTACCGATCAGTTGCTCAGGGTTCTCGGCGCCACCGATCCTGTGCACATGAACTCGCCGCCAGCGAGGTGCTTCATGCTGTCAGAAGCCGGAGTCGGCAGAGGACGCGGGCCCCATGGCACAAGCACCTGCGGACCGGTCGGGGTACAGGCTCACAGTTCGCGACAATTGCTCCCGTGACGACCGGCCAGGCCGTCGGCGCGCATCAGCCGGGGCCACACGGTTGCGTCCGATGCGTATGCCGGCCCCGAGCAGCAGCTCGGCGTGTATCGGTGCAGCGCAGGTGCCGCGGGAGATCCGGTTGATCTCGGTAATCGATGCGGTCAGCTGGGCGTTCTCCAGCTCCAGCTGACGCGTCCGCCGCCGCAACGCCGCCGACTCTCCTTCGCCGCCCTCGACAGGCCCTGTTTTTACACCGTCGACGACCTTGGCCTGGTCCATCCAGCGTCGCAGACACGAGTACGAGATCCCCAGATCCTCGCCAGCCGACCGAACGGCGTCTTCCCGGCACGGACCAACTCCACGGCCCGACGACGGAACTCCGGAGGACGAGGCTCCAGCATCACAGACTCCTTCCGGCGACCAGTGTCGCCTCCCTTAAGGAGCCCGGGAAAGAAGGGCAAGCTTAGCGGCCCGTGTCAGAGGCCCGTCCGGACTCCCTATGGGCGTGAAACGCCACGACCAATTCACCGCGGACGGCGACGAATCAGAATCCAAAACGGGGTGGGATGAGAATCGGCGTTCGAGCCCGGCCTGCGCCAGAACGGTCTCAACCCGGGGGTGACTCCAGCCATCTCGCCAAAAAATAGCCCCCGACCTGCGGTTTCGCAGATCGGGGGCGTGCCGTGGAGCTTAGGGGACTTGAACCCCTGACCTTTTGTCTGCCAGACAAATGCTCTACCAACTGAGCTAAAGCCCCATCTGGTCCCCCGGTGAGATCTTCGATCGATCTTGCTGATCTCCCCGGCGGGCGTTGCCTATATTAGCCAGAGCTGCGGCTGGAAGGGAAATCGATTCGCTACCTGCGGGTTTTCGGGCGTGGCGTGGCCGGGCCCCGGGGGTGCGGGGTCCGGCCGTGGGGTGGTGGCGCTGGGGCGCCGCCTGGGTCCCTGCTGGCTACATCGGGGGCGGGTTGGGGTTGGTGCGGGCTGGCTGGGGCTGGGCGCCGGTGGGGGTGTTGCCCATGGCGTTGTCCATCGTGCTCTTGGCTGCGCCTGCGGGGTTGCTCTGGGTGGCGCCCGCTACGTTCGACTTGATGGACTGGGGGTCGGGGAGTTGGCCGTCGGGGGTCATCTTGTCGACCATGCCGGGGAGCTTGTCGGCCATGGTTTGGGCCGCCTGCTCGGGGGTGGTGCCGGCCTGTTGGGCGATCTTTTCCATGCGGTCCTGGCCGATGGCTTCGGTGACCTGGTCGGCGTTGACGGGCTTGTTCTCGCCCTTGCCGATCCAGGACTGGACCTGTTCGCCGATGCTGCTCTTCTTCAGCTTCTCCAGGGCTTCGCCCATGCCGCCGCCGACGCTGTCGGTCAGCTGTTTCCACATCTTGCCCAGGTCCGGGGTGTCGGCCATGGCATTCCGCCTTTCGAGGAGGGTCCGGGCCTGGTGGCGCCGGGCCGTGTACGCGGGCCACGTAAGAGCCTTCGGTACGGAGGCTTGGTGTGGGCTGGCGGAGGCAGCCGTTTGGGGCAATGGGCTGCGGGGCTTCGTCTGGACGGCGGGGTGGGGGTGGGGGTGGGGGCGGGGTTCCGGGACCGTGGGGGCGGGACGCGGGAGGTCCGGGTGCTGGGCGGCGGCGACAGTGAGGGTGAGCCGCGGTTGCGGCTGGCGGCGATGGACACGGTCGGCGTCCAGGCTCCAGTGGTTGGACAGGCACCGGGGGCGGGGCGAGGGCGGTGAGGCGGTGAGGCTGTGAGGTCGCAAACGCGCAGCGACCGGCGGCGGCCACGAGGGCAACCTCCCGTGTGACGCGGACCGCATCGATATGGGGACCCCTCGCGGGCGGTGTTACCGTCCACCCATGTCCGCCCTCCAGCCCGCCTCCGCCGAGCCTCGGCCGGCGATGCGCGATGCGCTGGTCGCGGCGGCGGTGGGGCTGTTCGCTGAGCACGGCTTCGATGCCACCACCATCGATGACATCGTGGCCCGTGCGGGAGTCGGCCGCCGTTCCTTCTTTCGCTACTTCCCCTCCAAGGAGTCGGTGGTCTTTCCCGACCACGAGGGGACCCTGGCCCGCATGTCGGCCTTCCTCGCCGACGAGTCCGGCTTCGGTCAGGATCCGGTCGCGCGGGTCTGCGACGCCGCTCGCATGGTCCTGGCCATGTACGCGGCCGATCCCGAGTTCTCGCTGGCCCGCTACCGGCTGACGCGTCAGGTCCCCGCCCTGCGTACGCATGAGCTGGCGGTCGTCCGCCGCTATGAGAGCGCCCTGGCCGCGTTCCTGCGGGCCCGCTATGCCGGCCGGGCCGACGGGGGTCTGCGGGCCGACGTCGTGTCGGCGGCCGTGGTCGCCGCCCACAACCACGCCCTGCGCGGCTGGCTCCGGTCCGACGGTCGCGGCGACCCGGCCGAACTGGTCGAGCACGCCCTGGAATGGGTCCGCGCCACCTACGCCGACGACATCCCCTCCGCCCCGCGCGCCGCGGAGCCGGAAGAGGACGTCATGGTGGTCGTCGCCCGGCGCGGGACGCCGATGTGGCGTGTCGTGCAGCGGGTTCAGGAAGCCGTCGAATAAGACGCCTAAGCCGCGATCACCGCGGCCGCGGTCCGGCCGCCGTCCACGTCCAGCACCGTCCCGTGCAAGTAAGAAGCCTCATCGCTGGCCAGGTACACCACCGCGTCCGCGATGTACTGCGGCTTCCCCAGCCGTCCGGCGGGAGTCCCGTTCATCATCACCTCGCCGGGGTGCGCCTCGCCGGGCGCCGGCTCCAGGATCACGCCGGGCGACACCGCGTTCACCCGCACGCCCTGCGGGCCGAACTCGGCGGCCCAGGCGCGCGTCAGCGTCTCCATCGCGCCCTTCGTCGAGGCGTACAGGGCGCCGACGGGGACCGCGAGGCGGGCGACCCAGGAGCCGAGGTTGATGATGGTGCCGCCGCCCGCGGCCGCCATTTGCGGGGCGATCTCCCGGGTCAGGAAGAAGGGGGCCTTCACGTTCACCGCGTACACCCGGTCGAAGGTCTCGTCGTCGGTGGTGATCGTGGTGCCGGCCGGGTAGATGCCGGCGTTGTTCACCAGGATGTCGATGGTGTCGCCCAGGAGGGCCTCGGCTTCCTCGGCCAGCGTGCGGGAGGCCTGGGGGCTGCCGTCCAGGTCGGCGCGGACGAAGTCGGCGCGGCCGCCCTTGGTCCGGATTCCGGAGACGACCTCCTCGCCGCGCGCCGTGTCGCGGCCGGAGACGATCACGTGCGCCCCTTCGGCGGCGAAGGCTTCGGCGATGGCGCGGCCGATGTTGCTCGTCGAGCCGGTCACCAGCGCGCGCTTGTCCTGCAGACGTCCACTCATTTCGCACTCCTGAGTTCTCGTTCCAACGTGCCGGAACCCACTGTGCGATCCGAAAAATGGACTCTCAAGTCCAGACTTAGGGGGTGGCCAGCCGCCGCAGGTCGGCCACCGCTTGATGCAGCGCAACGCGCAGGTGGTAGGTCTGCCCGGTGGCCAGCAGGATGCCCACCCCGCCCTGGATCGTGGCCAGCAGGGTGGCGGCGCGCTCGTCGGCGTCGACCGACGCCGGCAGCCGCCCGGCCTCCTGCAGCGCGCGCACGCCGTCGGCCAGCGAGGCCTGCCACTGCCGCAGCAGAGCCACGACCACGGCTCGCGCACCCGGCGTGCTGCGCCCCAAGTGCAGCGACAGCGCCCCGAGCGGGCACTGGTCGCCCATCTCCTCGTAGCGCAGGATCGTCGCGTCCCGCCAGCGCTCCCAGGCCTCCCAGGTGTCCAGGCACCCGAGATACGGCTCCTGGTCCGCCAGCACCCGGCCGGCCTCGTGCCGGGCCACGGCCAGCAGCAGCTCCTCCTTGCCGTCCGGGAAGTAGTGGAAGAGCTGGCTCTTGCTGGTCCTGGTGCGGGCCATGACGTCGTCGAGCGTGGTGGCCTCGACGCCGGAGTCCCGCAGCAGATCGGCCGCGCCCTCGACGATCCGGGCCCGGGTGGCCCGGCCCTTCGGGGTCAGTGTCGTGCTGCTCATGGCGCCTCCGGTTTCGGACTCGACCTCTCTCGACTTTAGGCCTGTTGGAGAGGCTAGATCGCCGAGGACTGGTCCCGGTACGTCTCCAGCAGCCGCAGCCACACCTCGCTGATGGTCGGGAACGCCGGCACCGCGTGCCACAACCGCTCGACGGGCACCTCGCCGGCGATCGCGACCGTCGCCGAGTGCAGCAGCTCCGCGACCCCGGGCCCGGCGAACGTCGCGCCGACGACCGTGTGCCGCTTGGGGTCGACCAGCATCCGCGCGTGGCCCCGGTAGCCGGACGTGTACATCGCCGCGCCCGCGACCTGCCCGATCTCGTAGTCCACGACGTCCACCGCCTGCCCGGTCCGCTCGGCCTCGGCGGTCGTCAGCCCCACGCTCGCGATCTCCGGATCGGTGAACACCACCTGCGGCACCGCGACGTGGTCGGCCGTGCCCACGAACCGGCTCCAGCGCCGGATGTCCAGCGGGCGCCGATGCGCGCGGGCGGCGATCACCGCTCCGGCGATCCGCGCCTGGTACTTGCCCTGGTGCGTGAACAGGGCGCGCCGGTTGACGTCCCCGACCGCGTACAGCCACTCGCCGGAGACCTCGTCGACGGTGAACAGGTCGTCCGTCGTCAGCCAGCCGCCCGGCTGAAGACCCACTGTTTCCAGCCCGACTTCCGCGGTCCGGGGCGCGCGGCCGGTCGCCAGCAGCAATTCGTCGGCGATCACGACGCTGCCGTCGGCAAGCGTGATGTGAACTTCGTCGGAGCCGGACTCGGAAGCGTCTGGCCGCACCGCCGAAGCGATGCCCGAATCGAACCGGATGTCGACCCCTGCTTCCCGCAGCCGCTCCGTCACCAGATCCGCCGCGAACCGCTCCACCCGCGGCAGCAGACCCGGCTCCCGGGCGATCAGCGTCACCTGCGAGCCCAGCGCCTGCCACGCGGTGGCCATCTCGACCGCGACGACCCCCGCGCCAAGGATCGCCAGCCGTCCCGGCACCTCCTTCGCGCTGGTCGCCTCGCGGCTGGTCCACGGCCGCAGCGCCTCAAGGCCGGGCAGCGGCGGCAGCGCGGCCGAGGTCCCCGTGCACACCGCCACCGCGTGCCGCGCCGTCAGCAGCAGCAGGTCGCCTTCCGGCGTCGTGACGGTCACCTCCTTCGGGCCGGCCAGCCGGCCGTGCCCGCGGATCAGGCTGATCCCGGCCTTGTCCAGCCACGCCACCTGGCCGGCGTCGTCCCACTGGCCGGCCCAGGCGTCGCGGTGCTTCAGGACGGCTTCGACATCAAGAGGCTGATCTGCCGCGCGCTCAAGGCCGGGGACGCCGCGCAGCTCGCTGTGCGCCAGCACCGGCCGCAGCAGCGCCTTGCTGGGATCGCAGGCCCAGTACGAACACTCGCCGCCGACGAGTTCGGCCTCGACGATGACGGTGTCCAGGCCGGCGGCGGTGGTCCGGTCGGCGACGTTCTCGCCGACCGGGCCGGCGCCGATCACGATGACGTCGAAGGTGCGGGTGGGGGTACCTGGCATGGTCCTGACTCCAGAGCGGCTAGGGGGAAAGACGAGCCGAGGGGCGGCGGGGTGTGGACGGGGAGTTACCGCCCCTCGGCGGTATAGGAAGGAGAGTCCTCAGCGGCCGGGGGCGCGCTGAGTGATCTCCTGCAGGAACCACTGGTTCCCGTCCGGGTCCTCGAACTAGGCGAAGCTCCCGTACCTGAGCCGCTCGGGGTGCAGGCCGGGGACCCGCTTCGCCGTGCCGGGGCGGTGGAACGCCCCGGTGACGTCCTGGAACGGCTCGCTGACCTCGACCCCGCGCGCGGCGAGCTCGGAGCGCGCCGCCACGATGTCGGTGACGATCAGGTGCAGACCCTGGTAGGTCCCCGGCGCCGCCGAGGACAGACCGTCGCCGAGGATGACGGAGCACTCCGACCCCGGCGGCGTGACCTGCACGATTCGGTATCCGTCCTCGATCGGGAAATCCGCGTCCAGGCGGAATCCCAGCTGCTCGACGTAGAAGGCCTTGGCGCGGTCCACGTCGGTCACCGGCACGATGACGACTTCCAGCTTCAGATCCATGAGTGATCCCTCGTGGTCGGTGTCGGGCAGGGATCAGCGCGTCGCGCGGGCCGCGCGCTCGATGACGTCGGCCACCACGCCCGGGTGCGACACCGCGACCGAGTGCGAGGCGGCGACCTTGGTGACGTGCGCGTTCGCGCGCTTGGCCATGAACTCCTGCGCCGCCGGCGGGATGTTCAGGTCCTGGGTGGTGACCACGTCCCAGCTCGGGATGGTCTTCCAGGCCGCGACCGTGGCCTTCTCCTCCAGCGCGGACTGCGCGATCGGGCGCTGCGTCTCGGCCATCAGCGCCGCCTGGTCGGCGGGCACGTCGGCGGCGAACTGGTGCGGGAACTTGTCCTGCTGGATGTACAGGTCGGTGCCGGTGGTGCCGTCGGGGTTGGTGAACGGCACCGGGTCCAGCGTCGCCGGCAGCGTCGAGCCCGGGTAGAGGTTGGTCAGCTGAAGCGCGCTCTCGCCCGGCGCCGGCAGGAACGCCGCGACGTAGACCAGGGCCTTGACGTTCTTCTCGCCGGCGGCCGCCTCGCTGATGACCGAGCCGCCGTAGGAGTGGCCGACCAGGATGACCGGGCCGTTGACGTGCTCGATCAGCGCCCGCAGCGACACCGCGTCGGAGGCCGGGCCGCGCAGCGGGTTCGCCGCGGCGATCACCGGGTAGCCGTCGCGGCGCAGGTCGGTGATGACGCCGTCCCAGCTGGAGGCGTCCGCGAACGCGCCGTGCTCCAGGATGACCGTCGGCTTCGGGCCGTGGTCCGCGGCCGCCGGACGGGACGCCGCGTCCGCGGTGCCGGTCAGGGCGAACGCGCCGAGCGCGGCGGCGGTGCCGACGACAGCGGTGGAACCGGCGACGATCCGGCGCTTGCGGCCGGAGGGCAGGGTAGGCATGGCAAATCCCTTTCGAGGGCTGGGTCATTGGTGCGGCATCACTGTCACCCGGCCGCCGTGACGCACACATCGGTCATCTGACTCCCAGTCGAAGGGGCCCTTGAGCCACCTCGGAGCCGTCGAAGACTGAGCGTCACGTGACTGATGTGCCAAGGGCGGAACGGCCGCGAAAGTGAAGGCGCCATCCCGACACCAGGCACTTCACCGCCCTTGATCCGAGGAGAACCATGAAACGACGACGGCTTCTGACCATCACGGCGGCCGCGGTGCCGCTCGTGGGCGCCGCTGTCTACGTCCCGGTGACCGCGTTCGCGGCCCCGGCGACGACCGCCGCCGTGACCCCGGCCACCATGGCGGGCTACGCCTGCACGCCGTTCCAGATCCCGGCGCCGGACGGCACCGCGGTGGAATCCGTGACCGCGGCCAGCGTCGCGGCCGGGGACTACACGGTTCCGGGCACGCCCCCGCTCGGCGGGGCCGTGGTCCCCGCCGTCCCGGCGCACTGCGAGGTGACGGTCACCCTGACCCACCCCGGCCTCAACGACCACGCCAAGGTCCAGGTCTGGCTGCCCCAGACCGGCTGGAACGGCCGCTTCCAGGCCGTCGGCGGCGCCGCCTACCAGGCCAACGACCAGGGCGGCGGCCTGGCCGCCGCGGTCAAGTCCGGCTATGCCACCGCCACCACCGACGCCGGTGTCGGCAACGCCTTCGACACCAGCTGGGCCCTGAACTCCGCCGGCCAGATCAACACCGGCCTGCTGCAGAACTTCGCCTCCCGCTCGGTCCACGAGATGACCGTGGTCAGCAAGCAGGTCGTGGCCGACGTCTACGGCCACGCCGCGTCCTACTCCTACTTCAACGGCTGCTCCACCGGCGGCCGCCAGGGCTACGCCGAGGCGCAGCTCTACCCGAACGACTACAACGGCATCAACGCCGACGCCCCGGCCATCAACTGGAACCAGTTCGAGGTGTCGACGCTGTGGCCGCAGGTGGTGATGAGCGAGGAGCACACCTACCCGACCACCTGTGAGTTCAACGCCTTCAACGCCGCGGTGCTCAAGTCCTGCGACAAGCTCGACGGCGCCGTCGACGGCCTGATCAGCAACCCCGCCGCCTGCGACTTCGACCCGCGCCGGCTGATCGGCACCACGATCCAGTGCGACGGCAAGCCGGTGACGATCACCGCCGCCGACGCGGACGTGGTCCGCAAGATCTGGGACGGCCCGCGCGACGCGAACGGCAAGCGGCTGTGGTCCGGCCTGCCGGTCGGCGCCGACTTCTCGACGCTGGCGGCCACCAAGACCGCGACCGACGGCACCACCACCGGCGACCCGTTCTTCGTCCCGGCGGTCTGGGTCGCCACGTTCGTGGAGAAGAACCCCGCGTTCAGCTCCGCGAACCTGACCTACGCGCAGTTCGACCAGATCTTCCAGAAGGCGCGCGCGCAGTACGACGGCGTCATCGCCGACAACAACCCGAACCTGTCGGCCTTCCGCAAGGCCGGCGGCAAGCTGATCACCTGGCAGGGCTCCGCCGACCAGATCATCCCCACCGGCGGGACCGTCGACTACCGCCAGCGCGTCGACGCCACGATGGGCGGCGACAAGAAGGTGGACGACTTCTACCGCGTCTTCCTGGCGCCCGGCGTCGCGCACTGTGGTCTGCAGGGCGGCGGCGTGGACGACATGGCCTCGCTCACCAAGTGGGTCGAGCAGGGCAAGGCCCCGAGCGTCCTGCACGCCACGCTGACCAACCCCAGCGGTCAGAGCTTCACCCGGGACGTGTGCCGCTACCCGATGGTGTCCCGCTACACCGGCCACGGCGACGTGACGAACCCGGCCAGCTTCCGCTGCGTGACCTCGTCGCACAGCTGACCCTGCCGGTCTGAAATCCGAGCACAGCACTAAGGAGAAGGCCATGAGTACTACAACGGCGGATTCCGGACACAGCCCCCTGACACGGCTGTACTTCACCCGGGGTGTGCTGGCGGTGGCGTGGGCCGTGGCCTTCGCGAACGCCTACAAGGTGAACGAGTCCCTGAGCGCGGCGGCGGTCACGCTGCTGGTCGCCTACCCGCTGCTCGACGCGGTGTCGTCCGTGTTCGACTACCGCTGGGGTCCGGACGGGCCCGAGCGCCGGGTCACGGCGTTCAACGGAGTGCTGAGCGCGCTGGCCGCGATCGGCGTGGGAATCGCCGGCGGAGCCAGCGGTGCGGCGGCGGCCCTGGCCACCTTCGGCGCGTGGGCCATCGTGTCCGGCGCGGCGCAGGTGTTCGTGGGGCTGCGGCGCCGCGGCCCCGAGCTCGGCAAGCAGTGGCCGATGCTGATCGCCGGCGGGCTGTCGTTCGTCGTGGGTGCCTTCTACGACGCGCAGGCCGCGGGGGACAAGCCGTCGCTGTCGGTCCTGGCCGTCTACGCCACCGGCGGCGGGATCTTCTTCATCGTCCAGGCCGGCCTGCTGGCCTGGAAGGCGCGCCGGGGTACGGTTCAGCCGGTCTGAGCCGGGCGCGTGTCACAGTTCGGGCCCGACCCCGGGACGGGGGCGGGCCCGAACGTTTTTGTGTTCTCGGCCCGGTCGGATCGGGCCTCGCGCGGCGTCGCAGTGTTCAGTCATCCGACTGTTCCGATCGGGCGCGCGCCGGAGAGATCATCGAGAAGCCGGCGGGGCCGCCCGGCGGCCGATGCCAGCCCGTCGTCGGAAGGCCCTGTCGTGCAGCCCATCCCTGTAGTCCTCATCCACGGTGCGTGGCTTCACGCCTCGAGTTGGGAGGCCTGGGCTGAGAGGTTCGCCAGACACGGCTACACCGTCGACGCCCCGGGCTGGCCCGGTGAGGAACCCACCCTGGAGGCGGCCCGCCGGAACCCCGGTCCGCTCCGCGATCTGCTGATCGGCCAGCTTCTGGAGCACTACGAGCGGATCGCACGATCCTGCGACACCCCGGCGATCCTCGTCGGCCACGCCCTCGGCGGCCTGATCGCGCAGCGGCTCCTGGGTGCCGGCATCGGCCAGGCCGCCGTGGCGATCGCGCCGCAGCCGCCGGCCGGCCTGGTGGAGCCCGGAGTGCCGAACCGCCCCCACCGGCCCGGCCCAGCCGGCGCCGTGCCGCACCACGTCGCTGCAGGTGTTGGCATAGATGCGGGTCTGTTCGTCGACCAGCTCGTCGTCCAGGGAGCCGATGAGCTCGTTGATACGCTCCCACGCCTGCCGGTCGCCGGCGAACATGCCGATGGTGAGCAACTGGGCGGTCAGCCGGGACATGTCCTCGGGCTGCGCCCGGCCGCCGTCGCGCAGTGCCTCGATCGCGGCTACGACCTGCCGCTCGGTGGAGCGCACATCGCCGTCCCGGTACAGCGCCGCGTAGGCGTCGGCCGAGGTCGAGGCGACAGACTCGCCGGCGCCGGACGTCCGGTCGGAGCGCACCAGGCGGTGGGCCTGGCCCAGGCGCGCGGCGTAGCCGGCGATGAAGGCCGCGTGCGCCAGCCGCCGCGAGCGGTCGGCGCGGTCCTCGGTCAGCTCGGCGGCGCGGGTCAGCCAGGTCACCGCGGCCAGGGCGCCGCCGCGCCGGGTCGCGGACTGCGCGGCGGCCTCCAGCACGGCCGCCACCTCGTCGTCCGGATCGATGGTGGCCGCGGCCAGGTGCGTCGCCCGGCGCTCGAGGTCGTCGCGGTGGAAGCGCGCGAGCCGTTCGTGGGCCGCGCGGCGCTGGTTCGGCGTGGCCAGTTGCACCACGCTGGAGCGTACGAGCGGATGGCGGAAGGTGTAGTCGCCGGTGCCGGGGTCGATGTCGAGCAGGCCGCAGGCCCGTCGGCCTCCTGCAGCAGCGGGTAGACGAGCTGGTGCACCCCGGCGTACGGCAGGCCGGACTCCGCCTCGACGCCGGTCGCGCGGACGATCAGGTGGCCCTCGGCCGCGGCGAGGCCGGCGGCGAAGTCCAGCAGCGAGCTCTTGCCGACGCCGGTCTCGCCGCGCAGGACGAGTGCCTGGCCGGTGTCGGCGCTGATGAAGGCGGAGAGGTGGTCCTGTTCGCGGGTGCGGCCGACGATCTCCATGTCCGGGCCTCCGGCTAGTCAACTATCTGGTTAGTTAATTAGAGCGGTCGCGGGAGGCCGTGTCAACCAAATAGTCAGACTTTAGGGCTGCGCCCCGTGTTACGGTGCTGGAGGTCCTGAGTAAGGAGTTCGACATGCTGAGCGACGACGACATCTCGCACTGAGATGCCCGCCGGTACCGAGCGTGTTCTGACCGATTGATCCGCGACTCGGCGCTGTTTCGTCTTCTCTCACCAGTCACGCCTCACCTTTCAAGGGCATCTCCATGTCTCAATCCCCTGTTGTCGTCTCCGGCCTGTCCTTCACCTGGCCCGACGACACCCCGGTCTTCCACGACCTCAGCTTCAGCCTCGACGCCGGACGCATCGGCCTGGTCGCCCCGAACGGCGCCGGCAAGTCCACCCTGCTGCGCCTGATCAGCGGCGCATTGACGCCGACCGCCGGCACCGTCACGGTCCAGGGCGTCCTGGGCTACCTGCCCCAGGACCTGCCGCTGACCGCGGGCCGCACGGTCGCCGAAGTGCTGGGCGTCGCCGAGATCGTCGCGGCGCTGGACGCCATCGAATCAGGCGACACCGACGAGCGGCACTTCACCACCATCGGCGACGACTGGGACGTCGAGGACCGCGCCCGGGCCGAGCTGGACCGGCTGGGCCTGGGCCAGGTCGGGCTGCGCGATCCGCTCGGCACCCTCAGCGGCGGCCAGGTGGTCTCGCTCGGCCTGGCCGCGCTGCTGATCCGGCAGCCCGACGTGCTGCTGCTCGACGAGCCGACCAACAACCTGGACCTGGCCGCCCGCCACAAGCTCTACGACGTCCTCGACGGCCAGCGCGGCTGCGTCCTGGTGGTGAGCCACGACCGCGAACTGCTGGACCGGATGGAGCGCATCGCAGAGCTCGATGCCGGCGAGCTCCGGTTCCACGGCGGGAACTTCAGCGCCTATGAGGAGGCGGTCGAGGCCGAGCGCGAGAACGCCGAGCGCAACCTGCGCAACGCCGAGCAGGAGCTCAAGCGCGAGAAGCGGGAGATGCAGCAGGCACGCGAGCGGGCCGACCGGCGCGCCAGCACGGCGGCCAAGAACCTCAAGAACGCCGGCCTGCCGAAGATCTTCGCCGGGAACATGAAGCGCGGCGCCGAGAAGGCCGCGGGCAGCGCGCAGACGATGCACGCCTCGCGCGTCGGCGAGGCCAAGGAACGTGCCGACCAGGCGGCCAAGGCCGTGCGCGCCGACCAGAGCATCTCCCTGGACCTGCCGGACACGCAGGTCCCCGCCGGGCGGACGCTGTTCGTGGGGGAGCACCTGCGCAAGCGGCTCGGCGACACCGAGATCTTCGCCGGCGACGGGGCCGACCTGACGATCCGCGGGCCGGAGCGCATCGCGCTGTCCGGCGGGAACGGTGCGGGCAAGTCGACGTTGATGCGCCTGATCCACGGCGACCTGGAGCCGGACAGCGGGATGGTCCGGCGCGCCGACGGCCGCGTGGCGTACCTGTCCCAGCGGCTGGACCTGCTGGACGACGACAAGACCGTCGCCGAGAACTTCGCGGCGTCCGCGCCGTCGCTGCCGGACGCGCAGCGGCTGAACGTGCTGGCCCGGTTCCTGTTCCGGGGCGCGCGGATCCACCTGCCGGCGCGGGTGCTGTCCGGCGGCGAGCGGCTGCGGGCGACGCTTGCATGCGTGCTGTACGCCGAGCCCGCGCCGCACCTGCTGCTGCTCGACGAGCCGACGAACAACCTGGACCTGGTCAGCGTCGGGCAGCTGGAGAACGCGCTGAACGCCTACCAGGGTGCCTTCGTGGTGGTGAGCCACGACGAGCGGTTCCTGGAGGAGATCAAGGTGGATCGCAGGATCGAAATCCGGGCCGGCCTCCTGCATCCACCGAAACAGTAATAAACCAAATGGTTAGTTGATGGTGGGTTAGTCTGGTGGTCATGCAGCGTGACGCCGAAGCCACCAGACAGCGTCTCATCGCGGCGGGCCGGGCCGAGTTCGCCGCGTATGGGATCACCGGCGCCCGCGTGGACCGCATCGCCGCGGCCGCGCAGTCCAACAAGGCGCAGATCTACCACTACTTCACCAACAAGTCCGGGCTGTTCGACGCGGTCTGGAGCGACCTGGTCGGGCAGATCGTCGACGGCCTGCCGCTGGACGTGGAGGACCTGCCCGGCTTCGCGGTGATGCTGTGCGACATCTATGCCCAGTACCCGGACCTGCCCCGGCTGATCACCTGGCAGCGGCTGGAGCGCGGCGAGGCCTCGCCGAACGAGGTCGGAGCCCGCGACACCCGGGAGCGGGTCGGCATGATCGGCGAGGCGCTGTCCGGCGGCGTGATCGCCAGCCCGTTCCCGGCCGACGTGCTGTTCGCGCTGGCCGTCCACATGGCGGCGTTCTGGGAGTTCACCAGCCCGGACATCATGCGGGTGATGGACGCCGCGGACCAGGAGCGGCGGCGGGAGATCGTGCGGACGGTGGTGGCCGCGGTGGTGAAGGAGTCGTCGGCGGGCTGAGGCTGTCGGGCCGAGCCGCCGACGCTGTCGGGCTGAGCCGTTGTCGGGCGGGGCCGCTGTCTTAGCAGCCCCGCCGCTGACGCCCCGGCCCCGCCGCCTATCCGGGCTCGGTGAAGCGCGCCAGCCTGCTCAGCATGCCGACCGCCTCCGGGCGCGCGACGGGGTCGAAGAACGCCGCGTCGGCCGCCTCCACCGCCGCCATCGCCCGCGGGGCGAGATCGGCGCCGGCCTGGGTGACCCGCAGCCGGCGGGCGCGGGTGTCGGCCGGGTCGACCTCGCGGCTGATCAGGCCCTTCGCCTCCAGGGTGCGGATCACCTGCGAGGTCATCTTGACGTCGGTCCCGGCCTGTTCGGCGACGGTCGCCTGGTTGGGGGCCAGGCCCTGGTCGTTGAGCCAGAAGGTGCAGGCGAGCAGGACGAACTGGACGTGGGTGAGGTCCAGCGGCGCCAGGACCGCGGCGATCTCGCGCTGCCAGCGCAGGGTGACGCGCCACAGGAGGAAGCCGGGCTGGTCGCCGGGGCCGACGGAACCTGCGGAAGCGCCCGCACCATCGGCCATCAGGCGCTCGCCGCCAGCGCCAGCAGCTTGGTGACCACGTCCGGGAAGTCGGCGCAGATCTGCGGGCCGATCTCCGGCCCGACCTGGTCGGCGGCCTCGCCGGTGATCTCGGTGCGGTAGGTGACCTTGGTGCGGCCGGCGCCGAGGTCCTCGATCAGGTGGTGCGTCGTGATCAGCATGCCCGGCACTTCGCAGACGTCGATCCAGGCCTGGTCCGGGACCACCTCGGTGATCCTCATGCGGATGGTGTCCTCGCCGGGCGGGGTCATCGTGAACTCGGTGCCGGCGGCGAACGGGCCGAGCAGTTCGACCTCGCCGACGCCGTCGTTCCAGGTGTGCCAGCCCAGCGGGTCGGCCCAGAGCGTCCAGACGGCGTTCGGCGTGACCTCGGCCGTGGCGCTGTACTCGTACTCCCACATGGTGTTCCCCTCCCGTAGCGGATTTGCTCTACGCACAGACTATCTGCGCGCAGGCTATCTCGCAACTGCAAGATTCTCGCAGGTGAGAGCCGGTCGCAATAGTTGCTCATATTCGTCAATGCGAAGATGTGAAGCTATAGTGGGCTCTGTGAAGACGCTTCCCGCTCTGATGCTCGCCGCCGCAGGAGTCGGGTTCGGCCACGCTGTCATGCCGGACCACTGGATGCCGCTCGCCGTCCTGTCCCGGACCAGGAGGTATCCCACCCGCCAGACCGTGCGCCTGTCGCTGGCCGCCGGGATCACGCACGTCCTGGTCTCACTGCTGCTGGGCGCGGTCCTGGTGGTGGTCGGGTCGCAGTTCCGGACCACGGTCGCCCGCCACGCCGATGTGATGATCGGGGGGATCCTGCTGGTCACCGGGGTGGTGTTCCTGGTCATGGAGATCGCCGGGCGCGGTCACGGGCACAGCCATGAGGGCCATGACCACGGGCACGGGCATGACCACGCCGACCGCGGCCACAGCGGCCACCACGACCACGACCACGGACACGACCACTCCCACGGCGTGGCGACCCTGGAGCGCACCGACCTCCGCGCCGGCGTCCACACCCACGCCGCCGATGCCGGACCCCGCCCGCACCGCGACGCCCGCGGCCTGGCCGCCTTCCTGGTCCCCTTCGGCGCGGCGGCCTCGCCGGATCTCACGATCCTGCCGGTCTTCCTGGCCGCCGGGGCGGTCGGCGTCGCGGCCTCGATCGGCTCGCTGATCGCGTTCGCGGCGGTCACCGTGGCCACGATCGTCGGGCTGACCACGGCGACCGCGGCCGGGGCCAGGCTGCTGACCGCGCCGTGGATCGACCGCGGCGCCAACCTGCTGACCGCCGGGACCCTGCTGTTCATCGGCGGCCTGGTCGCGGTCGGCGTCATCTGACTCAGAGGACTGTGGGGACTTCGGCCGTCCCGTTGCTCCCGCACGCCGTCATGTGCTCCACCACGTGCCGGATCGCCAGGTCCTGGGCCCGCAGGTGCGCCTGCAGCCGCTCGCAGGCGCGCAGCACCGCCTCGGCGTCGCGGAACGTCATCTCCGCGCGCCGGTCCGCCGCGCGGCCCAGGACCTGCTGGCCGAGCATGATCACGAACATCAGCAGCAGCTGGGCCAGGCTCGACAGGAACAGCAGGAACGCGAACGGGTACGGGTCGAAGCGCAGCACCCCGGTCTGCGCAAGCGTGATCCACACCAGCTGGAACGCCGCGGCGGCGTAGAAGGCGGCCATGGTGCCGCAGCTCGCGGTGATCCGGGCCGCCAGCCGGGCGTGGACGCCGATGTGCTCGTCGGCCATCGACGGCGGGGCGGCGAAGCGCTCGGCGGCCTCGGTGAGCTGGATCTGCTCGATCTCGTTGAGCACCACGCACGCCGCCAGGTGCCGGTCCTGGGCGATCAGGTGGTTCTGGATCTGCTCGCAGTCGTGCAGGATCGCCTCGGCGTCCTCGAAGGTCTGGACCGCGCGCCGGTCGCCGGTGCGCCCGAGCACCTGCTGCCCGAGCAGGATGACGAAGATCAACAGCAGCTGCACCACGTTGCCCAGGAACAGCATGAACGGGTACGGATACGGGTCGAACCCGAGGAACGCCCGCGAACCCAGCAGCATCCACACCACGGTCAGCGCCAGGCAGCCGTAGACCGTCCACATCGACCCCAGCCTGCGGGTGATCCAGGCCGCCAGCTTGCCGCCGGTCCCGGATCCGGCGTACTCGTTCTCGATCCGGGCGTGGCCGTGCCGGATCCGCCGGTGGACGTGGGGATGGCGCATGGACGTGTAAAGGCTCACAGGCCCATAAAATAGTCGAACCCTCACAAAGCATCCGTCAGGGCGTGTCGTCCGGGGAGAGGTCGCTTCACGCGGTTTGCTGGATATGTGCACCAGCCATCATCGGGAACGCCGTATGCCGCCGGCCCCAGTGGTCGCCGACCCGGGCCCCGTCCCCGGCCGCGGACGCCGGTCCCGCGGAGCCGGCGCTCGCGCTGGCTGTGGGCGGCGGCCTCGACGCTGTCGATGTCGGTGCTGCTGCTCAGCGTCACCGGGGCCTGGCTGCGGGCCGCGGTGCTCGGCGGCTTCCAGCGCTCGGCCGCGCTCGGCGGGACCATCCCGAAGTCGCACGACGGCTCGGTCAACATCCTGCTGATGGGCCTGGACTCGCGCCGCGACAACCAGGGCCACGACCTGCCGCGCGCGATGCTGGGCGAGCTGCACGCCGGCTCCTCCAGCGACGTCGGCGGCTACAACACCAACACCCTGATCCTGCTGCACGTCCCGGCCGACGGCTCCGCGGCCACCGCGGTGTCGGTGCCGCGCGACGACTGGGTCGACATCCCGAACCTGGGCTGGCACAAGATCAAGGAGGCCTACGGCCGGGCCAAGGCCGCTCAGGAGGCGGCGCTGGTGAAGGCCGGCAAGGGTCCGGCCGGCGACGCCCTGGAGGCCGCGGGCCGCGAGGCCGGCCGGGCCTCGGCGATCGCCGCGGTGCAGACCCTGCTGAACGTGCCGATCGACCACTTCGCCGAAGTGAACCTGGCCGGCTTCTACGATGTGGCGATGGCGTTGGGCGGGGTGACCGTGTGCCTGAACCAGCCGGTGCAGGACGACTACTCCGGCGCCGACTTCCCGGCCGGGGTGCAGACCCTGGACGGCTCGAAGGCGCTGGCGTTCGTCCGCCAGCGGCACGGCCTGCCCGGCGGCGACCTGGACCGGACCCGGCGGCAGCAGGCGTTCCTGGCGGCGGTGCAGCGCAAGCTGTCCGACGACGGCGTGCTCTCCGACGTCGGGAAGCTCTCGGGCCTGGTCGACGCGCTGAAGCGGGACGTCGTGGTGGACGACAGCTTCGACGTGCTCTCCCTGATCTCCAAGGCCGGCAGCCTGAAGGCCGGGCGGATCCAGTTCCACACGCTGCCCGTGGAGAGCTTCGCGACCCGCGACGGCGAGGACGTCAACCTGGTCGACCCGGCGAAGATGCAGGCGGCGATGAAGCAGTACTTCTCGGGTGCCAAGGCCGCCGGTGGCGGTGGCGGTGGCGCGAAGACCGCGCATCAGGCCTCTGCCCCGCGAACCTCCTCTGCCCCGCGAACCACCTCGGCCGCCGTGGCCGCGCCGCCGTCCGGCCCGGACACGACGACCGAGAAGGGGATCGCCTGCGTGAACTGACTGCTGTATCTGCTGTATCCGCTGTGTCCGCCTAGTTGCGTCGCCCATTCCCGCCGAACAGGCTGAGGAAGAACAGGAACACGTTCAGGATGTCCAGGAAGATCGACGCGGCCAGCAGCGGCGCCGACTGGATGTTCTGCACGCGCCGCAGCCGCTGGAAGTCCACGAGGGTGAAGCCGGCGAAGATCACCAGGCCGGCCACGCTGTAGATCACCGAGGCGTGCGGGATGTTCACGAAGATGGCGACGACGCCGAAGACCAGCAGCGCCACCAGGCCCCAGAAGCTCACCCGGGCCACGCTGGACAGGTCGCGTTCGGTGGCGTAGCCGGCCGAGCCCAGCGCGCCGACGAACAGCGCGGTGGCCGCACCGGCCTGCCACAGGGCCTTCGGGTCGGTCGTCGCGTAGTAGACCAGGGTCGGTGCCATCGCGATGCCCATGAGCAACCCGAACGCGCCGAGCAGGAGCACCGTGGCCTGGGGCGAGCGGGCCGCGGTGAAGCGCATCGCGATCAGGGCCGCGAAGGCGGCGATGAAGGCGATGAAACCGGCGCCGTGGGCCAGGTCGCGGCCGGTGTAGGCGCCGAGCGCGAACAGGGCGGCCGTGGCGGCGACGAAGCCCATCGTGCGTGCGAACAGGGTGTTCGTCGAGATCCCGTAGCCCTGACGGGACATTGTCGTGTCGTACACGGTCACCTCCTACCCCCGGTCGGGGGCGTTCAGTAGTGCGAGGCCGGGCGGCCTCGATGATCGTATGGTCTCGTACCCGCGGCCTGTCTCGGAAGGCACAGTGCCCGCGGGCCCGCTAGCGTTACTGCATCGGCATTCTGGCGTCTCTGAATGGAGGTCGCATGACGAACTCGGAGCCGGACACCCCTCCTGAGATCCTCGACCTCCCGGTCGGCCTCGACGTGGCCGGGACCAGGCGCGAGACCGACGCGATGGGGGCCATCGAGGTCCCGGCGGACAAGTACTGGGGCGCCCAGACGCAGCGCTCGCTGGAGCATTTCACGGTCGGCGACGACCACATGCCCCAGGGCATCCACCACGCCTACGGCTACGTCAAGATGGCCGCCGCGCTGGTCAACGGCCAGGCCGGCCGGCTCCCGCACTGGATGGCCGACCTGATCGCCCGGGTCGCCGCCGAGGTGATCGCCGGCGAGCTCGACGAACACTTCCCGCTGTACGTCTGGCAGACCGGCTCGGGCACGCAGACCAACATGAACGTCAACGAGGTCATCAGCAACCGCGCGATCCAGCTGGCCGGCGGCACCCTGGGCAGCAAGTCGCCGGTCCACCCCAACGACCACGTCAACCTCGCGCAGTCCTCCAACGACAGCTTCCCGACCGCGACCCACGTCGCCGCCGTCCTGGCGCTGCAGAACCACGTGCTGCCCGAGCTGAGGAACCTGCACGCGGCCCTGGACGACAAGGCCCGGCAGTGGGCCGACATCCCCAAGACCGGCCGCACCCACCTGCAGGACGCCGTCCCGCTCACCGTCGGCCAGGAGTGGTCCGGCTACGCCGCCCAGATCGCCGCCGCGACCGACCGCCTGGAATCGGCCCTGCCTGGCCTGTACGAACTCGCCGCCGGCGGCACCGCGGTCGGCACCGGCCTGAACGCCCCGCCCGGATTCGCCGAACGCTTCGCCGCCGAACTCGCCGAGCTCACCGGCCAGCCCTTCGTCACCGCCCCCAACAAGTTCGCCGCCCTGGCCGGCGCCGAGGCGATGGTCGCGGCCTCCGCGGGCCTGCGCGGCGTCGCGGTACCCCTGCTGAAGATCGCCAACGACATCCGCTTCCTGGGCTCCGGCCCCCGCAACGGACTGGGCGAACTGCGGCTGCCGGAGAACGAGCCGGGCAGCTCGATCATGCCCGGCAAGGTCAACCCCACGCAGTGCGAGGCCACGATGATGGTCTGCCTGAAGGTGATGGCCGACGACACCGCGCTGGCCACCGCCGCCGGCATGGGCAACTTCGAGCTCAACACCATGCGCCCCCTGATCGCCTCCTCCTTCCTGCACTCCGCGCGCATCCTCACCGACGCCGCCCGCAACCTGCGGGTCTTCTGCATCGAGGGTACCGAACTCGACCGCGAGCGCATCGACCACGACCTCGGCCGCTCCCTGATGCTGGTGACCGCGCTGACCCCCGAGATCGGCTACGACCGCGCCGCCCAGATCGCGCACACCGCCGACGCCGAGGGCACGACGCTGCGCGAGGCGGCGATCTCCAGCGGATGGCTCACCGCGGAGCAGTTCGACGCGATCGTGGATCCGAAGGCGATGACGGGGCAGGGGCGGCGGAGCTAGGGGGTAGGGCAGGAGGGAGCTATTCGCCCTCTGCCGCCTGTTCGCCCTCTGTCACAGACCGCGTGAGCCGCGCACCCAGCTCCGCCACGAACTTCTTCAGCTCCGGCGGATCCAGCACCTCGAAGTCGAAGCCCTTCAGCGCGATGTAGATCGCGATGCTGTCGAGGGCCTCGGCGCCGGTGTGGTACAGGCACGAGTTCTCGTCGCGGGCTTCGAGACGGCCGGCGGTCGGGCTCGTGGTCTGGGCGACCTTCTCCAGGGGTGCGTGGAACAAGATCGTGGCCTGATACCGGTACGGCGCTCGAGTCAGGGCGTCAGAGACGTACGTTGCTGTGTCCCCGGCGGGCTCCGGCCGGGGAGTGAAGCGTGCGCCGGGTTGAATCGGACCCTCAACGCGGTCCACACGGAAGGTCCGCCAGTCTGCGCGATCCAAGTCGTACGCGAGCAAGTACCAGTTCCGCCCCGCGCGGACCAGGCGATAGGGCTCGACGCGCCGTGTGGCGTCGCGGTACTGGAACCGGACCCCCTCGTGGGCGCGGCAGGCTGAGGCCAGGGCCGTGAGCAGGTCGGCGTCGACGACCGGGCAGTCGCCGGGCAGCAGCATGATCGCCGACTGGAGGCCGCTGACCCGGTGTCGCAGCCGCGAGGGGAGGATCTGCTCGATCTTGCTCAGCGCCCGCAGTGAGCTCTCCTCGATCCCGGTCACCCAGCCTGCCGCCGCGCCGCGCAGGCCGACCGCGACGGCCACCGCCTCGTCGTCGTCGAGCAGCAGCGGGGGCAGGGCGGCGCCGACGCCGAGGCGGTAGCCGCCCGCTATGCCCGGTGTGGAGTCCACGGGGTAGCCCAGGTCGCGCAGCCTATCGATGTCGCGGCGCACGGTGCGGGTGGTCACGTCCAGGCGCTCGGCGAGGTCGGAGCCCTGCCAGTCGGGGCGTGACTGCAGCAGCGACAGCAGGCGCAGCAGCCGGGCCGAGGTCTGGAGCATGGGTTGCCACTCCCTGAAATCCGGGGCGAAACGAGGACCGAACCTGTCCTCAAGTCTTCATAGTGTTACTCATGCGGGGCCGGGAGGGCGCCGTTCACCACAGCTCACCACAGCTCACCATCGCGAACCTGGGAGAACTCATGATCCTGATTACTGGTGCCACCGGGAACGTCGGCCGCGTCGTCGTGGAGCGCCTGGCCGACGAGGGGCAGCCGGTGCGGGCGCTGAGCCGCCGGCCCGAGCAGGCGCAGTGGCCGGCCGGGGTCGAGGCGGTGGCGGGGGACCTGGGCGACGTGGCGTCCGTGCGGCCGGCGCTGGACGGGGTCGAGTCGGTGTTCCTGTTCCCGGCGCCCGAGGTCGGCGCGGAGCTGGTCGCGGCCTTCGAAGCCGCCGGGGTGCGGCACGTGGTCCTGCTGTCCTCCGGCGCGGTCGAGGACGGCGCCGAGGCGCAGGACGGCCCGATCGCGACCCGGCACCACGAGCTCGAGCAGCTGCTCCGCGCCTCCGGCATGAGCTGGACGTTCCTGCGGCCGGACACCTTCGCCGTCAACATCCTGCCGTGGAGCTACCAGACCAAGCACGGCGACGAGGTCCGCGGCGCCTACGCCGAGGCGGCGGCCCCGGTGATCCACGAGGCGGACATCGCCGATGCCGTGGTGGCCGCCCTGACCTCCGAGGGCCACGCCGGCAAGGCGTACCACCTGACCGGCCCGGAGCTGCTCACGCACGCCGATCAGGCCCGCGTCATCGGCGAGGTGCTCGGCCGTCCGATCCGCTATGTCGAGATCGACGTCGAGCAGGTGCGCCGGCAGATGGGCGCCTACGTCCCGGCCCCGATCCTGGCCGACATCCTCAAGTTCTGGGCGCGGTCCCTGGAGCAGCCGCACGCGGTGAGCGGAGACGTCGAGACGCTGACCGGGCACAAGGCGCGGGACTTCCGCAGCTGGGTCGAGGCGCACGCCGAGGCGTTCTGAGCGCTGTGTCAGGACATTGAAAAGCCGCTCGCGGCCGCCTTCCAAGGCGGCCGCGAGCGGCTTCGTGCCAGGTGTCAGCTCACGGTCAGCGCGGCGTCGTCGATGACCCACGAGGTCGGGTCCTCGAAGTCGTTGGTACCGGTGAACTCCAGCGTGACCGTCTTGCCGGCGTACGAGGCCAGCGAGTAGGTCTGCTTGGCGTAGCCGCTGTTGGCGTTCAGGTTCGTGACGGTCTTCAGCGTGCTCAGGGCGTTGCCGGAGCCGTCCAGCACCTGCAGCGTCAGCTTGTCGTAGGCCTTGGTGGTGCTGGTCTCGGTCGTGTCGGTGTGCAGGTAGTAGCTGAACGAGTAGGTCGTGCAGCCGGCCGGGATCGCGACGGTCTGGGACAGCGTGTCGGTGGTGCTGGCAGTGCCGCCGAGCCAGGCGTCCCACGAACCGGAGTGGGCCGGCTCGTCGGTCGTGTCGTCGTTGATGATGTCGCTGGAGGAGGCGGTCCAGGCGGTGTCGCCCGCGCCGTTCTCGAAGCCGGGGTCGCCCAGCAGCTGGCCGCCGGCGCAGCCGCTGCCGCCCCCGGCGGCGTTGACCGTCCAGCTGAAGGTGGTGCTGCCGGACGCGCCGGTCCCGTCGGTGGCGGTGATGGTCACCGAGCTGGTGCCCGCGGTGGTGGGGGTGCCCGAGACGGCGCCGGTGGAGCCGTTGATGGACAAGCCGGCCGGCAGACCGGCGGCCGTGTAGGACAGGGTCTGGCCGGATGCCGAGTCGGCGGCCGAGACCTGGAGCGAGGCGGCGGTGCCGACGGTCCCGGTCTGGTTGCCCGGGTTGCTGACCGTCACCGTGGAGGTGCTGCCGCCGCCACCGTTGCTGGGCGTCTGATTGAAGTCGGCGGTGAAGGTGTTCTCGATCCCGGTCAGCACACCGGAGTCGGAGATGATCAGGCCCAGCTCGCGGTTGGAGTTCAGCGAGTTGTCCGAGAAGTTCTCAGAACCCTGGAACACCTTCGCGCTCGACGTGCCGTAGTCGGCGACGATCGCCTTGGCGTGCACGTAGAAGCCGGTCTGCGAGGTGTACTGCGTCACCTTGACGCCGGCCGCCTCGACCTGGCTGATCTCGCTGTTGTACTTGCCGCCGGTGTTCTCCAGCACGCAGCGGACCGTGACCCCGCGCTTCTGGGCCGCGATGACCGCGTTGATCAGCGCCGTGTCGCCGAACTCCTCCTCCTGGATGTCCAGGGTCTTGGTGGCGCCGTTGATCAGGGCCAGCAGGTGGGTCTGCGAGTCGGTCGGGGACCAGACCAGGTTGTCGCCGTCGGCGGGGGTGATCGAGGTGTCGGTGAAGTCGGCGTTGAACACCTGCTCCACGGCGGCGACGTCGTTCTGGTCGGTGTCGAAGACCGAGTAGTCCCGCGAGGTCGCGTAGTAGGTGCTGTCCAGGTTCCCGGTGCTGATCCAGGACGTCGCGCCGTCGACCGTGATGGTCTTCTGGTGCGTGTAGGTGAACACCGAGGAGCTGTAGACGACGCTCACGCCGCCGGCCTGCAGCGCGCTGTAGGCGGCGCTGTTGACCGAGGTCTGCTTGCCGTCCAGGATCACCCGGACCTTGACGCCCGCCTTCTGCTTGTTCACCAGGGCCGTGGTGACGGTCGTGTCGCGCAACTCGTACATCGTGACGTCGATGGTCTTGGTCGCGGTGTTGATGAAGCTGTAGATCGCGTTCTCGCCCTGGTCGGGCAGGATCAACAGGCTGTAGGTGCCGGCGGCGTGGGCGGCCGGCGCCAGCAGCGCGCCGGACGCGGCGGTCGCGGTGGCGACCACGCCGAGGCCGAAGCGGCGGATGGCAGTGCTGAACATTTCCGTTTCTCCTGAATGTGGAGGACAGGTGGCGGTGAGGGCGGCAGGGCAGGGCCGAAGCCCACCACGGAAAGTACAGATCAGCACTTAAGGTGCATAGAGGCTTTGACAGAACTTTTAGATGAACAACACTCGTCGCCGGCGTGCCCGGTCCGCGAGCGGGCATGGCGAATCAGGCCCGGGTGATTCTCCGGCGCCTGGCAAGCCTTCCAGGATGCCCGACCTTCGATGATCGAATCAAGGGGTTGCTGGTTTCGGCCCGAATCTCCGATTTGCATGCACATAAAGGAATGCGCGGCTCTGACTCAGAGTCCTGATATCGTAAAGAATCCGCGCACCGGGCTGTGAATCGCCCCTGCGCGCGGATTCCGAAGCCGCGGCTCACTCCATGCCAGCGGGCGGACCCTCCTGCTCGCCGAGGGTCGGCGAGAACAAGGCGGTGTAGCGCTCGAAGCGCGTCTTCCAGGCATCCTTGTCCCTGTCCGTGTTCCTGTCAGTGTTTGCGTCCCTGTCTGTGTCCCTGTCCCGGGTGCCGCCGGCCAGCAGCTCCAGGCACGCCTCCCAGCCCGCGGCGTTGCGCGCGGCGATGCCCGGGCGCAGTTCGTCGACCAGGACCAGCAGGGTGCCGGTGCCCTGCGGGCTCAGGGTGAAGCGCAGCGTCTCCTCGCCCCAGGTGAAGGCCAGCGACTCCGGTTCGCGTGCCTCCAGCACCTCGCCCTTCATGGTCAGGCCGTCCGCTTCGGGCCCGAAGACGAAGCTCAGGCCCGCACCGGGCTCCCAGCGGCCGCCGTCGACGATCACGTCGCACGGGAACCACGCCTTGAGCTGTTCGCGCTCGGTCAGCGCCTGCCACACCTCGGCCGGCGGGTCGGGCAGCGGGCGCTCCAGCCGGATGGCGGCACCCTGCGTCCCGCCGGTCGTCAAAGATGCCTCGCTCATGTCTTCCTCCGGTCTTCCAGATGTGCTTCCAGGCGGTCCAGGCTCCGCGTCCACAGCCACCGGTACTGCGCCAGCCAGTCGTCGACCTCGGCCAGCGGCTCGGTTCGTATGCGGTAGTAGCGGTGCTGTGCGTCGGGGCGTACCTCGACCAGGCCTGCTTCCCGCAGCGCGCGCAGGTGCTTGGACACCGCGGGTTGGCTCGCGCCCAGGCGGTCGGACAGTTCGCCGACGGATTTCTCGCCTTCGCGCAGGAGGTCCAGGATCGCCAGCCGGCGGGGTTCGCCGAGGGCTTGGAAGGCTGCGGCGACTGTCATGGGTGCGAATATTCCTCTCCGGTTATATACCGGTCAAGGCATATGCGGTGGACATGGGGAGGAGTCGGGACCAGCCAGGCCGCGATCAGCCGGCAGCCTGCGCCGACTCCGTGATGATCTGCCGGATCCGGTCCGTCGTCCCGGACTCCGCGGAGACGATGAACGGCAGCGCGTTGCCGCCCTCCAGCCGGACCGGCGAGCCGTCCAGGGCGGCGACGTGCCCGCCGGCCTCGGCGACCAGGAGCAGGCCGGCGGCGTGGTCCCAGCAGTACTCCCAGGTGAGCACCATTCCCGACCGCGATCCGACTGCCACGTCGAGGTATTCGATGCCGCACGCGTCGAAGTACCGCACGTCCAGGTCCGCCGCGCGCATCGCGTCCACGCCGCGGCCGTAGCCGGCGGGCCACCAGACCGGGTGGCTGGTGGTGATCGGCAGGGCCGGGGCGGCGGGGTCGGCGGCCGGGGCCACGCGGGCCGGGACGCCGTCCACGCGGGCGCCGTGGCCGGCCAGCGCGGTGCCGATGCGGCCGATGATCGGCGCGTAGGTCCAGGAGGCCTGCAGGACGCCGTCGACGGCCAGGGCGACCAGCGTCGAGAAGCGGCCGGAGCCGGCGATGAAGTTGCGGGTGCCGTCGATGGGGTCGACGATCCACACCGGCGCGCTGCCGGTGAGGGCGTCCAGGACCGAGGCGTCCTCGGACACCGCCTCCTCGCCGACGACGACCGAGCCGGGGAGGAACGCGGTCAGGCGCTCGCGCAGCAGGTCCTCGGCCTCGCGGTCGGCGACCGTGACCGGGTCCATCGGGCCCTTCATGGCGACGTCGGAGTCGTTGAGGCTCCGGAAGCGCGGCAGGACCGCTTTCTCGTTGACGGAACGGATGATGCTTTCGACTTCGGCCAGCTCCGCGAAGGAAATCACAGCCTTACTGTCGCAGACGCGCGCAACAGGCTTCAGTCCGCGCTGGTCTGCGTCTGCCAGCGCCCGCGATGTGTGATGTCCTCGACGGTCCGCCGCTTGATGGTCTTGCGCGACGTCTTCTGCTTGGCGTCCCGGCCCTCGTCCGGGTGCCCGATGGCCACCGCGCCGATCGGCGTGAACTCCGCCGGGATCCCGAACTGCGCGCGCACGTTGCCGATCGACTCCGGCGGGATCCCGAAGTACAGCGCCCCGAGGTCCTCCTCGACCACCGCGAGCAGCAGCAGCATGGTCAGCATGCCGGTGTCGATGTGCCAGAACGGCACCGGCCAGCGCGCCTCGTCGCGGTCGGTCCAGCCCTTGTCGGGCCGGGCGTACCGGTCGAGGTAGATGTCCTTGTTGGAGCAGGGGATCACGATCATCTGGGCGTTGCGCAGCGGCGTGCCCTCGTACTCGCCCCCGGGGTCCATCGCGGTCCAGAAGGCGGAGCGGTCCTCGGCCGACTCCAGCACGAGCATCGCGTAGCCCTGCGAGAACCCGGCGGAGGGCGCCCGGTTGGCGGCGCGCAGCAGGCGCTCGCCCACTTCCGGGGCGATGGGCTCGGCCGTGAAGGCCCGGACCATCTTCCGCTTGCGGATCACATCCTGGAATTCCATGCTCACTCCGCCGCTTGCGAGGGGTCGGCGCCGAAGCAGCCGGCGCCCAGCAGAACCTTGAGATCGGAGCTCAGCGCCGGCGAGTTGGCCACCCGCAGGTTGTCGCCGAGCTGGTATCGGACCACCCTCTCGTCCGGGCTCTTCAGGTGCATGCGCACCGCCGTGGTTCCAGGGTGGCGGGTCAGGATCCGCTTGAGCCGCTCCACGGTCGCCGGGATCACCCGGGACTCCGAGACGTGCAGGACCACCGGGGCGCTGCTGCCGGCCGTGGAGATGTCGAGCAGCGCGACCTCCATCGCGATCAGCTTGGGCACCTCGTCGCGCTTGTCCAGCCGGCCCTTCACCACGACCACCGCGTCCTCGGCCAGCTGCGTGGAGTACAGCTGGTAGGTCTGCGGGAAGAACATCGTCTCGATGCCGCCCTCGAGGTCCTCGATGGAGGCCGCGGCCCAGGTGTTGCCCTGCTTGGTGACCTTGCGGGCCAGGCCGGCGACCAGGCCGGCGATGGTGACGATGGAGCCGTCGGCCCGGTCGTTCTCGCCGGTGAGCGAGGCGATCGAGCAGTCGGCCTTGGAGGCCAGCAGGTTCTCCACACCCGAGAGCGGATGGTCCGAGACGTAGAGCCCCAGCATCTCCCGCTCGAAGCCGAGCAGCACCTTCTTGTCCCACTCGATGTCGGAGAAGGCCATCTCGATGCCGCCCGTTATGGCCTCCTGGCCGCCGTCCAGCAGCGAGCCGAACAGCGAGTCCTGGCCGAGCGCCTCCTGCTTCTTGACGTCCACCACCGAGTCGATCGCGCGCTCGTGCTGCTCGATCAGCCCGCGCCGGGAGTGGCCCAGGGAGTCGAACGCGCCGGCCTTGATCAGCGACTCGATCGTCCTCTTGTTGCAGACCGGCAGGTCCACCTTGGCCAGGAAGTCGTTGAAGGAGGTGAACCGGCCCTTGGACTTGCGGGTGGCGATGATCGAGGAGACCACGTTCTCGCCGACGTTGCGGATCGCGCCGAGGCCGAAGCGGATGTCGGTGCCGACCGGGGTGAACTGGTGCAGCGAGTCGTTGACATCGGGGGGCAGCACCTTGATGCCCATCCGGCGGCACTCGGCCAGGTAGATCGCCGAGCGGTCCTTGTCGGTGGCCGTCGAGGTGAGCAGCGCGGCCATGTACTCGGCCGGGTAGTGCGCCTTCAGGTACGCGGTCTGATAGGCGATGAAGCCGTAGGCGACGGAGTGCGACTTGTTGAACGCGTAGTCGGCGAACGGGACCAGGACGTCCCACACCGCCTTGGTGGCCTGGGCCGAATAGCCGTTGTCGGCCATGCCCTTCTCGAAGCCCACGTACTCCTTGTCGAGGACTTCCTTCTTCTTCTTGCCCATCGCCCGGCGCAGAAGGTCGGCCTGGGCCAGGGAGTAGCCGGCGAGCACCCGCGCGGCGGCCATCACCTGCTCCTGGTAGATGATCAGGCCGTAGCTGACGCCGAGGACTTCCTTCAGCGGCGCTTCCAGCTCCGGGTGGATCGGGGTGATCGGCTGCCGGGCGTTCTTGCGCTCGGCGTAGTTGATGTGCGAGTTCGCACCCATGGGCCCGGGCCGGTACAGGGCGATGATGGCCGAGACGTCTTCGAAGTTGTCCGGGCGCATCTGGCGCAGCAGCGAGCGCAGCGGGCCGCCGTCGAGCTGGAACACGCCCAGCGTGTCGCCCTTGCACAGCAGCTCGTAGGTCAGCGGGTCGTCGAGCGGGAACTCCAGCGTGTTCAGTTTCTCGCCGGTGGTCGTCTCGACGTTGGTCAGCGCGTCGGTGATGATCGTCAGGTTCCTGAGACCCAGGAAGTCCATCTTGATCAGGCCGATTTCCTCGCAGGTCGGGTAGTCGAACTGCGTGATGATGACGCCGTCGGCGGGGCGCATCATGACCGGCACGTGGTCGGTGATCGTCTCCGGGGAGATGATGACGCCGGCCGCGTGCACGCCGGGCTGCCGGATCAGGCCCTCGACGCCGCGGCCGGTGTCGATGACCTTCTTGACGTCCGCGTCCTGCTCGTACATCCCGCGGATCTCGCCGGCCTCGCCGTAGCGCGGGTGGTTGCTGTCGAACACGCCGGTCAGCGGCATCGACTTGCCCATCACGTCCGGCGGCAGCGCCTTGGTGATGCGGTCGCCCATCGCGAAGGGGTAGCCCAGGATCCGGCTGGAGTCCTTGATCGCGGCCTTGGCCTTGATCCGGCCGAAGGTGGCGATCATCGCGACCTTGTCCTCGCCGTACTTCTCGGTGACGTAGCGGATCACGTCCGAGCGGCGGCGGTCGTCGAAGTCGATGTCGATGTCGGGCGGGGTGACGCGGTCGGGGTTCAGGAACCGCTCGAACAGCAGGTCGAAGGGGATCGGGTCGACGTCGGTGATGCCCAGCGACCACGCCACCAGCGAGCCTGCGGCCGACCCTCGGCCCGGGCCGACGGCGATGCCGTTGTCCTTGGCCCAGTTGATGAAGTCGGCGACCACGATGAAGTAGGACGGGAAGCCCATCGACAAGATGACGTCGAGTTCGAACTCCAGGCGCGCGTGGTAGGTCTTCTCATCCGGCACCCCGGCCGGGAAGCGCTTGTTCAGGCCGTCGTAGGCGAGCTTGCGGAACCACTGGTCCTCGGTCAGCCCGTCCGGGGCCTCCAGGCGCGGCATCAGGTTCCGGTAGGAGAACATCCCCTCCGGATTGACCTTCTCCGCGATCAGCAGCGTGTTCCGGCAGCCCTCCTGCCAGATGTCGTCCGTGGCGGCGATCGCCCGCATCTCGTCGGCGGACTTCAGGTAGTAGCCGTCGCCCCCGAATCGGAAACGGTCCGGGTCGGCGATGTTCGAGGCGGTCTGGATGCACAGCAGCGCGTCATGCGCGGCGGACTCTTCGCGGTAGGTGTAGTGCGAGTCGTTGGTGACCACCGGCGGGATGTTCAGCCGCTTGCCGATGTCCAGCAGCCCCTCGCGGACCCGGGTCTCGATGTCCAGGCCGTGGTCCATCAGCTCCAGGTAGAAGTTCTCTTTGCCGAAGATCTCCTGGTACTGCGCGGCGGCCGCGAGGGCCTCGTCGAACTGGCCCAGGCGCAGCCGGGTCTGGACGAAGCCCGAGGGGCAGCCCGTGGTGGCCATCAGACCGGCGGAGTGCTGCGCCATGAGCTCGGCGTCCATGCGCGGGTACTTGCGGGCGAAGCCCTCGGTGAAGGCGCGGGAGGAGAGCTTGGTGAGGTTCTGCAGGCCGGTGACGTCCTTGGCCCAGATGGTGGCGTGGCCGTAGAGGCCGCCGCCGGAGACGTCGTCGGACTTCTGGTGCGGCTGGCCCCAGCGGATCGGCTTCTGGTTGTAGCGCGATTCCGGGGCGACGTACGCCTCGATCCCGAGGATCGGCTTGATGCCGGCGGCCGTCGCCTGCTTGGTGAAGTCGGCCGCGCCGTGCATGTTGCCGTGGTCCGTCATGGCCACCGCGGGCATGCCCAGGGAGGAGGCATGCTTGAACATGTCCTTCAGTCGTGCCGCACCGTCGAGCATCGAATACTCGGTGTGAACGTGCAGGTGGACGAAGGAATCGGACACGGAGGATCCTCCTGCGGGACGTGACTTTCGGTGGGGCACCGAGAGTCTAATCCGCTTCGGCGGGCCGGGCGGCGGGGCCCGATAGGCTGCTTGCGGATCCGCTGGTAAGTAGGAGTGAAGAAGTGAAACTCGGGCGTGTCGCGTCATGGTTCCTGGTCGCCTTCGGCGTCTGGTCGGTGATCATCTGGCCGCGCTTCATGGAGGCCATCTGGGATGACAAGAGGTCGTGGGACAACGGGCCCACGTCGTTCTTCCTGGTGCACGCGGTGCTGGTCACGGTGTCGATCGTGGCCGGGGTGTCGATCGGCGTGATCGGGTGGCGCTCGGTGCGGGGGCTGCGCAAGATGAACCCGTGACTTCGCGTGTGGTGGACACCATGAACAACAGCGAACGCCGGGCCCGGCTTGCGACGCGACACCTTCTGGCACCGGGGACCAGGGCGGCCTCGGCGGAGGCCGTGGCCGACGCGCTGGTCGCGCTGCACGCGACCGACGCCGCGACGGTCTACCTGTCCGCGCTGGCCCGTTTGCGGAAGCCCGAGACCGGCGAGGTCGAGCGCGCGCTGTACGACGACCGGACGCTGGTGCGCATGCACGGCATGCGCCAGACGCTGTTCGTGGTCCCGGCCGACCTGGCCGCGGTGGTGCAGGCGTCGACGACCCGCGAGATGTGGGGCAAGGAACGCGGCTCGCTGCTGAAGAGCGCGGCCGACGCCGGCCTGGACGCCGCCTGGCTCGATCGGGTCGAGGCGGCGACGGTCGCGGAGGTGGCGCGGCGCGGTTCGGCGACCGGCGCGGAGCTGGGCAAGGCCGTGCCCGGACTGCGCGACCAGGTGCTGTACGGCAAGGGCACGAAGTGGGAGGCCTGGCAGCCGGCCTCGGGCCGGGTGCTGCGCGTGCTCGGCTTCGACGGCGCGGTGGTGCGCGGCCGGCCGGTCGGCTCGTGGCTGTCGAGCCAGCACCGCTGGGAGCCGGGCAAGGGGCACGCGGAGATCGCGGTGGCCGACGCGCAGGCGGAGCTGACCCGGCGCTGGCTGCGCGCGTTCGGGCCGGCGACCGAGGCGGACCTGAAGTGGTGGACCGGCTGGAAGGTCACCGACGCCCGCAAGGCGCTGAAGGCGGTGGGCGCGGTGCAGGTGGCGCTCGGCGACGGGACGGCCCCCGGGCCCGGCCCCGGCTGGGTGCTGCCCGACGATCTGGAGGAGGTCGCGCCGCCCGAGCCCTGGGCCGCGCTGCTGCCGGGTCTGGACCCGACGGCGATGGGCTGGCAGGGCCGCGACTGGTACCTGGCCGAGGCGATCCGCCCGCGGCTGTTCGACCGCGCCGGGAACGTCGGCCCGACCGTGTGGTGGAACGGCGAGGTCGTGGGCGGCTGGGCGCAACGCGCTGACGGGACGGTGGCGACGAAGCTGCTGCGGGACGTCGGTGCCGATGCCGAGGCGGCGATCGCGGTGGAGGCCGAGCGGTGGCGGAAGGCGCTGGGGGAGCACCGGGTGACGCCGAGGTTCCGGACGCCTGTGGAGCGGGAGATCTCGGAAGGCTGACACCGCCGAGGGCTGATACCGCCTGGCCTGACACGCCTGGCCTGACACGCCTGGCCTGACACGCCGGGACTGACACCGCCGAGGCAGACGGACCGGGCCTGCCTCGGCCTGCGACTCACTGATCAGAGCGTCGGGGCAGCGGACCGATCCCGCCCCGGCGCTCGGCTCCCGGCCTCGGGTCGCGGGGCGGGAAATCGGTGTCCCGGAAAGGTTTCCGGCTGATCAGCAGTCCGGCTTCCGCGGACAGTAAGCAGATGTAAGAGCTCTGTCAACGGCGCCCCGAAACCCGTTGTGAGGGAAGTGTTGACGATGCGTAACAATGCGCTTAACCTGTGCGACTGCGATCGATGGCGTTTATTCGTAGTCGAAAATGTTGGAGCGTGCTCATGTCACCCGCTGCAAGACGCCGCACCGCCCTCGCCACCGTCCTGACCCTCCTCCTCAGTCTCCTGACGGCCTGGGCCGTCGCCTCCCCGGCGGCGCACGCGGCCACCTCCACCACCGTGACCGTCGACGGCGGCTCCTCCGGCCGCACCTTCGACGGCATCGGGGCGATCAGCGGCGGCGGGGGCAACTCCCGCCTGCTGGTCGACTACCCCGAGCCCGAGCGCAGCCAGATCCTGGACTACCTGTTCAAGCCCGGATACGGCGCCTCGCTGCAGATCCTGAAGATCGAGATCGGCGGCGACACCAACTCCACCGACGGCGCGGAGTCCTCGCACGAGCACAGCCGCGGGGTCGTGGACTGCAACCAGGGCTACGAGTGGTGGCTCGCGGAGCAGGCCAAGGCCCGCAACCCCAACATCAAGATCTACGGCCTGGCCTGGGGTGCCCCGGGCTGGATCAACGGCGGCTTCTGGTCCACCGACACCATCAACTATCTGATGGACTGGTTCGGCTGTGCCGCGCAGCACAACCTGACCGTCGACTACCTCGGCGGCTGGAACGAGCGCGACTACAACACCACCTGGTACGAGAACCTCAAGAGTGCGCTGAACTCGCACGGCTACGGGGCCACCAAGGTGGTCGGGGCCGACAGCGGCTGGGGCGTCGCGGACTCGATGACCTCGGACTCGACCTTCAACAACTCCGTGGACATCGTCGGCGTCCACTACCCCTGCGGTTACGGGAGCGCCTTCGACTCCTGCGACAGCACCACGAACGCGGTGAACCTCAACAAACCCTTGTGGGCCAGTGAGAACGGCTCGGAGTCGACCGACGGCAGCTCCACGTTCGGCGCCCCGAGCATCGCGCGCGCCCTCAACCGCGACTACATCGACGGCAAGATGACGGCGTACATCAACTGGCCGCTGGTATCCGCGATCTACCCGAACCTGCACTACGCCGACCAGGGGCTCGGGATCGCGAACCAGCCGTGGTCCGGCAACTACTACATCGGCAAGACCACCTGGGTCATGGCGCAGACCTCGCAGTTCACCGCGCCGGGCTGGAAGTACCTGGACTCCGGCAGCGGCTTCCTCGGCGCGAACCGGGCCAACGGCAGCTACGTGTCGCTGAAGTCGTCGAACGGCAGCGACTACAGCACCGTGGTGGAGACCATGGACGCCACGGCCGCGCAGACGATGACGGTGAAGGTGGCCGGCGGCCTGTCGACCGGAGCCGTGCACGTCTGGCAGACCAACGTGAACTCCGGCAGCTCCTCCGACTGGTTCGTGCACAGCGGTGACGTCACGCCCTCCGGCGGGTCCTACACGGTGACCCTGCAGCCCGGCTACGTCTACACCTTCACCACGACCACCGGCCAGGGCAAGGGCGTCACCTCGCCGCCGGCGGCCTCGGCGATGCCGCTGCCGTACACGAACAACTTCGACACCGCGGCCACCACCACCTCGCCGCTGTACTTCTCGGACATGAACGGCGCCTTCCAGACCGCCGCCTGCGACGCCGGCCGCGCCGGGACGTGCCTGCGCCAGATGGCGCCGAACGTGCCGATCCGGTGGACCGGGGAGTCCTATGACGCCCCCTACACCCTCATCGGCGACCAGACCTGGTCGAACTACACGGTCAAGACCGACGCGCTGTTCGAGCAGGCCGGCAGCGTGGAGCTGATCGGCCGGGCGAACCTGCAGGGCACGAACAACAACGGGCTGAACGCCTACCACCTGCGGGTCGGCAACACCGGGGCCTGGTCGATCGTGAAGAGCGACAACTCCTGGAACTTCACGACGCTGGCCAGCGGCACCACCTCCGCGCTCGGCCTGAACACCTGGCACACGGTCGCCTTCCAGCTGAACGGCTCGACGCTGACGGCGTCCGTGGACGGCAGGACCGTCGGCAGCGTCAACGACAGCACCTGGACCAACGGCCAGGCGGGTCTGGGCGTCACCGGCTACCAGACCGACGAGTTCGACAACTTCTCCATCACCCCGGGCTCCACGCAGGTCGTGCACCAGGGGCCGGTCCCCTCGGCCGAGGCGGGCAAGTGCCTGGACGACAACGGCGGCTCGACGGCCGACGGCACCGCCGTCCAGATGTACGACTGCAACAACACCACGGCGCAGAACTGGTTCTGGGCCAACGGCTACTTCCAGCTGAACGGCGCCAGCGGCAAGTGCCTGGACGTCACCGGCAACAACAGCACCAACGGCACGCTGGTCGAGCTCTGGGACTGCAACGGCGGCGCGAACCAGCAGTGGGCGCCGCAGTCGAACGGCGAGCTGGTGAGCGTCGCATCCGGCAAGTGTCTGGACGATCCGGGCTTCAACACCGCCAACTACACACAACTGGAGATCTGGGACTGCAACGACGGGGCCAACCAGCAGTGGACGGTGCCATAATCCGGTGAATGAGCACTAGAACATGGGGGATCGTCGGTGCCGTCGTCGTCCTGGCCGCTGCCGGGACGACGGCGGCACTGCTTTTGCACGGCGGCAAGACCGGTGACTACAAGACGCTGCCGGCGTGCGACAAGCTCTCGGGGGCGGTACAGGGCAAGCCGGCGTTCCACGTCGGACAGAACGTGACGGACGCCGCCGACATCCGCGGGCTGCACCCGGCGTACACGAACATCCGCTGCGAGACCGCCGACGGCGTCACCTTCGTCGAGGTCGATCTGTACCAGGCGAGCACCATGAACCCGCTGACGGCGACCATGTACCCGGACAAGCAGCTCCACGACGGCGACTGGCGCGCGAAGGACATCTTCGGCCACAACCAGCTCACGGCCCTGACCCCGGACACCGCCTACGGATCGTTGGACTTCGCCGCCAGCACCTGCACGGTCGAGCAGGTGAAGCGCAACGCCGAGGTGATGATGACGGTGCCGATGCCGAAGGGGACCTCGCCGACCGCGTGGAAGGCGGCGTGCAAGCAGATCGCTCAGCAGCAGATGCCGAAGGTGATCGGCGCGGCGCTGTAGCCGGCTGGTGATGGTGGCTGTGGTGGTCAGCGCGACGGCGAGACCAGCCCGGCCTCGTAAGCCATGATGACCAGCTGCACCCGATCCCGCGCGGCGAGCTTGGTGAACAGCCGGGCCACGTGCGCCTTGGCGGTCGCCGCGCTGATGAACAGCTCCTCGGCGATCTCGCCGTTGGACAGGCCGCGGCCGACCAGCGTCAGCACTTCGCGCTCGCGCTCGGTGATGTTGCCCAGCAGTGCCTTGTCGCCCCGGTTCTGCACCGCGCCGGCCGGCTCGGGGCGGATCGCGAACTCGGCGATCAGCCTGCGGGTGATGCTCGGGGCGATGAGCGCGTCGCCGGAGGCCAGGACCCGGACCGCGTCCAGGATCGAGTCCAGGGCCATGTCCTTGACCAGGAAGCCGCTGGCGCCGGCGCGCAATGCGGAGTAGACGTACTCGTCGTCGTCGAAGGTGGTCAGCATGACGACGTGGGTGGTGCCCGATGACTCCGTGATGCGGCGGGTGGCCTCGATGCCGTCCATGCCGGGCATGCGGATGTCCATGACGGCCACGTCGGGAGCGAGCTCGGCGGCCAGGCCGACCGCCTCGGCGCCGGTGCCGGCCTCGCCGACGACCACGATGTCCGGCGCGTCGTTGATCAGGACCCGCAGGCCGGTGCGGATCAGGGGCTGGTCGTCGGCCAGGATGACCCGGATCGGGGTGCTGGTCTGGTCCTGGGTCACGGGGTCACCGCCGGGTTCGGGTCGGGCGCGGGGTGCGCGGTATCCGCGGTGTGCGCCGAGGAATGGGTATTGCGATCAAGCTTGGCGCGGGCCGGCAAGCCGATTCCGGTGGCTGGGTCGAAAGGGTCGGCGTCGCTGCCGGTGTCGGTGCCCGTGTCGGGATCCGGCTTCGCCGAGCCGAACCTCGTCTCGAACCCCGGCACCGGCAGCATGGCGCTCACCAGGAACCCGCCGCCGAAGCGCGGGCCGGCCCGGAAGGTCCCGTTCACCAGGCTCACCCGCTCGCGCATGCCGACCAGTCCGAAACCGGTGCCGCCGGAGCCCAGGACGCCGTGGCCGTCGTCGGAGACGGTGACGGCCACCGAGGCCTCGCGGTACTCGATTCTGACGTGACAGGTCCGGGCGCCGGAGTGGCGCACCACATTGGTCACCGACTCCTGGATGATCCGGTATGCCGCCAGGTCGATCTCGCCGGGCAGCGGCAGCGGCATGCCGGCGGTCTCGACGATCGCCAGCACGCCGGCGTGCTTCGTGGAGTCCACCAGCTTGTCCAGGTCGGCCAGGCCCGGCGCCGGGTCGGTCGGGGTCTCGGCGTTCTCGCCGTGGCGCAGGGCGGTCAGGGTGCGGCGCAGCTGGGACAGCGTGTCCCGGCTGGTGTCCTCGATCGCCCGCAGCGCGTTGCGCGCCTCTTCCGGCTGCGTGCCGATGACCCGGTTCCCCATGCCGGCCTGGATCGCGATGATGCCGATGCTGTGCGCGATCATGTCGTGCAGTTCGCGGGCGATGCGCAGCCGCTCGTTGGCCACCGCCTGGGCGGCGGCGTCGGCGCGCTGCCGGGCCGCGCCGGCCCGGCGCTCGCGGGTGGAGCTGCCGATCAGCCAGGCCACCAGGGTCAGCAGGCTGACCACGACGACGTGCGTCGGCATCAGCTGCGAGGCGCCGATGGGGAACGCCGCCACGGAGATCAGGCCGCCGGCTCCGATGAGGACCGCGGCCTTCGCCGAGGTGCGCCGCGGCCAGGCCAGCGCGATGGCGAGCAGGCACAAGTTGGCCGCGATGAGCATCGCGTAGCGGATGTCGCCCGAAGCGTGCACGGTGGCGATCAGGAGCTGGCCGATGGTCACGGTGCCGGCGAAGACCAGCGGCCGCCGCCGGACCAGCGGCAGCAGGACGACCGTGAGTAGCGCGGGCAGCGACCGGGTCCAGCCGTCCGCCCGGTAGACGGTCTGGGTGATCGACCCGCCGGGCATGACGACGACTTGGCCCATCGTGTTGTACAGGCCGCTCGGGAAGACCTGCACCGTGTGGAACTCGCGCAGATAAGGCATGACAAGCGCCATCAGCAGCAGGTAGGCGGCCACCAGCAGGCCGTCCACCAGCCACCGGGCGCGTCGTTTCATCTCCACGCCCAAGATCGTAGACAGCCGCCGAGTACCCGCGCATCGGCTCAGGGGCTTACATCCCCGGGCCACCGCCGGCCGATCTCATTGCGGCTCCCCGGCCGATGCCCGTCTACATGCCGTCCCGCCAGTCTGAATCCCATGATCGAGCTGACCGACCTCACCAAGCGCTACGGCGACAAGACAGCCGTTGACCACCTGACCGTGACCGTCCGCTCCGGGACGGTGACCGGCTTCCTGGGCCCCAACGGTTCGGGCAAGTCCACGACCCTTCGTATGATCCTCGGCCTGAACGCGCCGACCTCCGGCACGGTCACCATCGACGGCCGGCGCTTCGCCGACCGGCCTCGCGGGCTGCGCCACGTCGGCGCGCTGCTGGACGCGCAGGACATCCACGGCGGACGTACGGCCGTGGCGCACCTGAAATCGCTGGCCGTCAGCAACCGGATCCCGCTGCGGCGGGTCGGGGAGGTGCTGGAGGAGGTCGGGCTGGCCGAGGCCGGGCGCAAGCGGATCGGCGGCTACTCCCTGGGCATGAAGCAGCGGCTGGGCATCGCCGGCGCGCTGCTCGGCGACCCGCCGGTGCTGCTGTTCGACGAGCCGCTGAACGGGCTGGACCCCGAGGGCGTGCGCTGGGTGCGCGAGATGTTCCAGCGCCTGGCCAAGGAGGGTCGGACGGTGTTCGTCTCCAGCCACCTGATGTCCGAGATGGAGCACACCGCCGAGCGGCTGGTGGTGATCGGGCGCGGCGCGCTGATCGCGGACGAGGCGCTGGCCGACTTCTCGCGGCGCGGCTCGCAGCCCGCGGTCCTGGTGCGCAGCCCCGAGGCGGCCGCGCTGGCCGCGATCCTCACCGCCGAGGGCGCCTCGGTGCAGGCCGCCGATGCCGACGCCGGCGGGCTGACCGTCCAGGGCCTGACCGCGGCCCGGATCGGCGAGCTGGCCTGGCAGAACACGATCATGCTGGCCGAGCTGGCCACCCAGAACGCCTCGCTGGAGAAGGCGTTCATGGAACTGACCGCCGACTCCGTCGAATACGCCGCAGGAGAAGCCCGATGAGCACCATGGCCGCACCGTCACAGACCCCTGTCATCGCGCGCGTCGCCGGCGAGCCGAAGCCGCGCTTCCGCGACCTGTGCCGCATGGAGTGGATCAAGATCGCCTCGCTGCGCTCCACCTGGTTCGTCCTGGTGGCCGCGGCGCTCGCGACCGTGTTCATCAACCTCAACGGCGTCCGCTCCGACTTGCCGTACCTGGACCAGAACCTGGCGCATCCCGAAGGGATCATGCCGAACGGCTACCACTTCCACTTCTACTACGACCCGCTGTTCCGGTCGCTGAGCGATATCGCGGTGCAGCTGATGATGCTCGGCGCGGCGGCGATCGGCGCGCTGACGATGTTCGGCGAGTTCTCCACCGGCCAGGTCCGCACGACCTTCGCCGCGGTCCCGAAGCGGGAGGGCGTGGTCACGGCGAAGATCACGGTGCTGTGCGGGATCACCACGGTCCTGGCCTTCGCCGCCGCGCTGATCTCGTTCCTCGGCGGCCAGGCGATGGTCGCCAGCCGGCACGTCGGGTTGTCGATCACCGACCACGACGCCCAGATCGCCATCGCCGCCTACACCCTCGTGGTCCCGGTCTGCGCGCTGGTCGGCATGCTGTTCGGGGCCCTGATCCGCAACGCGACGGCCTCGATCGTGGCCGTGGTCGCCTTCCTGTTCCTGCTGCCGTCCTTCTTCAACGGTGACAAGTACCGCTGGGTGAACGAGATCGGCCACCTGTTCCCCGGCAGCGCCGAGGGCACGCTGACGTTCTGGGCGAAGGACCTCAACCAGACCGATGGCAAGTGGCCGGCCAGCCACCTGCACGCCTGGCTGGTGTTCGCGGGCTGGGCTGTGATCTCGAGCGTGGTGGCGCTGGTGGTGGTGAAGAAGCGGGATGCCTGAGCGGGGCTCAGTAATCCGCGTGGGTGTAGGGATCCGCGAGCGGGCCGAGATCGGGCTCGTCGCGGATGTCTATCTCAAGGCTCTGCGTACCGTCGGCCGGCTCCAGGGCCAGCACCAGGATCTCGTTCTCGCCGGCCTGCCACAGCGGCGCCGGTGCGTAGAGCGTGACCTGCGGGCCCCGGTCCCACAGCCGTCCGAGCAGGAATCCGTTGAGCCAGACCAGGCTCCGCGCCGTGGAGGGGACGGCGAGGAACGCGTCGGCGGGCTCGGGGAGGCTGACCGTGGCGCGGTGGAAGGCGGGTCCGGCGGTTGCAGGGTCCTGATTGTCGTCGGGTCCCAGCCCCGCCAGCCCCGCCAGCCCGGCCAGATCCTCCAGCGGCAGCACCCGGTGCTCCCAGCCGAACTGGAACTGGTGGTCCAGCCGCACGCCGCCGATCAGGCCCTTGCGATCGGCCAGGTGCGGGCCGTAGTTCACCCGGCCCAGCGGCTCGACGAGGATCTCCAGATCCAGGCCCCCGTCCGGGATCTGGAGATCCAGCGTCTGCTCGGGCTTGTCACGCTCCAACCTCCCGAGCAGCTTGCCGTCCGCGAAGACCTGCGCGAGGTCGCGGACGCCCTCGATGCGCAGCGTGTGGGCGCGCGCGGGGCCGTCGAGGCGGCGGCGGTAGTGGACCAGGCCGAAGGAGTGGCCGAGCTTCTCGATCGGTTCCGGTGTGGGGCGGCGCACCGGGTCCGTCGCGAGCACGTCCAGGCGGTCGCGCAGGGCGGCGATCCGGGGCCCGGCAACGGTTTGCGGCGCTACCCGAGGCAGGGGAGCGGGCAGGTTCGTCTCGGGCATGTCCGTCCCGGGCCGGTCCGTCTCCGGCAGCTCGATGTAGCGGCCGATGACCTCGCGGAAGAGGTGGAACTTCGGCGTCAGCTCGCCGGCCTCGCCGACCGGCGCGTCGTAGTCGTAGCTGGTGATCGTGGGCTGATATCCGGCGTCGCCGCTCAGCACGCCGGAGTGGTTGGCGCCGGCCCAGAACCCGAAGTTGGTGCCGCCGTGTCCCATGTAGAAGTTGACCGAGCCGCCGGCCGCGAGGATCTCGTCCAGGGAGCGCGCGGCGTCCTCCGGGGTGCGGGTGTGGTGCGGCTCGCCGAAGTGGTCGAACCAGCCGTTCCAGTACTCCATGCAGACCGGCGGGTCGTCCGGCCGCACGCGGCGCAGGGTCTCGAATCCCTCGCCGGCGCGCGATCCGAAGTTCACGGTGGCCAGCACGTCCGGCACCGCGCCGCCGGCCAGCATCAGCTCCCGCGGGCCGTCGGAGGTGAACAGCAGCGTGTCCACACCGCGCCCGATCAGGCCCTTGCGAAGGTGGTCGAGGTAGTCGGGATCGGCACCGAAGCTGCCGTACTCGTTCTCGACCTGCACCGCCACCACCGGTCCGCCCCGCGTGACCTGCAACTCCGCCAGCACCGGAATCAGCTGGTCGAACCACTGGTCCACGGCCGCCAGATAGACCGGATCGGTGGTGCGCAGCCGCACGTTCTCATCGGCCAGCAACCACGCCGGCAACCCGCCGAAGTCCCACTCCGCGCAGATATAAGGACCCGGACGTGCGATGACGTCGAACCCGAGCTCCCCGGCCAGCCGAATGAACCCGGCGACGTCCCGCCACCCGTCGAAGCGCCCCGGCTCCGGCGTCGGCTGGTGGAAGTTCCACGCGATGTAGCACTCGACGGTGTTGCACCCCATGGCACGCAACCGCTCCAACCGGTCCCGCCACAGCTCCGGATGAATCCGGAAGTAGTGAATCGCCGCCGAGACGATCCGATGCTCCCGGCCGCCCCGCAGGAACCTGCCGCCGTCGATGGTCAGTAAGCGCTCGTGTGCCACCAACCGATGATCGGGGCCGCCGGGGGCGGGCGGCCATGGATCTTGGTGAGGGGTTCTTGGATATTTGTGGGACAGGCGAGGCCCGGGAGCCCCTACGCCGACAGCGAACTCCGCCGGAACATCGTCGGCGACAATCCGACCCGCTGTGTGAACAACCGCGTGAAGTACGCCGGATCGTCGTACCCGACGGCGCGCGCCACCTGCACCACGCTCTGGTCCGTCGCGGCCAGCAGGTCCTTCGCCTTGGACAGCCGGACACGCAGGATGTACTCCTTCGGCGTCGAGCCGGTCGCCAGTCGCACTTCCTCGCGCAGTTGCGTGACGGTCAGGCCGAGGCGCGTGGCGTGGTCCTGGAGTGCGACGGGGTCGGTGGCGTGCTCGGTGAGGGCGCGGACCGCGCGCGATTCGCGCAGGCCCGGGCCGTTGTCGCGGACCGCGGTGATCAGGCGGTGTACCAGGATGCCGGCCGAGACTTCGTAGTGCGGGCCGGCGGTGCGGACCACGGTGAGGAGTTCGCGGAAGAGCTCGCGGACCGGGCGGGCGTCGCCGAGGGGGACCACCGGGGAGGAGCGGGAGAGGAAGTCCAGGCCTTCGTAGCCGGCCGCCGCCGGGCCGTCGAACAGGGCCCAGGTGATGGTCCAGCCGCCGGCGTCGGGTTGGTAGGAGTGGACCAGGCCGGGGAAGAGCCAGAAGGCCGCCGGGGCTTTGATCGGCAGGCGGGTGCGCGGGCGGTCGCCCCATTCGATCCAGCCCGAGCCGCGGGTCACCAGGTGCAGCGCGTAGCAGTTCAGGACGCGTGCGTCCCAGCGGATGCCGTGTTCGGCGATGGTGTGCCAGCCGGCGCCGTACAGCGCCAGGCCGAGGCGGCGGTGCTCCTCGGCCGGCGTCATGTAGACGGCGTACTCCGAGACCGGCGGGTGCCAGGGCTCCTCCCCGGCGGCCGTCGGCTCGTCGTCCCGGGGCGCACTCACGGGTCATATGCTCCGGCGTGCGAAACCCCGCGTCAATCCGTGGTTAACGTGCGGATTCCGATGACGTCCCGTTCTCGGTGCCGGCCGCGATCAGGTCGGCGACGATCCGCGGGACCGCCTCGCCGATCGGGTCGCGGATCACCTCGGTGGCCAGGTGGTCGTACGGGGTCGGCTCGTTGTTGACGATCACCAGGTCGGCGCCGTTGCCCACGGCCACCTCGCACAGCGAGGCGGCCGGCTGGACCCCCAGCGAGGTGCCGATCGCCAGGAAGATCGCGGAGTTCTCGGCGACCTGCTCGGCCTGCCACAGCGTCTTCGGGTCCAGTTTCTGGCCGAACATGATGGTCGCCGCCTTCAGGATGCCGCCGCAGACCGGGCACGGCGGGTCCGCCTCGCCTGCGGCCACCCGCTCCAGCGTCGCGTCCATCGTGGAGTGGTAGGTGCAGCCGACGCAGACCACGTCGGACATGTTCCCGTGGATCTCGATCACCTTGCGGGGCGAGGAGCCGCCCTTCTGGTGCAGCCGGTCGATGTTCTGCGTGATGATCCGTACGGCCCGCCCCGAGTGCTCCAGCTCGGCCAGCGCCTTGTGCGCCGCGTTCGGCTCGGCGCCGCGCGCCGGGTTGTCCCGCCGCGCGATCCAGGAGCGCTCGCGCAGCTCGGGGTCGGCGACGTAGTTCTGGTAGGTCGACAGCAGTTCGGCGATCGGGTCCTTGGTCCACACGCCCTTGGGCCCGCGGAAGTCCGGGATGCCGGAGTCGGTGCTGATGCCCGCGCCGGTGAGCATGCCGATCGGGCCGGTCCGGCCGCGCCAGTCGGTGGTCATGGAAAAAGCGTAGTCAGTGATGCCACGGCAGTTCGACGAGATTTTCCGGCAGCCCGTCCCGCAGGATCGAGGCCAGCAGCGGCGCCAGGCCCCAGGGCACCACGTGGTCGGCGGCGGCTTCCAGGTCCGCCACCGACCACCACCGGTGCTCGGCGATGGACTTGCGCTCGTAGTCGGTGAAGCCGCTCATGTCGATGTCGTCGGTGTCCACGCGGTGGAAGAAGTAGTCTTCGCGCAGGGTCCCCTTGACCCAGCCCAGATCCGCGTAGCCGCCGGTCACCGCGACCACCTCGCCGAGCTCCTCCGGCGTCGCGATCAGACCGGTCTCCTCGCGCAGCTCCCGGGCCGCCGCGGCGTTCAGCGCCTCGCCCTCGTCCACGCCGCCGCCCGGCGTCAGCCAGACGAACTGCCGCCTGCGGCTGCCGAACTTGAACAGCAGTACCCGGTCCTCCTTGTTCATCAGCAGGACGCGGGCGGTGCGGCGGGCGTACGGGCCTTCGGGCGGCGACATGCCCTCAGGGTAGTCGGCGCCTCGGACGGGCAAGGGTCTCAGGCCGGTGCCGCGATCAGGCCAGTGCGGCGATCTGCTCCGTGAGGGTGTCGACCGACTGGAACATCAAGCCGAACGTCGCCACGTGCTTCCACCGCAGCACGCCTTCGGCGTCGACGAGGAACACGGACCGCTTCAGGCCCAAGCCCTTCATCGCGACGCCGTACTGGCGGATCACGGTCTTGTCCGGGTCGGCCAGCAGCGGCTGCTGGAGCCCGTGCCGCAGCGCGAACTTCTCGTGGCTGTCCACATCCTGCGGGCTGATGCCCCAGACCTCGGCGCCGATGCCGGTGAACTTCTCCAGCTCGTTGTTGTACGCGCACATCTGCTTGGTGCACACCGGGGTGTCGTCGCCGGGGTAGAAGGCCAGCACGATCGGCTTGCCGCGGCTCGCCGACAGCGTGAAGTCGCGGCGCTCGGTGCCGGTGCCGGTGCCGGTTCCAGCACCGGACAGGACGATGCCCGGCAGCGTGAAGTCGGGGGCGGGGGCGCCGATTTCGGGGGTGGAGGCCATGGAGGTCGTGCCCTTCGTGGGTGGGCCGAAGTTACCTGTCGGTATCCAGCATGGCCCATCACCCCCTGAATCAGTTCTCCCGCCGCGCGACCAGATTCACCATCGGGAAGGGCCGCTTCGCGTCGGGGGCCGCGCGCTCGATCAGACGGCCCACCTCTTCCAGGCCGGCGTCGTGCAGCAGGGCGCTGAAATGGTCCGGCCACCAGCGGTAGGCGGTGACGACGGTGTGGTCATAGGAAGCGGTCGGCTGCGAGGCGTCGTCGCCGCCCAGGAAGCTGATGAACGCGTGGCCGCCGGGGATCAGAATCCTGTGGAACTCGGCGAGGACCGCCGGGACGTCGTCCGGCGCGGTATGGATGATCGAGTAGCGGGAGAGGATGCCGCTCATCGACGCGTCGGCGATGTCCAGCGCGGCCATGGATCCGAGCTCGAACCGCAGCTCCGGATGCCGGGCCCGGGCCTGGGCGAGCATGCCCGAGGACATGTCGACGCCGAACGCGTCCAGCCCCAGCGAGTTCAGGTGCGCGGTGACGTATCCGGGCCCGCAACCCAGGTCCGCGACCGGTCCGCCGACCGCCTTCGCCAGCTCGGCGAAGGCGGTGAGCAGGCCGCGCTCCAGCGGGAAGCTTGAAAGGCTGTCGCTGAACTTCTCGGCGTAGAGCTCGGCGACTCCGTCGTAAGGCTCTTCTTCTGTCATGGCCTGATAGCTTCCAGGGCCAGCAGCGCCACGTGCAACGCCAAACACGACTCCACCGAGTCCAGGTCCACCGACAGGATCCGCTCGATCCGGTGCAGCCGCTCGTAGAACGACGGCCGCGACAGGTGCGCCGCGTCGGCCGCCGCCGACTTGTTGCGGCCCGAGTCCACATACACCGTCAGCATCCTGACCAGGTCCGTGCCGCGCTCGGCGTCGTACGCCAGCAGCGGCCCGAGCTCGCGCTCCACGAAGGTCTGCAGGCGCGCGTCGTCGCGCAGCAGGTGCAGCAGGCCGCGCAGCCGGACGTCCACCAGCCGGTGGTACGGCGCCTGGCTCGCGGGCTGGCGCACCGCCGCGTCCGCGACCTGCACCGCCTCCAGCAGCGAGCGGCGCGCGTCGCGCACCGCGCCGACCGAGGTGCCGACCGCGATGACGTAGCCGTCCGCCGACGACGGCGAGGTCGGGCGCTCCACCAGGCGCCGGACCCGCTCGGCGAAGCCGTCCAGGGCGGCGTCCTCGCGGTCCTGCGGGCCCAGGGCCAACAGCAGGCCCACGCTGTGCTCGTCCAGGGTGCCGATCAGCGCGGACAGGCGGCGGTCGCGGATCGCCGCGGCGGCCTGGTCGGTCAGCTCGCGCAGCCGGGCCTGCGTCTCCAGGGCCGTGGGGTGCGCGGCGGTGCGCAGCCGCAGCACCACGCCGACCAGCCGGCGGCCGTCGAGGGTGACGCCGAGCGCCCGGGCCCGCAGCGCCACCTCCGAGGCCGGCTGGCCGTGGGACAGGATGGCGGTCAGCAGGGTCCGGTGCGTCTGCCGCTCCAGGGAGTCCCGGTCCCGCTCGACCAGGCGGTTCAGGGCCAGGGTCGCGGCGGCGCGCTCCAGCAGCATGGACAGCCGGGGGACCGGGGCCGGGTCGTTGCAGATCAGGACCAGGCGGCCCCAGTCGTGGCCGCGCGCGCCGACCACTGTGGTCAGCCACCCGGAGCGCTCGTCGTAGGTCGTGCGGCCAGTGGTCGGCCGGACCGAGCGGGAGCGGCCCTCCCAGCCGTCGAGCAGGACCGAGGGGTCGGCGCCGGCCTGGGAGTAGGTGAGCACCTGGTGCGCCAGGTTCTCCAGGACCACCGGGCAGCCGGACATGCGGCCGATCTGCTGGACCACCTCATCCGGGGAGGCGCCCTCGACGGCGAGCTCGGTGAAGGTCTGGTGGACCTCGTCGGAGGCGCGCAGCTCGGCCAGCTGCGCGTCGATGATCAAGCCGTGCACGGCTTCGGTAATGGTGACGAAACGTGTGTCCAGCGCCAGGGTGATCACCGGCAGGCTGTGCTTCTCGGCGGCGGCCAGCAGCGCCTTGGGCAGGCTGCTGTCGGTGTAGCGGCGGCCCAGCTCCAGCACCAGGCCGGCCGCTCCCAGCTTGGCCAGGTCGGCGACGAAGTCGGCGAGCCGGTCGCGGTCCTCGGGCCAGGCGATGCCGGTGGACAGGACCAGCTCGCCGCCGCGCAGGATGGTGCCGACGTCGACCAGCTCGGTGACGTGCACCCAGCGGACCATGCGGTCCAGCCCGGCGGCGCCGGCCACCACCCGCGGCCCGCCCTGCTTGACCGGGCCGAGCTGCAGGACGTCGCCCACGGTCGGGTACTGGGTGGTGTACATCGGGGCCGGTCGCGCCGCTCCGGCCGTGGTCGTGGCCGCGGCCTGGGCTTCGGCGGCCGGTTCGGGGCGATCTGCGCTGCTCACGGTGGCTCCTGGGAACGTGCGGGGCTCATGGCGCCGGTGGTGTCGTCGGGACGCCTGGGGCGTGGCTGGGGTGCGACGGTGGTGGGACGGTGGTGCGGCTGTGGTGCGAGGTCCTTAACCCATTGTTGTTTGCGCTGTTGTTTGCACTGTGTTCAGAACGACCGCATTGCCGAGGCACCCTGCCAGGTGCGTCCCGTGCCGCGCAAGGGATTGCGTCGCATCGATGCCGAGCTGAGGCGACGCGGGATCGGTTTCCGCAGGCCAAGCCTAGGTCGCGATTTCGTTGCGAGATTCATTTTCTTCGACGGAATCCCTTGTTTCTCCGCTGGATGTCTGTAACGATCCTCACTCGAACGCGGATGACCGTGTTCCCTGCGGGAGGTTTGCAAGCCGTCAAGGGAGAACGTTGTGCACCAGTACTTCGGCGGGGGACCGAGGACCGGATCGTCAGGAGTCGTGCATCAGGTCACGAACCCGGCGGACGGCTCCGTAGTCGCCGACCTCGTACTCGGTGACGCGAGCGACGCCGGCGCGGCCGTGGACGCGGCCAAGCGGGCGTACCCCGAATGGAGCAGGGCCACCCCGGCCGAGCGCTCGGCGGCGCTGCACCGGCTCGCGCAGCTGCTCGACGAGCGCTCGCAGGAGTTCGCCGAGACCGAGTCGCGCCAGACCGGCAAGCCGATCCGGCTGTCCACCGGCTTCGACGTCCCCGGCACCGTGGACAACACCGCGTTCTTCGCCGGTGCCGCGCGCCACCTGGAGGGCAAGGCCGCGGGCGAGTACTCCGCCGACCACACCAGCGCCGTCCGGCGCGAGCCGATCGGCGTGGTCGCCTCGATCGCACCGTGGAACTACCCGCTGCAGATGGCGGCCTGGAAGATCCTGCCGGCGATCGCGGCCGGCAACACCATCGTGCTCAAGCCCGCCGAGATCACGCCGCTGACCGCGCTGCTGTTCGCGCAGGCCTGTACCGACGCCGGGATCCCGGACGGCGTGGTCAACGTGATCGTCGGCACCGGCCCGGTGGCCGGCGAGGCGCTGATGACGCACCCGGACGTGCGGATGGTGTCCTTCACCGGCTCCACCCCGGTCGGCAAGCGGGTCATGGAGCTCGCCTCCCGCACCGTCAAGCGCGTGCACCTGGAACTCGGCGGCAAGGCCCCCTTCGTCGTGTTCGACGACGCCGACCTGGAGGCCGCGATCCACGGCGCCGTCGCCGGCTCCCTGATCAACACCGGCCAGGACTGCACCGCGGCGACCCGCGCATACGTGCACCGCAGCCGTTTCGACGAGTTCGTGGCCGGGGTCGCGGACCTCTACGCGCAGGTGAAGCTCGGCGACCCGTTCGACACCGCGACCGACCTCGGTCCTCTCGTCTCTTACAAGCAGCGCGACAGCGTGGCCGGCTTCGTGGACCGCGCCCGGGCCTACGGCGCGAACATCGTGGTCGGCGGCGAAGCCCCCGGCGGCGCGCTGGCCTCCGGTGCGTACTACCGGCCGACCCTGGTCACCGGGGTCGCGCAGGACTCCGAGATCGTGCGCGACGAGGTCTTCGGGCCGGTGCTCGCGGCGCTGCCGTTCGACACCGACGAGCAGGCCTTCGAGCTGGCCAACGACACGCCCTACGGCCTGGCCGCCTCGGCGTGGACCCGGGACCACCACCGCGCGCTGCGCGCCGTGCGGGAGATCGCCGCCGGCTGCGTGTGGGTCAACGACCACATCCCGATCATCAGCGAGATGCCGCACGGGGGCTACAAGGCCTCCGGGTTCGGCAAGGACATGTCGTCCTACTCCTTCGAGGAGTACACGCAGGTCAAGCACACCATGCACGACCTCACCGGAGTGGCCCGCAAGCCCTGGCACCGGACCATCTTCGAGCTCTGAAACACCTGCCACCGCACCAACCGCCGCATTCCAGCCCCACAGGTGATAGGACGGACCATCGCATGAACGACATATCCCGGGCCCGCGACGAGTTCCTCGACGCTGCCGGCCGTTTTCCCGAGGCCTTCAAGCGCCAGCTCGGCGGCGCGGCCTCGCGCCGGGGCTTCCTGGCCGCCGGCCTCGGTGTGGGCGCGGCCGGCCTGCTCGGCGCGTGCGCCACGAAGACCAAGGCCGCCTCCTCCGGCGCCGGCGCGGGCTCGGGCTCGTCTTCGGCCGTCCCGTCCGAGGGCAAGGCGGGCGTCGACAAGTCCGACGCCGAGAAGATCGTCAACTTCTCCAACTGGGTGTCCTACATCGACGTCGACCCCAACGACAAGAACAAGCGGCCGACGCTGGACAACTTCAAGGCCGAGACCGGGATCACGGTCAACTACACCGAGGACGTCAACTCCAACGACGACTTCTTCGCCAAGATCCACCAGCAGCTGGCCGCCGGCCAGGACACCGGCCGGGACCTGATGGTGCTCTCGGACTGGATGATCGGCAAGCTCCGGCAGATGGGCTACCTGGAGCCGCTGAACCTGGCGAACATCCCGAACTTCAAGGACCTGCTGCCCGAGGCGGCCAACCCGGCGTACGACCCGAACCGCAAGCACACCGTGCCGTGGGCGCTGGGCTTCACCCTGATGGGCGTCAACCTGAAGTCCGCGGGCCTGACCGCGGCCCAGGCGCAGCAGCTGTCCATCAAGGACATGATGACCGACACCAAGTACAAGGGGAAGGTCGGCTACTTCTCCGAGATGGAGGACGGCGTCGGCTTCGGCCTGCTGGCCACCGGGGCCGACCCGGCGAAGTTCACCGACGACCAGTTCAGCGCCGCCGTGGCCTACATCCAGAAGGCCCGCGACAACAACCAGATCCGGCAGTTCACCGGCAACGACTACATCAACGACCTGACCAACGGGAACTACGCCATGTGCATGGCGTACTCCGGCGACATCGCGCAGATCGGCGACCCGAACATCGTCTGGGTGGTGCCCCAGGAGGGCATGCTCTGGTTCACCGACAACATGTGCATCCCGGCCATGGCCTCCCACAAGACCAACGCCGAGAAGTTCATGAACTACATGCTCGAGCCCAAGGTCGGCGCCGCGCTGGACGACTACATCAGCTACATCCCCTCGATGCAGGGCGCGGACACCGCGATGCAGGACATCGACAAGGCCGCGCTGCAGAACCAGCTGATCTTCCCGGACGCGGCCACCAAGGCCAAGGCCCACGAGTTCCAGAACCTGGACCTGAAGACCCTCGACAAGTACGTCTCGCAGTTCAAGGACGTCACCGGCTGATGCCGGTCCTCTCCCTCCCCCTTCCGAATCCCCTCCCCGATGGCATGACAGGCAGGCAGCGGTAGATGAGCAAGAACACAGACACCCTGGCCGCCGGCGGCGTGGCCGGAGACCTGAGGCTGGTGAACGTCACCAAGCGCTTCGGCGACTTCGCCGCTGTGCAGGATCTGACACTGACGATCCCGCAGGGCTCGTTCTTCGCGCTGCTCGGCGCGTCCGGCTGCGGCAAGACCACGACGCTGCGCATGGTGTCGGGTCTGGAGGAGCCGACCGCCGGCCGCGTCCTGATCGGCGACCACGACATCACCCGGCTGCGGCCCTACAAGCGCCCGGTGAACACGGTCTTCCAGAACTACGCGCTGTTCCCGCACCTGACCATCGCGGACAACATCGCCTTCGGCCTCAAGCGGCGCGGCGTCAAGGACGTCCGCAAGCCCGTGCAGGACATGCTCGACCTGATCGAGCTCTCGCACATCGGCGCGCGCAAGCCCAACCAGCTCTCCGGCGGCCAGCAGCAGCGCGTCGCGCTCGGCCGGGCGCTGATCAACCAGCCGCAGGTGCTGCTGCTGGACGAGCCGCTGGGCGCGCTGGACCTGAAGCTGCGCCGGCAGATGCAGATCGAGCTCAAGCGCATCCAGACCGAGGTGGGCCTGACCTTCGTGCACGTCACGCACGACCAGGAGGAGGCCATGACCATGGCCGACACCATCGCGGTGATGAACCACGGCCGGGTCGAGCAGCTCGGCTCGCCGACCGACTTGTACGAGAACCCGAAGACGACTTTCGTGGCGAACTTCCTCGGGCAGTCGAACCTGTTGCCCGGCAAGACGTCCGGGACGGTCGGGGAGCACGTCCAGTGCGTGCTGGAGGACGGCACCCGCGTGCTCATCCCGGCCGCGCGCAACCACGCCTCCGGCGAGGAGGTCATCGTCGGGGTACGACCGGAGAAGGTGTCGATCCACGCCTCCGCCGAGGAGGTGCCGGACGGCCGCAACGTGCTCACCGGCGGCGTGGTGGTCGACACCAGCTTCGTCGGCGTGTCCACGCAGTACATCGTCAAGGCAAACGGTTGCGACGAGCTCGGCGTGTTCGTGCAGAACGACGGCGCGCAGATCTTCCGCCCGGGCTCGGAGGTCGTCGTGTCCTGGGACCCGTCGCAGGGCTTCGGCCTGGACGGCAAGCAGGACATCGACGCCGGCGCGGAGGCGGACCTGGAGGCCGCCTCGTGACCGCGCCTCCCGCGGCCGCCGAGGTCGTCGACGAACTGGTCCCCGGCGTCACCGACGCCGAACGGCGGGCTGACAAGCGAGTGCTGCGGCGCCGGGCGAGTCTGCCCTACCTGCTGCTGGCGCCGGGCATCATCTGGCTGGTCGTCTTCTTCATCGTGCCGATGTGGTCGATCGTCTCGACCTCGGTCGAGACCGGCGACATGGACACCGGGTTCGTGCTCAGCTGGCGCTGGGCCAACTTCGGCGACGTCTGGAGCCAGTGGCACCAGCAGATCATCCGGTCGCTGGAGTACTCGGTGATGTGCACCGTGTTCTGCCTGATCCTGGCGCTCCCGCTGGCCTACTTCATCGCCTTCAAGGCCGGGCGCTGGAAGAACCTGCTGATGGCCCTGGTGGTCGCGCCGTTCTTCACCAGCTACCTGATCCGCACGCTGGCCTGGAAGACGATCCTGGCCGACGACGGCTGGGTGGTGCACACGATGAACACGCTGCACATCACGCCGCTGCTGAGCGGGATGGGCTGGACGTACTCCAGCAACAGCGTGCTGCAGACGCCCTTCTCGGTGGTCTGCGGCATGGTCTACAACTTCCTGCCGTTCACGGTGCTGCCGATCTACACCGCGATGGAGAAGATCGACCCGCGGCTGCACGAGGCCGGCCAGGACCTGTACGCCTCGGCGTGGGCCACGTTCCGCAAGGTGACGTTCCCGCTGGCGCTGCCCGGCATCGTAGGCGGCACGCTGCTGACGTTCATCCCGGCGGTCGGCGACTACACCAACGCCGTGATGCTCGGCGGGCCGAAGACGAAGGTCATCGGCACCGTGATCGAGCAGCAGATGATCGGCACCGGCGGCAACATCCCCTATGGCGCGGCCCTGTCGGTGATGCTGATGGTCGGCACGCTGGTGATCACCCTGGCGTACATCAAGAAGGCCGGGACGGAGGAGATCGTCTGATGGCTGTCATCAATTGGTTCCGCAAGCACGTCATCGCGATCGTCGCTTTCCTGATCTTCTTCTTCCTGCTGGTCCCGAACTTCGTCGTCGTGTGGATGTCGTTCAACAAGCCGTCCGGCAAGTACAACGTGAAGTGGGAGAAGTTCTCCTTCGACGCGTGGAAGAACCCGCTCGACGACGGCATCCTGCACGACCCGCTGATGCTCTCGCTGGAGATCGCGCTGCTGGCCACGCTGGTCGCGACGATCCTGGGCACGATGATCGCGTTCGCGATCGTGCGGCACAGCTTCAAGGGCCGCGGGTTCGTCAACAGCGTGCTGTTCCTGCCGATGGCGGCACCCGAGATCGTCATGGGCACCACGCTTCTGGCGTTGTTCCTGAACACCTTCGGCGTGGACTTCCTCGGCTTCAAGTCGATCCTCATCGCGCACATCATGTTCTGCGTCAGCTACGTGGTGATCACGGTGAAGTCCCGGCTCAACGGCATGGACCCGATGCTGGAGAAGGCGGCGCAGGACCTGTACGCCACGCCGTGGCAGACCTTCTGGCGGGTGACGTTCCCGTTGGTGGCGCCGGGGATCGGGGCGGCGGCGCTGCTGTCGTTCGCGCTGAGCTTCGACGACTTCATCATCACGGAGATGACCGCGGGCAACTCGGTGACCTTCCCGTACTGGATCTGGAACGCCGTGCAGAAGGGCATCCCGCCGCAGGTCAACGTGATCGGCTCGCTGATGCTCATCGTCACGCTGGCCGGGATCGCGGTGGCCGAGGTGCCGAAGTGGCTGAAGACTTCTAAGGCTCGCTAAGAGTCATAGAGCACTGTTAATCAGTACAATCCATCCATAGGGGGCGTCGTGTCGGCGCCCCCTTCCGTTTGCGAGAGGGTGCCACTGCACCATGAAGTACGACCATCTGCTGGCCGACGCGTCCCCGACTCCCTACTGGCTCGACACCCGCGACCGCCCCGGAGCCCTTGACGCGTTGGCCGGCCGGACCGCCGCCGATCTCGTCGTGGTCGGCGGCGGCTACTCGGGCCTGTGGACCGCGCTGCTGGCCAAGGAACGCGACCCGGGCCGGGACGTGGTGCTGCTGGAGGCCAACCGGATCGGCTGGGCCGCCTCCGGGCGCAACGGCGGGTTCTGCTCCTCCTCGCTGACCCACGGCTACGACAACGGCGAGTCGCGGTGGCCCGACGAGATGGCCACCCTGGAGCGGCTCGGCCACGAGAACCTCGACCAGATCGAGGCCGCGCTGAAGCGGTACGGCATCGAGTGCGACTTCCGCCGCTCCGGCGAACTCGCGGTGGCGACCGCCGAATGGCAGGCCGAGGACCTGGCTTCGGTCCAGACGTCGGAGGACGTGGTGTTCCTCGACCGCGACGCGGTCCAGGCGCAGCTCGCCTCGCCGACCTACCACGCCGGACTGTGGGACAAGACCGGCTGCGCGATGGTCGATCCGGCGCGGCTGGCCTTCGGACTGCGGGACGCCTGCTTGCAGCTCGGCGTCCGCATCTACGAGAAGTCACCGGTGTCGGTGCTGGAACGCGCCGACCGATTGATGCGCGTGGCGACCGACCACGGCGAGGCCGTGGCGCCGAAGGTGGCGCTGGCGACGAACGCGTTCCCGAGTCTGCTCAGGCGGGTGCGGTCGTTCATCGTCCCGGTCTACGACTACGCGCTGATGACCGAGCCGCTGTCGGAGGCGCAGATGGCGGCCATCGGCTGGGAGAACCGGCAGGGCGTCGGCGACTCGGCGAACCACTTCCACTACTACCGCCTGTCCGCGGACAACCGGATCCTGTGGGGCGGCTACGACGCGGTCTACCACTTCGGCTCGAGGATCTCCTCGCGGCTGGACCAGCGGCCGGAGACCTTCGACAAGCTGGCCGGGCACTTCTTCGAGACCTTCCCGCAGCTGGAGGGGCTGAAGTTCGCGCACAAGTGGGGCGGCGTCATCGACACCTGCTCGCGGTTCTGCGCGTTCTTCGGCACGGCCCACGGCGGCGCGGTCGCCTACGCGGCCGGGTACACCGGGCTCGGTGTCGGGGCGACGCGGTTCGGCGCCGACGTGATGCTCGACCTGCTCGCCGGTGAGGAGACCGAGCGCACGGCGCTGAAGATGGTGCGCAGCAAGCCGGTGCCGTTCCCGCCGGAGCCGTTGAAGTGGTTCGGGATCACGGTGACCGCCGACGCCCTGGGGCGCGCCGACCAGAACGGCGGCCGGCGGAACCTGTGGCTGCGGACGCTGGACCGGTTCGGGATGGGATTCGACTCCTGACAGCGCGTGGCGCCCCGCTGCGGCCAGTACGGCTGGTGCGGCCGGGGCGCCACGCGGCGGTTCAGGTCACTGGGCAGCCGCGAACACCGGGCTGTTGTGGTAGGCCGCGATCAGCCAGCGGCCGTCCCGCTTCTCGAAGACCCAGGTGGCGTTCACCTTGCGGGCGTCCGGGACCTCGGTCTCGCCGCCGAACAGGATGCCGGACTCGCTGATCGCGATCGCGGCGTCCGGACCGAGGAAACGGAGGCTCAGTTGCTTGTTGGAGGTCGAGGTGTCCTTGAGCGGGCCTCCGAAGGCCAGGGCCATGTTCTCGCGGATCACCTCGCGGCTGTCGCGCAGCGAGCCGGTCATGATGGCGGTGGCGTCCGGCGTGTAGTCGGCGACCATGCCTTCGGCGTCGCCGTCCTGCCATGCCTGGTAGGAAGCGGTCAGGACCGCCTGGATCGCTGCCTTGTCCGCGTCACGGTTGTCTGACATGGGTGTCTCCCTTGCTTGGAGGTCGGTCGCGAATACATACCGGCGGCGCCGCCCGAACTCATCGCTTCGGCCAAAACCCGTTTGGCCGGACCCGATCCGCCAAGCTGTCAGCCTTTTTGCCGGATCGCCTGACAGCTTGAGCGTTGTCGGACCGGGACGGCGGTCGCAGACTCAACACCATCGTCGGAATCCATCCCAGCCAGCCTCCAAGCCTCTAAGGAACGCCATGACCAAGCACGTCACCCACTGGATCGACGGCCGCGCGTGGGAGGGTTCCGCAGCCCGCCACGGCGACCTGCACGACCCGGCCACCGGCGCCGTCACCGGGTCGGTGGACTTCGCGGCGGTGAAGGAGGTCGACGACGCGGTGGCCGCGGCTGCGGCGGCCTTCCCCGGCTGGCGGGCGGCGTCGGTGGCCAAGCGCACGACGGTGCTGTTCGCGTTCCGCGAGCTGCTGAACCAGCACAAGGACGAGCTGGCCGCGCTCATCGTCTCCGAGCACGGCAAGGTGCACTCCGACGCGCTCGGCGAGGTGGCGCGCGGGCTGGAGGTCGTGGAGTTCGCCTGCGGGATCGGGTCGATCCTCAAGGGCGGGTTCTCCGAGTCCGCCTCGACCGGCGTCGAGGTGTACTCGCTGCACCAGCCGCTGGGCCCGGTGGCGATCATCTCGCCGTTCAACTTCCCGGCCATGGTCCCGATGTGGTTCTTCCCGATCGCCGTCGCGGCCGGGAACACGGTGGTGCTCAAGCCGTCGGAGAAGGACCCGTCGGCGTCGGTGTTCCTGGCCGAGCTGTGGAAGCGCGCGGGGCTGCCCGACGGCGTGTTCAACGTCGTGCACGGCGACAAGGTGGCCGTGGACCGGCTGCTGGAGCACCCCGACATCCAAGCGGTGTCCTTCGTCGGCTCCACGCCGATCGCCCGCTACGTCTACGAGAACGGCACCCGCTACGGCAAGCGCGTGCAGGCCCTGGGCGGTGCGAAGAACCACATGGTGGTGCTGCCGGACGCAGACCTGGACCTGGCCGCCGACGCCGCGGTCTCGGCCGGCTTCGGCGCCGCCGGCGAGCGCTGCATGGCCGTCTCGGTCCTGGTCGCGGTGGACCCGATCGGCGACGAGCTGGTCGCCAAGATCACCGAGCGCATGGCCAAGCTGAAGGTCGGCCCGGGCTGCCTGCCGGACAGCGAGATGGGCCCGCTGGTCACCGGCGTACACCGCGACAAGGTCACCTCCTACCTCGACGCCGGCGTCACCGCGGGCGCGGAGCTGGTGGTGGACGGCCGCGGCCACTCGATCGGCGGCGCCGAGGCCGGCATCGACACCAAGGACGGCTTCTGGCTCGGCCCGACCCTGTTCGACAAGGTCACCTCCTCGATGAGCATCTACACCGACGAGATCTTCGGCCCGGTCCTGTCCGTGGTCCGAGCCCCGTCCTACGACCAGGCCCTGGCCCTGGTGAACAGCAACCCCTACGGCAACGGCGTGGCGGTGTTCACCAACGACGGCGGCGCCGCGGCCCGCTTCCGCGACCAGGTCGAGGTCGGCATGGTCGGCGTGAACGTCCCGATCCCGGTCCCGGTGGCGTACCACTCCTTCGGCGGCTGGAAGGCCTCCCTGTTCGGCGACACCCACGCCTACGGCCCGCACGGCGTGCACTTCTTCACCCGCACCAAGGCGGTCACGCAGCGCTGGCTGGACCCCAGCCACGGCGGCGTGAACCTCGGATTCCCGACGAACGCCTGACGCACTCGGCGCCCGGCGTCGGCTTCCGCGCTGCTCGCAGCGTGGAAGCCGACGCCGGACCTCAGTCGGCCGCCTTGCCCTTCGAACCGTTCGAACCGTTCGAGCCGTTCGAGCCGTTCGCGCCGGAGCGCGTCGGCCGGACCTTGACGGCCGCGGCCCCGGGGACCGCCTTCAACTCGACCGACAATCGCAGGCCGAGCGCGACGGCGATGCGCTCCAAGACGGGCAGCGTGGGCGTGGTCCCGCCGGCTTCGAAGCGAGCGACCGCGGGCTGCCGCATACCCGCGCGCTCGGCGAGCTCGCTCTGACTCCACCCGAGCTCTTCGCGGCGCGTCCGGACCGCCTCACCGAGCTCGAAGCGCAGTCGCGCCTCTGCGTAGGCGGCCTGGAATTCGGGGTTCGCAGCGTTCTCTTCCCGAAGATCGGAGAGCGTCTTGCGGCTTGTCACGCGACTTCCTCCTCGTCGACGGTGTGCTGCTCGGTCTGGCACCGGGTTATGGCCCTTTTGGCGCGGAGGACTTCGGCAGCCTCGTTGCTTCGTGTCTTACGAAACACCGTGAGCAAAATGATGCGCCGGTCGGCGGCGATCCAGCAACGGTGATCGCTCAGCCCGGCAGCGTGAACCTCGGGTTCCCGGCGAACGCCTGGCGAACGCCTGACCGACGTCTGAGGTGCCTGGCCCGGAGCTAGCGGGAAAGTATCAGCTTTCGGACAACACCGGTTCACGGATCCGGGATTGTCCGGCCCGCCGAAGCCCTTCGTGTCGGCAGGAGACCCGTTTCGGGGGTTTCAGTGTGATGATCCGCTTATGGCCCGCTCTGCGGTGTGAGAATCGCAGTGCGGGCCCTGAAGGGGGGCTTCACACACCACACGGAGGACTGCATGTCTTTTGTGACCAAGACCCTGGCGACGACCGCGACGGTCGCCGCCCTGATCCTGGCCGGCGCCGGCGCTGCGAGCGCCGACGTCAACTCGTCCGGCACCACCATCGGCACCACGTCGGGTTCGACCTCGGGCAACAGCGGGGTCGGTACCGGCAACGTCGTGCAGGGGACCGGCGGCAACGTGACGCAGGGGGCCGGCAACGTCGTGGGGAACCACAACGTGGTCGGCAACGGGGAGGCCGTGGTGGTCAGCGTCGGCGGCTGGCAGGGGGGCTGGGACGACGGCTGGCACGGCTTCTGGCACCACTGCCACCACGGCTTCGACTACTAGGAGCGCGTTCGGCTGAATGAACGGCGGCGACCCCGGCTCAGTGCCGGGGCCGCCGCCGTTCTGGACGAAACGGCCCCATCGTCCCTAATCAGTGGCACAGTCGGAACGCTTTGGCCTACGTTCGACAGGTGACGCAGACGACGACGTACCTCCGTTACCCGCATCTGTCCGGATCTACTTTGACCTTCGTCGCCGACGACGACGTGTGGCTCACCGACCTGCCCGGCTTCGCCGCCTCGGCCCGAGCGTGGCGGGTCACCTCGGACCGCGTCCCGGTCAAACGGCCGCTGCTGTCCCCGGACGGCTCGCGGGTGGCGTGGACCTCCGCGCGGGAGGGTGTCGTCGAGGCCTTCGCGCTGCCGGTGGACGGCGGGGAGACCAACCGCCTCACGTACTGGGGCCACGCCCGCACCGAGGCCATCGGCTGGGCCTCGCCCGACGAGGTGATCGTGCGCGGCTGGGGCGGGCACGGCCACCGCTTCTACAACTTCGCGCACACGGTGCCCTTCGAGGGCGGCCAGCCCGCCCGGCTGCCCTACGGCAACCTCAAGAGCCTGGCGGTCGCCGAGCCCGGGGCCGAAGGCAGTCCCGTTGTCCTGAGCCGCTTCTACGCCGGCAACTCCTGGCTGTGGAAGGGCTACCGCGGCGGCGCGACCGGACAGCTGTGGATCGACCGCGAGGGCACCGGCGAGTTCGAGCGCTTCCTGGCCGACCTCGACGGCAACCTCGGCGACCCGATGTGGTTCGACGGCCGGGTGGTCTTCCACTCCGACCACCAGGACGGCGTCGCCGAGCTCTACTCCGCGCTGCCCGACGGCACCGACCTGCGCCGCCACACCACCGGCGAGGGCGGCTACTACCTGCGCAACGCGATGACCGACGGCGTCCGCATCGTCTTCCAGCGCGCCGGCCGGCTGTGGGTCATGGAAGACCTCGAAGACGACCCGCGCGCGCTCGACATCCGCCTGCCCGGCGCCCGCACCGCCACCACCCGGCGCCCGATCGACGCCGCGAAGCACCTCGGTGCCGTCTCCCCGGACCGCACCGGCCGCGCCAGCGCCGTCGAGGTCCGCGGCACGGTGCACTGGCTGACGCACAAGGACGGCCCGGCGCGCAGCCTCGGCGCCGAGGAGGGCACGCGCGGCCGGCTGCCGGTCGTGCTCGGCCAGACCGGGCGGGCGGCGTGGATCAGCGACGCCGGCGGCCCGTACTCGATCGAGATCGCCGCCGTGGACGGCTCGGCCCGCCGCAGCATCCTGACCGGCGAGTTCGGGTACGTCAACGAGCTCGTCGCGGCCCCGGACGGCAAGCACCTGGCCGCCGCCACCCGCGACAACAAGCTGCTGCTGGTCGACGTCGACGCCGGTACGCTGCGGGTCGTCGCCGACGGCGAGGGCGCGTTTCGCGCGATGCCGCGCTGGGGCGTGAACTTCGTCTCGGATCCGGCCTTCTCGCCGGACTCGAAGTGGCTGGCCTGGAGTCAGCGTTCGGACATCCCGGACGCCTGGCAGATCCGCGTCGCCGACGTCGAGACCCTGGACACCGTCGACATCACCGAACCCCGGTTCCGGGACTGGAACCCGGTGTTCACCCTCGACGGCAAGCACCTGGCGTTCCTGTCGGCGCGGACGCTGGACTCCTACGAAGAGGACATGTACTTCGACCTCTCCTTCCTGCCCTCGACCCGGCCCTACCTGGTGCCGCTGGCCGAGACCGAGCCCTCGCCGTTCGACCCCGAACTCGGCGGACGCCCGGTGGAGGGCGAGGACGGCGAGGACGCCAAGAAGAATGCTGATGCCGACACCAACACCGACGCCGACGCACCGCCGGCGACCGTGATCGACGCCTTCGGCATCACCACCCGCGCCGTCCCGTTCCCGGTCGCCTCCGGCACCTACGCCGAGCTCGCGGCCGTCAAGGGCGGCGTCGTCTGGCTGGCCAAGCCGATCACCGGCGCGCTCGGCACCCACCTGGCCGGCTCCGGCAAGGACCAGCCGCGCCCGGCCCTGGTGCGCTTCGACCTCGGCAAGCGCGAGGAGCAGACGCTGATCGAGGAGCTCGACGGCTACGCGGTCTCCGGCGACGGCGCGCGCCTGGTCGTCACCGACCACGACGCGCTGTCGGCGCGTCCGGCCGACAAGGCCGACGACGACGCCAAGCCGGAAGCCGTGGACCTGTCCCGGATCCGGCTTTCGGTGCTTCCCAAGGCCGAGCGCACGCAGGCCTTCCTGGACGCCTGGCGCCTTCAGGTCGAGAACTACATCAAGCCGTCCCTGGACGGCCTGGACTGGGACGCGGTCCGCGACCGCTACGCGCCGCTGGTCGCCGCCACCGCGACCGACGACGACTTCGTGGACCTGCTGTGGGAACTGCAGGGCGAGCTGCGGACCTCGCACGCCTACGTCGACCCGCCGAAGACCTCGCGCGAGGACTCGCGGCAGCAGGGCCTGCTCGGCGCCGACCTGGCTCCGGACGAGAACGGGGTCTGGCGCGTCGTCAGGATCCTGCCGGGCGACAGCTCCGTGCCCGCGGCCCGCTCGCCGCTGCTGGCGCCGGGCATCGCGGCCCGGGTCGGCGACGCGATCACGGCGGTCGACGGCGTCGCCGTCCCGGCGCGCGTCGGTCCTGCCGCGCTGCTGGCGGGCAAGGCCGGCCAGCCGACCGAGCTGGTCCTGGAGAACCAGTCCGGGACCAGGCGGGCCGTGGTCGTGGTCCCGATCGCCGACGAGATCCCGCTGCGCTACCGGGCCTGGGTCACCGACCGCCGGGCGTACGTGCTGGAGAAGTCCGGCGGCCGGCTGGGCTACGTCCACCTGCCCGACCAGGCCGAGCCGGGCTGGGCCGAGTTCCACCGGGACCTGGGCGCGCAGGTGGTGAAGGACGGCCTGGTCGTCGACACCCGCGGCAACCGCGGCGGCCTCACCTCCGCCCTGGTGGTGGAGCGGCTGCTGCGCAAGCCGATCGCGTGGGACTTCGCCCGCGGGGAGCTGCCCGACACCTATCCGCCCTACGCGCCGACCGGGCCGCTGGTCTCGGTGTGCGACGAGGAGGCCGGCAGCGACGGCGACATCATCAACCAGGCGTTCAAGGACAACGGGGTGACCGTGGTCGGCGCGCGCACCTGGGGTGGCGTCATCGGCATGGACGACTGCTTCTACCTGGTGGACGGCACGTTCGTGACGCAGCCGCGCTACGCGCTGGCCTTCAACTCCGTCGGGCTCTACGGCCTGGAGAACCACGGCTGCGAGCCGACGGTGCCCGTCGACTTCCGGCCGCAGGACTTCGTCGCCGAGCGCGATCCGCAGCTGGACAAGGCGATCGAGATCGCGCTGGACGCGCTGGCCAAGGAACCGCCGGCGGCCCCGCCGTCGGTGCCGGGAGTGTACGAGCACTGATGACTCAGTCCTCGTATCTGCGGTTCCCGCACCTGGCGGGAGACCTGCTGACGTTCGTCGCCGAAGACGACGTCTGGATCGCCGAGCTGCCCGCCGACGCGGGCGGCCCGGTGCGCGCCGCCCGGTTCACGTCGGACTGGCAGCCGGCCAAGCACCCGAGGCTGTCGCCGGACGGCGCGCTTCTGGCGTGGGCGCGGCAGCGTGACGGGGCGCCGGAGGTGTACGCGGCGCCGGTGGACGGCGGCACCCCGAAGCGGCTGACGTACTGGGCCGACCACCGCACCACGGTGCTCGGCTGGGCGTCGGCCGACGAGGTGATCGTGGCCCGCGGTCTGTTGCCGGCGCGCGGGGACGTGCGTGCTTATACGATCCCGGCCGCCGGCGGCCTCCCGGTCCCGCTGCCCTACGGCACCCTGCAGGCGCTCGCGGTCCACGGACCCGGCGGCGCGGTCATGACGCGGCGCGGGGTCTCGCACGACGCGTCGTGGTGGAAGCGCTATCGGGGCGGCGGCGCGGGCAAGCTGTGGGTCGACGCGGACGGCTCGGGCGACTTCCAGCGGATCCTGCGCGGGCACGAGGGCAACATCGACACGCCGATGTGGGTCGGGGACCGCGCGGCGTTCCTGTCCGACGCCGGGGGAGTGTCGGAGCTCTACTCCTGTCTGCCGGACGGCTCCGATCTGCGTCAGCACACCGACCAGCCGTCGGGGTACTTCGCGCGGCACGCCTCCAGCGACGGTACGCGCGTGGTGTTCATGCGGAACGGCCGGTTGTGGCTGTTGGACGGGCTCGACGGGTCTGACGGGCCTGACGGGCCTGACGGCGGGGCGCGGCCGCTGGACGTGCGGCTGGCCGGGGCCCGAATAGGCCGCACCGAGCATCCGGTCCAGGCCTCGAAGAACCTGGGCGGGTTCGCGGCCGACCGGACCGGTCGGGCCATCGCGGTCTCCGTGCGCGGCACCGTGCACTGGCTGGCCGCCAAGGACGGTCCGGCGCGGGCGCTCGCGGTGACGCCGGGAGTCCGGGCACGGATACCGGTGGTGCTCGGCGAGACCGGGTCGGCGGCGTGGGTGACCGACGCCGGCGGGGAGTGGTCGATCGAGATCGGGCCGGTCGACGGAGAGGGCGAGGTCCGCAGGATCCTGACCGGCGAGGTGACGCGGGTCGCGGATCTGGTGGCCTCGCCGGACGGTGCGCACCTGGCCGTCTCCACCGAGGACAACCGGCTGCTGGTGGTCGAGGTCGAGAGCGGGACGGCCCGGACCGCGGTCGGCGGCTCTCACAACGCCTGGGGGACGCTGGCCGAGGACCCGGTGTTCTCGCCGGACTCGCGGTGGCTGGCCTGGGCCGAGGGGACGTCGTCGGCCCGGCCGCGCCGGATCCGGCTCGCCGACGTGGCGACGCTGACACCGGTCGACGTGACCGACGGCCGGTTCCTGGACTGGAGTCCGGCGTTCACGCTGGACGGCAAGCATCTGGCGTTCTTGTCCAGCCGGACCTACGACCCCTATTACGCGGACGAGGTGTTCGACCTCTACTTCGTCCCCGGGGATCGGCCGTATCTGGTGCCGCTGGCGGCCGACGAGCCCTCTCCGTTCGCGCCGTCGTTGTTGGGGCGGCCGATCAAAGAGGAGACGAAGCCGGACTCCGACGACCGGGACTCCGACGACGAGAACGACACCGACAACGCCGACAACACCGACGGCAGCACTAAGGACAGCACCGAGGATTCCGGCGGCTCTAAAGCGGACGCACCCCGAGCGCCGCGTACCCGGGTCGACGTCGAGGGCATCGCAGGCCGGATCGTGCCCTTCCCGGTGCCGACCGGCAACTACTACGGACTGCGCGCGGCGAAGGGCGGCGTGCTGTGGCTGGAGAGCTTCAAGCACGGCGCGCTCGGAGACAGCCTGGCGGACCCCTCGGACGAGGCCGACAAGCCCCGGCTGCGGCGGTATGACTTCACCAAACGCGACGTGCTGACCCTCGCCGACGAGGCGACCTCCTTCGACGTCACCGGCGACGGCAGCCGGGTGCTGGTCAGCGACGGCGGCGCGCTGCGGCAGCAGCCCTCCGACGCCCGGGGCGACAACGGCGACCGGGAGCCGCTGGACCTGGACCGGATCCGGGTCACCGTGGACCCGGTCGCCGAGCGGCGCCAGGAACTGCGCGAGGCCTGGCTGCTGCAGCGCGACTTCTACTGGCGCGAGGACCTCGGCGGGATCGACTGGACCGGGGTGTGGGAGCGGTACGCGCCGCTGGTCGAGGCCGTGGCCACCCAGGACGACCTGGTGGACCTGCTCTGGGAGATGCAGGGCGAGCTGGGCACCTCGCACGCCTACGTCATCCCGACGGGCAACGGCTTCGATCCGGCCCGCAGACAGGGCCGGCTCGGGGCCGACCTGGAGCCCGACTCCGAGGGACGCTGGCGGATCACCCGCATCCTGCCCGGCGACGCCTCGGTGGCGCAGGCGCGATCGCCGTTCGAGGCGCCCGGGGTCGGCGCCCGGATCGGCGACGTGGTGGCCGCGATCGACGGCCGGCCGGTGGACCCCGACCTCGGGCCGGGACCGCTGCTGGCCGGGAAGGCGGGCAAGCCGACCGAGGTGCTGCTGGTGCGCGACGCGGAGTCCGATGCGCGGGTGTTCCAGGGCGCTGATGCCGACGCCGACGCCGCCGCCGAGGGTTCGGGCACGGTCCGGCCCCGCCGCGTGGTGGTCGTCCCGCTCGTGGACGAGCGGCTGCTGCGCTACCAGGCGTGGGTCGCCGACCGGCGGGCTTATGTGCGGGAGCGTTCCGGCGGTCGTCTGGGCTACGTCCACCTTCCCGACCAAGGGGTGCGGGGCTGGGCCGCGTTCCATCGCGACCTCGCGACGCAGACCGTCTGCGAGGGTCTGGTCGTCGACACCCGCAACAACGGCGGCGGGAACACCTCGTCGCTGGTCGTGGAGCAGCTGATGCGCCGCGTCGTCGGGTGGGGGCTGGCGCGCGGGCGGGTGGCGCGCACCTATCCGCAGGCGGCGGTCCGCGGGCCGCTGGTGTCGGTCTGCGACGAGGACTCCGGGTCCGACGGCGACATCATCAACCAGTACCTGAAGGACCGGGGCGTGCCCATCGTCGGGACGCGGACGTGGGGCGGGGTGGTCGGCATCGACTCCCGGTTCCGCCTGCTGGACCGCACCCTGGTGACGCAGCCCAAGTACATGAACTGGTTCGAGTCGGTCGGCTACGGCTTGGAGAACCACGGCTGCGATCCGACCGTCGAGGTCGAATTCACCCCGGCCGACGCCCACGCCGGCCGCGATCCGCAGCTCGACACCGCCGTCGACCTGGCGTTGGCCTCGCTCGCGGAGCATCCGGCCGCGACCGCGCCGGAGCGCCCCTGGATGTGAGCGCACGCGGTGGCTGCCGGCGGTCGGCAGTCACCGCGTACGTGACAACCACGACTACCCCGGGTGCGCCCGGGGAATCCCGCGCTATGGTGGCTCGGTGGCTCCGAGCGGTCTAGTCCACCGGTGGACCACAGTTCGCCTGCGGCACGACACTGCCGCGGGACCCGGCAAGACACGGCCACGGGGGCCACGTTCATGAGGTGGGATTGGTCAGTGGTGGTGCAGTACGGGCTGCTCGGACCGGTCCGCGCGCTGCGAGTGGGCGCCGCGGGAGAACCAGCCGAGGAGCTCAAAGTAGGGTCCCCGCAACAGCAGGCCGTGCTGGCGCTGCTGGCGTCACGGGCCGGTCGGGTGGCGACAGCCGACGAACTCATCGAGGGCCTGTGGGGCGACGAGCCGCCCGAGGGCGCGCTCGGGACGGTGCGCACCTATGCGTTCCGACTCCGTAAGGTCTTCGGCGCGGAGGCCTTAGCGTCCATAGCCGGCGGCTACGCGCTACGTGCGGAGCGTTCGCACGTCGACCTGTTCACCTTCGAAGATCACGTCTCGACCGCGGAGCAGCGGCGGATGTCCGGAGACGTGGCGGGCGCGCGCGGGGAACTCGCTGATGCGTTGGCGTTGTGGCGCGGTACTCCGCTGGCCGGGATTCCGGGCCCTTATGCGGAGTCGCTCCGTGCGACGCTGCTGGAACGGCGTACTGCGGCCCAGGAGAGCCGTATCTCCCTGGACCTGGCGTTGGGCCGGGTGGGAGACGCCGTCTCCGAACTCACCGTCCTCACCGCTGAGCACCCGCTGCGCGAGGGACTGCGTGCGCAGCTCATGCTCGCGCTCTACCAGACCGGACGGCAGGCGGAAGCGCTCGGCGTCTACGCGGACACCCGACGGCTCCTGCGCAGAGAACTGGGAGTCGAGCCGGGCGCCGAACTCGGCGAACTGCATCAGCGGATCCTGCGCGCCGACCCATCTCTGGCGCGTCCCGCTGCGGACAGCACTGAGATTGCCCCTAGGGCGGCCGAGGCCGCCTCTGGAGCCGCTCTGGAGAAGCCGGCCACGATCCCCGCACAGCTCCCCGCCGACACGGCCGACTTCACCGGACGCGAGAACCTGACCCGCGTGCTCGCGGCCCGCATCTCCACCACTGTCGGGCAGTCGGTCGCGGTCTGCGCGCTGTCCGGGCTGGGCGGGGTCGGGAAGACGGCGCTCGCCATCCACCTCGCGCACTCGGTGCGGGAGGAGTTCCCGGACGGGCAGCTCTATGTGGACCTGCGCGGAGGCGACCCCGAGCCCGCAGATCCGGCGCCGGTGCTCGCGGCGTTCCTGCGCGGTCTGGGGATATCGGAGGCGGAGACGGCGACCGGGCTGGAGGAGCGCGCCGCGGCGTACCGGTCGGCGCTCGCCGGTCGCCGGGTGCTGATCGTCCTGGACAACGCACGGGACGCGGCGCAGGTACGGCCTCTGTTGCCCGGAGCCCCGGGGTGTGCGGTCGTGGTGACGAGCCGTCCGAAGCTGACCGGGCTGGCCGGGGCGACGTTCGCGGATCTGGACGTGCTGGATCCCGGCGAGGCGATGAACATGTTCACGCGGATCGTCGGCGAGGAACGTCTCGGCGTGGAGCACACGGCGGCTATAGAGGTGGTGTCGCTATGCGGATACCTGCCTCTGGCGGTGCGTATAGCGGCAGCGCGGCTCGCGTCCCGGCCGCGGTGGCGCATCGGGTCGCTCGCCGCCCGGTTGTCCGACGAGCGGCGCCGCCTCGGCGAGCTGGCCGTGGGCGATCTCGCGGTGCGTGCGGCGTTCGAGCTCGGCTACCACCAGTTGTCCCCGGCGCAGGCGGATGCCTTCCGGCGGCTGTCGTTGTTGGACAGTGCCGACGTGTCGGCCGCCGCGGCCGCCGCGCTGCTGGGCCAGGACGAGGCCGACACCGAGGAAGTGCTGGAGTCGCTGGTGGACGCCGCGATGCTGGAATCTTCTTCTCCGGGGCGCTACCGCTATCACGACTTGCTGCGCCTCTATGCGCGGGAACAGCACGAGGCCGAAGGCGGCGACCTCGACGCGGGGTTCGTGCACCTGCTCGACTTCTACCTCGCCTCGATGCGTCGCCTGCGCCGCATCCCCGTGGAAGAACTCGGGCTTTCCCCTACGCGGTCCTCCGGCCGGGAGTTCGACTCCGTGGAGGCCGGTGTCCGGTGGATCGCCGACGAGGGCAGCTGCGTGGACGCGGTGTTCAACCGGCGGGTGCTGACTCGGCCTCCGTGCGCCGGCGGTGTCGCCGCCCCGCTGACGCTGGCGGTCGAACTGCTCGACCACCTTGTCTCGCTGCCCGGCATCGAACGCTATGCGGACGAACTGTCCACGGCCGCGCGCAATGCGGCTGCGGCGGCTGTGGAGAGTGGGGACGTACGGAGTGAGGCGCGGGTGCGGCACTCCTTGGCGCGCGTCCTCTATGCGACGTACCAGATAGAGGCCGCCGCGGAGGAGGCCGAACGGTCGCACCGCGCTGCGGAGTCGGTGGGCGGCGACGAGACCCAGGCCGATGCCGTCAACCTGCTCGCCATGACGTATGCGGACCTTGGCCGGGACGCGGAGGCGATCGCGCTGTACGAGCGCGCGGTGGACGTCAGCCGGGCGTTCGAGGACGTGGCGTCCGAGGCCGCCGCACGGCAGAACATGGCGCGCTCGCTGCTCGTGCTGGGCCGGACGGAGGAGGCGCTGGAGAGCACCATGGCGGGACTCGCCCTGTGCCGTGCTCTCGGGGACGACGTCTCGACGGGCTACGCGCTCTTCCAGACCGGCTCCATCTACCTGCAGACGCACGCCTGCCGGGAGTCGTTGACGTACTTCACGGAGGCGGCCCGGTACTTCGCCGACGTCCATCCGCCCATGGAGGGCGCCGCGCACGCCTCCAGCGCGCGGGCCCTGTTGGGGCTCGGCGAGCCCAGCGGCGCGCTGGAGTACGCCGAGCGTGCGGTGAGCGTGCTGCGGGGGACCGCCGACACGTGGCAGCACGCGACCGCGCTGGCGGTGCTGGCGGACGTGCTGGACGTCGCCGGGCAGCCGGAGCGGGCCCGGGGCTGCCGGGAGGAGGCGCTGGCCATGTTCGTCGTCATCGGGGCACCGGAGGCGGACCGTATCAGAGGCATGCTCTCCGGCCCGGAGGCAACCTCGGCGGGTGCTCGAACGTCGCGCTAAGGAAACGGTTGGAGCGCACGGGAGGATGACAAGGTGATGAGGGAAAACGTGTCGCGTGCACCGGAGGCCTCGGCCTCGGGTTCGCACCGCTTGCACGGCGCCCCTGCGGGACCTTCCGCTGTGGCCGCGTCGCACGAGACCGGCCGGGACGCGGACGCGATCCGCGCGACGGTCGGCCAGCCTGCGCACCGGGTGCGAGGGTGGCTCGTGGCGGCGCCCCGTTAGGTCCGGGGGCCCGGGTCCCCAGAGCGCGGGAACGCGTTGTCAACGGCTGATCCAGCGGTGAACAAGAGCCCCACTGCCGCTGGATCGGCCGCGCGGCGCCATCGGGCGCCGACCGGCGCCAGCCCTCCGCCGTGACGATACTCACGGTGCCGGTGTGACGTGCGGTGCGCCGGGCGCTGCGAGCGGCCCCGGGCCGGTCACGTCCGGTATTGAAGAACCTACGTTCGATTTTGTCCGATGGGTGGCCTTCACCCGACGCTTGTCGGCGGCTCGGGATACGGTTGCAGTCAGGTGGTCGTCCTCCTCGTGGCGGCCAGTGGGCTGCGAGTTCACAACGGGACTGCAACTTCTTGGAATGGAAACCGCGTCCTAACCGTTGAGAACCTTTGAACGGGGAATAACAACAAGCAAAGCAGGAGAGTAATCCGGCAACAGCCGGGGTACGGTGGCTCCACAGGCTCATGATTCACACAGGAAAACCAGCAGGCCAGCGGAAACGATGAGGGAGGGGAAGCCGAGATGATCTTGGTTCGCCGCCTACTCGGCGACGTGCTGCGCGGCCGGAGGCAGCGCAGCGGACGGACGCTCCGTCAGCTCGCCGCGACGGCACGGGTGTCCCCCGGCTACCTCTCCGAGGTGGAGCGGGGACAGAAGGAGCCGTCGAGCGAATTGTTGGCCGCCATCTGCGACGCGCTGGAGGTCAAGCTCTCCGACGTGTTGCTCGAACTGTCGACCGAACTCGCCGCGGCCGAACTCGCCGCCGAGATCGAGGCGGCGGAGCTGGGCCGTCTGGTGCCCGCCGACGGACGCTCCCCGCAGCGGGTCGCGATGCCGCCGGCGCGCAGCGGTCAGGCCGACACCGCGCGCCAGGGCTCGGCCGGCTCCGGCCAGCGGTCCGGTGTCGTGGTCGGCGTGGGTGCCGGCGCCCCGCGCGGGGCCCGCACGCTCCCGACCGCGAAGATCCCGACCGCGGTGATCAACTCCCGGACCGCCGCCAACCGGCCCGGCAACACCCGGCCGGCCTCCGGCTCGCCGCGGGTCGCGCCCAAGTCCGGTGCGGTACCCCAGGCTGCGCTCGGCACCGGCATGGCCGCCACCGGCCTGGGTCCGGCGCTGGGACCGCAGCCCCCGATGGGTCCGCTGCCCTACGTCCCGGGCTCGCCGTTGCCCGGTCCGGACAACCCCTACACGTTCGGCACGCCTCGGCTGCCCTCACCGACGGGCCGGTAGTGCTGTTCCGAATGGAAATCGGGTGTCGGAGATCGGCGACGACGTGCCACCATCGAGGCGGGGAGAGCATTGCTCCCCGCCTCGCGGCGTCTCTGCGGCGCCGCACTAGTCACAACTCATGAAGAGGAAGCACATGACGGAATCCCACAAGGACGCTGCCCGCGACGAGGTCTACGCATTGCACGACCACGAGACGCCGGAAGCCGAGTGGGACACCGAGGACGCCTTCGAGGCGCCGGCCCCGCTCTACCGCAACCGCTGGGCCGCCTCGCAACACGACGGCGAGCAGTTCGACCTGGAGGAGCGCGCGTCGCTCCGCCGCGTGGCCGGACTGTCCACCGAACTCGAGGACGTCACCGAAGTCGAGTACCGGCAGCTGCGCCTGGAGCGCGTGGTGCTGGTCGGCGTATGGACCGACGGCACCGCCTCGGACGCCGAACTGTCGCTGCGCGAACTGGCCGCGCTGGCCGAGACGGCCGGCTCGGAGGTGTTGGAGGGCGTGGTCCAGCGCCGCGAGAAGCCGGACCCGGCGACCTACATCGGCAGCGGCAAGGCCCAGGAACTGCGCGACATCGTGGTGGCCACCGGCGCGGACACGGTGATCTGCGACGGGGAGCTCAGCCCCGGCCAGCTGATCCACCTGGAAGACGTGGTCAAGGTCAAGGTCATCGACCGTACGGCCCTGATCCTGGACATCTTCGCCCAGCATGCCAAGTCCCGCGAGGGCAAGGCGCAGGTGGCGCTGGCCCAGATGCAGTACATGCTGCCCAGGCTGCGCGGCTGGGGCCAGTCCCTGTCCCGGCAGATGGGTGGTGGCCGCGGCGGCCTGGCCACCCGCGGTCCCGGTGAGACCAAGATCGAGACCGACCGCCGCCGCATCCGCGAGCGCATGGCCAAGCTCCGCCGCGAGATCGGCGACATGAGCAAGGGACGCCAGACCAAGCGCGCCGAGCGGCGCCGCGGCTCGGTCCCCTCGGTGGTCCTGGCCGGCTACACCAACGCCGGCAAGTCCTCCCTGCTCAACCGCCTCACGGGCGCCGGTGTCCTGGTGGAGAACGCCCTGTTCGCCACCCTGGACCCGACCGTCCGCCGCACGGAGACCGCGACGGGCCGGGCCTACACCCTGTCCGACACGGTCGGCTTCGTCCGCCACCTGCCCCACCAGCTGGTCGAGGCGTTCCGCTCGACCTTGGAGGAGGTCGGCGAGAGCGACCTGGTCCTGCACGTGGTCGACGCCAGCGACGAGGACCCCGAGGGCCAGATCTCCGCGGTCCGCGCCGTCTTCGCCGACATGGGCGCCGGCGACGTGAAGGAGCTGATGGTCTTGAACAAGGCCGACCTGGCCGACCCGGAGGTCCTGGCCCGCCTGCTGCGCCGCGAGCCGCACAGCATCGTGGTGTCGGCGCGCACCGGCGAGGGCATCGAGGACCTCCTCGTGGCCGTCGAAAGGGACCTGCCCCGCCCCGGCGTCGAGCTCGAGGCGCTGGTCCCGTACGACCGCGGCGACCTCGTCGCCCGCATCCACGCCGAGGGCGAGATGCTCAAGGAGGAGCACACCGACCACGGGACGCTCGTGCGGGCGCTGATCCACCCGGATCTGGCGGCGCAGCTGGAGCCGTTCCGGACGGTGGGTGCGGTCTAGGGCTCCAGAGCCTGAGGGTCGGCCGGGCCTGCTCAGTTCGCCTGGCCTGCTCGATCCGCTCGTTGTACCGAAGGCGGCCGTCACTCTTCGCGAGAGGCGGCCGCCTTTTCGCTGTTCGCGGCCTCCTCGCTGAATCCGTGCTGAGCCCCGCCTGCGGTTAGGCCGAAAGAGTGAAGGCTGTCCGCTCGCCCGGAAAGTTGTCCACAGGCTCTGAAGAGCGGGTGGTTTGCGTGCTTTGCGCCGTTCTACCTTCACAGGCATGGAACGAACCACCCCGGGAGCCGCGCCGAATGGCAGCGCCCAACCCCGCAGCCCGCAGCCGACGGCGCGCGACCGGCTGGCTTCGCTCCAAGGGGACCCGCCGCGGTATTGGTCGCCTGCCGCAGAAGGTCCCCTGCCTCTCTCCGAGGCGCTGGCCGCCCGGCGCCACGCGCACCGCCCCTGGTGGCGCCGGGCGGCCCAGTCGATCGAGCACCGTGTCCCGCCGACCCTGCGCGGTCGCTGGGCCCTGAGCCTGCCCGCCGCGACGGCGGTGGCGCTGGTGGCCGTCGCCGGTGCCGCCGCGGGCGGGTGGTATCTGACCCGTTCGCAGAGCACGGTCGTGGATGTCGCGGCGGGGAACGCCGGAGAGGCGGTCTCGGCGACCCAGCCGCCTGACGACGACCATGCCGCTCCGGCCGGCGACGCCGGTAGCGCCGGTAGCGCCGGTAACGCCGGCAACACCCCATCAGGGCACGACGCCGCATGCCGGCCGCACTCGTCGCCATCGGGAACACCCCGGGCACTGCCTCAGGCCTCGCCGACGAGCTGGCACGCACACCGCGCGATCGCGGTCCTGGCAACAGCGAGGCCCATCGGGAACACGCGCCCGGCGCACACCGCCGCGGTCGAACCGGCTTCCGGATCCGGCCTGGCCGCGAGTTGGTCCCGGGCCCCCATCACGCACCGCTATGCGCAAGCGATGGCCGCGAAGCGTCCGACCTGTCAGCCCCACACCGCCAGGTCCACCACCCCGGCCCTGGCCGGCGCGGCATCCGCATCCGCATCCGCATCTACTGGCGCGGTCGGTGGGGCCTCGGCCGGCGCGGTCGTCGTGGACGTCGAAGGCAAGGTCGCGCACCCCGGTATCCAGACCCTGCCCGCCGGATCGCGCGTCTACGAGGCGTTGGCCGCCGCCGGCGGCGCGCTGCCCGGCGTGGACGCCACCGCGCTCGACCTCGCGCGGCCGGTCACCGACGGCGAGCAGCTGCGCGTCGGGATCGCGGGGGCGCCGACCCCCGTCGTCGGCCTGCCGCAACCGTCGTCCGGTGGGGCCGCGCGCGGAAAGCGCGGCAAGCCCGTGCAGCCGGTGGATCTCAACACCGCGACGCTGGAGCAGCTGGAGACGGTGCCCGACATCGGTCCGGCGCTGGCCCAGCGGATCCTGGACTATCGGACCGAGCACGGCCGCTTCGAGTCCGTGGCGCAGCTGCGGCAGGTCCGGGGGATCGGCGAGCGGAAGTTCGCTGACATGCGTGACTCGGTGACGGTGTGACGCCATGAGCCTGACCGTCACCTTCCGCTCCGTCGAGCCCGATCGGCATTCGCGCCGCGATCTGCGCCTCGTACCGATCCTGCTGGCCGCGTACAGCGCGGCCTTCGTCGGCGACGGCCTCGTCTCGCCGGCGGCGCTGCTGCTCTGGGCCGGCTGTGCCCTGGCCGGCCTCTCCCTTCTGCTGCGCAGCGGGATCCGGCGCCACGAAGACCTGCACGTCGGCCAAGCTCTCCACCGAACTCGCCCGGCCTCGACCCGCACCAGAACCCGCCGCCGTACCCTCGCCGCCGCCTGCTTCGTCGCGGCCGGAGCGGGCACCGCCGCCACCACGCGTACCATCGCCACCCACACCGGCCCGCTCCCGCGCCTGGCCGCGGCGCACGCCCAGGCGACCGTCGAGGCCGTCATCACCGACGATCCGCATACTGCGACGTCCGCGCACGGCCCTTTCGCGGTCGTGCCCCTGCGCATCGAGCGCGTCAACGAGTTCGGCACCCGGCTTCCGGCGACCGCACTGGCTTCCGACCCCGGCGCGTGGCAGTTCCTGCCGTCCACCCGCGTGCGCGTCACCGGCCGCCTCCGTCCGGCCCACGACGACACCCCCGATGCCGCCGCCGTCTCCGTGCACCGGCCGCCCGACGTCCTCGCCGGCCCGAACGCCCTCCAGCGGCTGGCCGGCAGACTGCGCCAAGCCCTGCGCGACGCCTGCGCCGACCTGCCCGCCGACCCGCGCGGTCTGGTGCCCGGCCTGGTGATCGGCGACGTGTCGCAGGAGCCGGAGAGCCTGAGTGCCGCCTTCCGCGACACCGGCCTGACCCACCTGACCGCGGTGAGCGGCGAGAACCTGGTGTTCGTCCTGACCGCCGCGATGCCGATCGCGCGCCTGGCCGGAGTCCGGGGCAGGTTCCTGACGCTCACCGGCCTGGTCGTGGTCATCGGCTTCACCGTCCTGGCCCGCCCCGAGCCGTCGATGGTGCGGGCCAGCGTGATGGCCGTGCTCGGTCTGCTCCTCGCGGCCGTCGGACGGCGCGCGCGGGGGCTCCCGCTGCTGTGCGCGGGCGGGACCCTGCTGCTCCTGTTCGATCCCTGGCTCGCCCGGTCCTACGGATTCGCCCTCTCGCTGGCCGCGACCGCCGGCCTCTTCATCCTGGCGCCGGGCTGGCAGCAGGCGCTCCTCGACCGCCGGGTGCCGCACCGCATCGCCGAGTCGCTGGCCTGCACGGCCGCGGCCGAGGCCTTCTGCCTGCCGATCCTGGTCTCCTTCACCGCCGCCGTCACCCCGCTCTCGCTCCCGGCGAACCTGCTCGCCGAGTTCTGCGTCGGGCCGGCGACCGTCCTCGGGGCCGCCGCCCTGCTCGCCGCGTCCGTCTGGCTCCCCCTCGGCCACGCGGTGGCCTGGCTGGCCCAGTGGCCCGCCGACGGGATCGTCGCGGTCGCCCGCTACGGCTCCCGGCTGCCCGGCGCGACCGTCGGCTGGCCCGACGGGCTGCCCGGGACCCTCGCCCTGCTGGGGGTCTACGCGCTGGTGTTCCTGATCTCGGCCGCGATGGCCAAACGCAAGGAGGAAGTGTCATGAACGAACAAGGACCCTGGATATCGCCGGGCCCGGAGCCCGGACCCGGAAGCCGCGGAGGGGATGGCTTGCGGGGCGACCCGAACCGCTCCGGCGGTCGAAAGGCCGCCGGTGCCGCCCTCCTCATCCTGCTCCTGATATGCATCGCCGCCGCCCTGCTCTTCATTCGCAGCCAGACGGTCGCCTGGCCCCCGCCGGACTGGATCTTCGCTGCCTGCGACGTCGGCCAGGGCGACGCCTTGGCGCTCGCCGTGGGGCCGGCCGAGGCCGTCGTCGTCGACACCGGTCCCGACCCCGCCAAGGCCGACCACTGCCTGACCCTGCTCGGCGTCCGCAAGGTGCCGTTGCTGGTCCTGACCCACTTCCATGCCGATCACATCGACGGGGTCCCGGGTGTGCTGAAGGGGCGCGCGGTCGCCGAGATCGAGACCACGAACGACCGTGATCCGCCCAAAGGCGCCTCCGAGGTCGCGGCCTGGGCGAGCGCGGCGAGCGTCCCCACCTCGGTGGCGGCGGCCGGCGAGCACCGGCGATTCGGTCCGGTGTCCTGGGACGTCCTGTGGCCCGACCCGGCCGCCGAGAGCCCGACGACCCCGCCGACCCTGCCGACCCCGTCCGACCCGGTCCACAAGAGCCGCCGACGAGGCCGTCACGAGCCCCGGGCCTCGCCGCGAGGCGGTGGCGAGGAGGGTTCCGGTCCGAACAACTCCAGCGTCGTGCTCCAGGTCACGGTCGCGACGCGGGACGGTCCGGTCCGGCTCCTGCTCACCGGCGACGTCGAGCCGCCGTCGCAGGCGGCGATCCTCGCCGCGCACCCGGATCTGGCCGCCGACGTCCTGAAGGTGCCGCACCACGGCTCCGCGCATCAGGACCCGGACCTGTTCGCCGCCGTCCACCCGCGAGTCGCGGTCATCTCGGTCGGCAAGGGCAACACCTACGGCCATCCGGCGCCGCGCACGGTCGCGTTGGCATCGGGGGCCGGGGCGCGGGTCTTCCGGACCGATGACGACGGGCAGGTCGTGGTGTTCGGCACTGCTGCCCGGTTGCGGGTGGCCACCCGCCGTCAGGACTCGATGCCCTGATGCCCTGATGCCCTGATGCCCGCTAAGAAAAGGGAAGGGAAAGGAGGAGTAAAGACCCGTCCGCGCCTGTCGCAGGTTATGGATAGTCTCGTGTCCCTATCCGACGCCGAGTCTGGAGGGGAGCCGGCACTTGGACACGCACGGCAGCGATACGTACGGCAGCGACACGAACGGCACGCACGACGAGGACGCCGAGCAGCACACCCACGCGCACACCAACGCGTGCGACACCGGGTGCTGCGAGCGTCTGGAAGCCGAGGGAGAGGTCGCCGTCGCGCGACTGATCCTTGACAGCGGCGACCTCGGGCACGCCGCCGACCACGTGGCCGGCGCGATCGGGACCGACCCGTCGCTGCCGGAGGCGCACGAGGTGCTGGCGGAGCTCGTGGCGCGGGTCGGCGGTCCGGTGGCGGCCCTGGAGCTGTTCCCGGGTACGTCCCGGTACACCGGGACACTGGCCTGCCGGGCCGGCCTGCTGGCCGCGCTCGACCGGCCCGACGAGGCGGTCATGCTGCTGGCCGGGGTCATGGCCGCGGCGCCGGTGAGGCCGTGGGCGGCGGTGGCGTGGCTCGCGGACCCGGAGCTGCCGTCGCGGCTGAGCGCCGAGCCGCTGACGCAGGCTGTACTGCGGCTGTGTCAGGGCCTCGGCGACCCGGTGGCGGAGGAGGAGCGTGCGGCGCTCGTCCCCTTCGCCGAGGTCGTGCGGGCGGTGCTGGCCCGCGGGGAGGACCCGCAGCTGGCCGCCGTCGCCTCGGGCCTGGCCCGGCGGCTCGGTGACATCGGGCTGGCCCTGGAGTGGGGCGAGGCCGCCGTCCGGTCCGGCGCCGGGGCGATGGGGGCGATCATGCTCGGCAACGCCCTGCGAAGGGCGGGCCGCGTGGACGAGACCATCGCGCTGTGGACCCGGACCATCGAGCAGGACCCGGGCCAGAGTTACCTGGTGGTCGATCTGGCCGAGCTGCTGGCCTTCACCGGTCGGCGCCCGGAGGGCCTGGCGCTGCTGGAGAAGCTGGTGGCCGCCGAGCCGGAGCACGAGAAGGCCGCGCCGGCGCTGCTCGGCATGCGGTTCGAGGCCGACGGCGACACCGCGCACCTGCTGGAGCTCACCGACCACCACCGGGCGCACCCCGACCACGACTACGCCGGCTACCTGGTCGGGCACCACGTCCAGCGGTTCCCGTGGCTGGGCCGGGTGACCGGCGGGACCGAGGCCTGCGTCAACCTGTTGCGGCAGCTCGTCGAGGCGGACAACCTCACGGTGTCCGGGGAGATGTCGCTGTCGATCATCGAGCCGCCGAGCGCGATCACCACCCTGCGGCTGGTGATACCCGGCCTGCAGGTCGGGTTCCTGGAGACCGGCGACCCTGATCCGCGGTTGCCGGGTGCCGAGGTCGGCGTGCGGGTGTGGCGGTACGAGGGCTGCGACGCGTTCCCGGCGGTCGAGCCGCCATCCGCGCGGGCCCTGGCACTGGTGCGGGACCTGGCCACGCCGAACTGGCCTGGCCCGACGGCCCTGTACGACCACGCGGTCGCGCTGGCCGGCGTGCCGGTCGCGGAGCTGCTCGGCGTGCTGGCCCATCCGCCGGTGCCGCAGGACGCGCCGTGGCAGGGCGGGTTCGCGATGGAGGTGCCGGACTACTGGGTGCGCTCCGTGCAGACGATCGTGTGCATGGGGATCGCGCACCACCGCGCCGACCAGCCGTGGGGGGACTCGGAGCGGCGGCGGATCCTGGTCGACCTGCTGAACGGCGCCGAGGACTGGGTGTGCGAGGCCGCCGGGATGGCGCTGGTCGCGACGGGGTGGGCGTTCCCGGAGACGCGCGAGGACGTCCTGGAATGGCTGCTGAACCGGGTCGGCCAGTTCATGCAGGTGGCGGAGAAGCGCGCGGTGACGGTGCTGGCGTCGATGTGCCACCTGGTCCTGGCGTGTCCCTGGCTGGAGCCGAAGGGCCGGGCGTTCATCGCCGATGTCGTCGAGCGGCTGGAGTCCGAGGACTGAGCCCGCGCGGCCCGGTGGTTGGTGGTTGGTGGTTAGTGCTTGGGGCTTGGTGCCTCGAACGGACCAGAACCGCCAGTGGCAAGGCGGCGGTTCTGTCAGGCTGAGGGCATGGTGACGCTGCATCTGGCCCAGGACCCCGACGCCGACGCCTTCCTCGCGAGGGACCCCTTGGGTGTACTGACCGCAATGCTTCTGGATCAGCAGATCCCCATGGAGAAGGCCTTCTCCGGGCCGTACGTGCTGGCCACGCGCCTCGGGGTGGAACAGCTCGACGCCGAGCAGATCGCCGCATATGACCCGGAGAAGTTCGTGGCCGTGTTCTCCGAGGTGCCGGCGATCCACCGCTTCCCGAAGGCGATGGCCGAGCGCACCCAGAAGCTGGCGAGGGCCGTGGCCGAGGACTACGACGGCGACGCGTCGGCGGTCTGGACCGGTGCGAAGGACGGCGCCGACCTGCTGAAGCGGGTCGCGGCGCTGCCCGGGTACGGGAAGCAGAAGGCGCAGATCCTGGTGGCGCTGCTGGGCAAGCAGTTCGACGTGACGCCGAAGGGCTGGCGGGAGGCCGCGGGCGACTACGGCGTGCGGGGCTCGACGCGGTCGGTGGCCGATGTGACCGACGCGGCGAGCCTGGTGAAGGTGCGCGCCTTCAAGAAGGAGATGAAGGCCGCCGCCAAGGCCAAGGCGGGGGAGTAGCGGGGCCCGGGCGACCGATGCCGCCCGCACATCCGCCGGGCTTCGCTGTAGCCGGGCAATAGGGACTTGTCACCGGCGCGTGCCATGCTTGACCCGATGCCAGCCCAAGCCGCCGCCCCGCCCCAGCTCGTCCTCGTCGTCGGGGCCGAGGAACTGCTCGTCGACCGCGCCGTGGGCCGGGTCGTCGCGGCCAAGCGCGCCGCCGATCCGGAGACCGAGACGCGCGACCTGGCCCCGGGCAACTTCAGCCCGGGCACCTTCGCCGAGCTGGTGAGCCCGTCGCTGTTCGGCGAGAGCCGGGTCGTGGTGGTGCGCTCGGCGCAGGACCTGGCCGCCGAGGACGCCGCCACGCTGACCAGCGTGCTGCACGACCTGGCCGAGGAGATCACGCTGGTGGTCGTGCACATCGGCGGCGTGAAGGGCAAGGCGCTGCTCACCGCGGTCGAGAAGGCCGGCGCGGCGCGCATCGACGTGGCGAAGGTGACCAAGCCGGCCGAGCGCATCGCCTTCCTGCGCGAGGAGTTCAAGGCGGCCCGCCGGCAGATCACCGAGGAGGCGGCGCGCACGCTGCTGGACGCGGTCGGCAACGACCTGCGCGAGCTGGCGGCCGCCGCGTCGCAGCTGATCTCCGACACCACCGAGGACGCGAAGGCCCCGATCGACGAGACCGTGGTCGCCAAGTACTACAGCGGCCGCGCGGAGGTGTCCGGCTTCACCGTCGCCGACCTGGCCGTCGACGGCCGCACCGCCCAGGCGCTGGAGCAACTCCGCTGGGCCCTGGCCACCGGCACCGCCCCGGTACTGATCACCAGCGCCCTGGCCGCCGGGGTGCGATCTGTGGCGCGGGTGGCCTCGGCCCCGCGAGGTGCGCGGCCGGCCGATCTGGCGCGGGACCTGGGCATGCCGCCCTGGAAGATCGACAAGGTGCGCCAGCAGGTACGCGGCTGGACCCCGGACGGGATCGGCACCGCGCTGCTGGCCGTGGCCGAGGCGGACGCCGCGGTCAAGGGCGGCGGCGACGATCCGGCTTACGCGCTGGAGCGGTGTGTGGTGACGGTGTGCCGGGCCCGCGGGCAGGGCACTCGCTGAGACAACCAGTCGCAGCCGCGCGCACGAGATCGTGCGGCGTGGCTGCGACCGGTGAATCGCTTGTGGCCTACTTCCCGGGCAGGCGGCTCGCGACCTGCTTGGCGATGTTCAGGACGTCGGCGTGGGCGGCGGCCGCGGAGCCGGGCTCGACGAAGACGATGTTCACGTCCAGTCCGCCGCGCAGTACCTCGATCTGGCAGTGCTGCAGGCCGCTGCTCTTGTCCGTGGAGACCTGGATCTCGGTCTTGTCGGAGTTGCCGAGGGCGCCCTCGTCCTCGAACGGGGTGTCCGTCGCCAGGGTCGAGGTGTGGCTGAGGAAGTCGCTGGTGGCCTGCTTGCTGTCGCTCTTGTAGTTCGAGGCCTGGATCCGCAGCTCGGCGTTGGTGGAGCTGACCGTCCAGTCCTTGCCGTACGTCGTGGGGTCGTCCGTGGAGTCGTCGGTCGGGGCGGCGGCGGCCGGCGTGGACTTGAGGTACTGCGCGGCGTCCGCGTCGGTGAGCAGGCCGGACAGGTGGAAGTCGGCGGCGATCGGGGTCAGCGTGCCGATACCGCCGCTGCCGCCGAGGGTGCCCCCGGACGTGCCGCCGCTGGAGCCGCCCGAGGAACCGCCGGAACCACTGCCGGCCAGGTAGATCGCGACGCCGCCGCCGATGACCACCGCCGCGGCCACGCCGACCGCGGCTATCAGGCCATTGCGGTTCTTCTTGGCCGGCGCGGGCCCCGGCATCGGCACGCCGTAGGGCGGCGAGGGCTGCGGCTGCATCCACGGGCTCGCCGCCTGCGCGGCCTGCGTCGGCGGCGCGGCCTGGTACATCGGCGAGGCCGGGGACCCCTGCCGGCCGGACGTCTGCTGCGACCACTGGTTCGGCGAGGGCGTACCCCACGCAGGCGACGACGACGCCGAAGGAGCGGAGTTCCAGGCCGGCGCCGACGGCTGCGACGGGGCGGGCCCCCAGGTCGACGCGGCGGGGTTCGGACCCGAAGCCGGCCCGGCGACCGGGCCGGAGCCCCATGCGGGCTGCGCGGGCTGAGAAGCCTGAGACGGCTGCGAGGAGGCGGCGGGGCCAGGGCCGGAGCCCCACGCGGGGGTCGCGGGCTGCGCGGGCTGAGAGGGCTGAGACGGCTGCGAAGGCACGCCGCCGCCCGAGCCCCAGGTCGGTGCCGGACCCGGTGCCGGAGCCGGTGCGGCGTTCTGGCCCGAGTTCCAGGCAGGCGTCGCAGGGTTCGGACCGGGTGTCGGTCCGGCGTTCTGGCCGGAGTTCCAAGCAGGCGTCGCAGGAACCGGACCGGCGTTCTGGCCCGAATTCCAGGCAGGCGTCGCAGGATTCGGACCAGCGTTCTGCCCCGAGTTCCAAGCCGGCGTCGCAGGATTCGGACCGGGTATCGGTCCAGCGTTCTGGCCCGAGTTCCAGGCAGGCGTCGCAGGACTCGCCCCGGACACCGGTCCGACATTCTGTCCCGAGTCCCGAGCCGTCGCCGCCGCCTGACTCGCCTGCGCCTGCGCTTGTGCCTGCGCGTGAGCCGCGCTCTCACCGCTCGGCCAGACCGGCTCCGCCTGAGCGCCGCCGCCCGCACCCGCGCCCGCGCCGGCCGCCTCGGCCACCGGCGGCTGCACCTCCATCGCCATCGTCGGCTGCACTCCGGCGCCCTCGGACAGCACCTGCAGGATCCGGGCCGGGGTCGGCCGGGCGTTCGGGTCCTTCATCATGCACGCGCTGACCAGCTGCGCCAGGGTGCCGGTCAGGCCGGACAGGTTCGGCTCGCCGTTCATCACGCGCAGCATGGTCTCCATGGTGCCGCCGTCGCCGAAGGGGGAGGTGCCGGTGGCGGCGTAGGCCAGGACCGCGCCCAGGGACCAGACGTCGGAGGCGGGGCCCACGTGCTGGCCGGAGACCTGCTCGGGGGACATGAAGGCGGGGGTGCCGACCACGGTGCCGGCCTGGGTCAGGCCGGAGGTCTCGGCGGTGACCGCCAGGCCGAAGTCGATGACGCGGGGGCCGTCGTCGGCCATCAGGACGTTGCCGGGCTTGAGGTCCCGGTGCGTCAGGCCCTCGCGGTGGATCGCGTTCAGGGCCTCGGCCAGGCCGGCGGCCAGCAGGAGCACGTCCTGGTGCGGCATCGCGCCGGCGTCCTCGACCGCGCTCTCCAGGGAGGGGCCCGGGACGAAGGCGGTGGCCAGCCAGGCCGGGTCGCCGTCGGGGTCGGCGTCGACCACCGGGGCGGTGAAGAAGCCGGACACCTGGCGCATCGCCGTGACCTCGCGGCGGAAGCGCTGGCGGAAGGTGGCGTCGTTGATGAGCTCGGGGCGGATCACCTTCACCGCCACCCGGCGCCCGGACGGCGAGCGTCCGAGGTACACCTGCCCCATCCCGCCGGCGCCGAGCCGGTTCAGGATCTCGTAGCTGCTGATCCTTCTCGGATCGCCCGATCGCAGCGGCTCCATGAAGTCGTCCCCACCCCCAGTGATTCCCGTGTGGTGCCTGCGGCGCCCGTGCTCAGCGTAGCGCGGCGGCCCGACGCCTCACGTCGCGGTAAGGGTGCCGGCCAACGCGAACGATCGGCGCGGCCCCTGGGGAAGGGGCCGCGCCGATCGGGAGTTCGTTTTCTCTACCGCGGCGAGAGGGACCGCATGGCAGGGAAGAGGGTCAGCCCTGCAGGGCGTTCACGCTCTTGGCCAGCGCCGACTTCTTGTTCGCGGCCTGGTTGGCGTGGATGACGCCCTTCGAGGCGGCCTTGTCCAGCTCGCGGGAGGCGGCCTGGGCCAGCTCCTGCGCCTTCGCGGTGTCGCCGGACTCGACGGCCTCGCGGGTCTTGCGGATCGCGGTCTTCAGCGAGGACTTGACGGCCTTGTTCCGCTGGCGCGCCTTCTCGTTGGTCTTGATCCGCTTGATCTGGGACTTGATGTTCGCCACTGAAAGATGCCTCTACTTTGGTGAGTGAGATGGTGGTGGGCGCGAGGCAACGCACGCGCCACGCAAGGGACCAGACTAACAGGCGGCCGTGCGCGGACCCAAACCGGGCACGTGGCCGGTGACGTCCCCATATACCCGTTCCCGGTAACCCCGTGGGTCGTGGGACGATAGGTGGCAGTGTAATAACCCACGATCGCATCCCCATCACGTCGTACCCCGGACAGACTGGACCGTCGAGTGCCCGCCCTTCCGCCGAACATCCCCCAGCCGTCGAAGACCGACCAGGCGCTGATCCGCAACTTCTGCATCATCGCCCACATCGACCACGGCAAGTCGACCCTGGCCGACCGGATGCTCCAGCTCACCGGTGTGGTCGACGAACGTGCCATGCGCGCGCAGTACCTGGACCGGATGGACATCGAGCGCGAGCGCGGCATCACCATCAAGTCGCAGGCCGTCCGGCTGCCCTGGCAGGCCGACGACGGCAAGACCTACATCCTGAACATGATCGACACCCCCGGGCACGTGGACTTCACCTACGAGGTCTCGCGCTCGCTGGCGGCGTGCGAGGGCACCCTCCTGCTGGTCGACGCCGCTCAGGGCATCGAGGCGCAGACCCTGGCCAACCTGTACCTGGCCATGGAGAACGACCTGCAGATCATCCCGGTGCTGAACAAGATCGACCTGCCGGCCGCGCAGCCGGAGAAGTACGCCGAGGAGATGGCCCGGCTGATCGGCTGCGAGCCCGAGGAAGTGCTCCGGGTCAGCGCCAAGTCCGGCGTCGGCGTCCCGGACGTGCTCAACGAGGTGGTCCGCCGGGTCCCGGCCCCGGCCGGCGACCCGACCGGCCCGGCCCGGGCGATGATCTTCGACTCGGTCTACGACTCCTACCGCGGCGTGGTCACCTACGTCCGGGTCGTCGACGGGAACCTGAACAAGCGCGAGCGCATCCAGATGATGTCCACCGGCGCCACCCACGAGCTGCTGGAGATCGGCGTCATCTCCCCGGAGTCGACCCCCTCGCAGGGCCTGGGCGCCGGCGAGGTGGGCTACCTGATCACCGGTGTGAAGGACGTGCGCCAGTCCAAGGTCGGTGACACCGTCACCACCCTGAACAAGGGCGCCACCGAATCCCTCGGCGGGTACAAGGAACCCAAGCCGATGGTGTTCTCCGGCATCTACCCGATCGACGGCTCGGACTACCCGGAGCTGCGCGAGGCCCTGGACAAGCTGCAGCTCAACGACGCGGCGCTGGTCTACGAGCCGGAGACGTCGGCGGCCCTGGGCTTCGGCTTCCGCTGCGGCTTCCTGGGCCTGCTGCACCTGGAGATCATCCGCGAGCGCCTGGACCGCGAGTTCAACCTGGACCTGATCGCCACCGCGCCGTCGGTGGTCTACCGGGTCGTCATGGAGGACGGCACCGAGCACATCGTCACCAACCCCTCGGAGATGCCCGGCGGCAAGGTCATGGCGATCCACGAACCGGTGGTGCGCGCGACGATCCTGACCCCGAACGACTTCGTCGGCGCCGTGATGGAGCTGTGCCAGAGCCGGCGCGGCGCGCTGCTGGGCATGGACTACCTGTCCGAGGACCGCGTCGAGATCCGCTACACGCTGCCGCTGGCCGAGATCGTCTTCGACTTCTTCGACTCGCTGAAGTCCAAGACCCGCGGCTACGCCTCGCTGGACTACGAGCCCACCAGCGAGCAGCAGGCGGACCTGGTGAAGGTGGACATCCTGCTGCACGGCGAGACCGTCGACGCCTTCTCGGCGATCGTGCACAAGGACAAGGCCTACGCCTACGGCGTGCGCATGACCGAGCGGCTGCGCGAGCTGATCCCGCGCCAGCAGTTCGAGGTGCCGATCCAGGCCGCGATCGGCTCCCGGGTGATCGCCCGGGAGTCCGTGCGCGCCATGCGCAAGGACGTGCTCGCCAAGTGCTACGGCGGCGACATCTCCCGCAAGCGCAAACTGCTGGAGAAGCAGAAGGAAGGCAAGAAGCGCATGAAGATGGTCGGCCGGGTCGAGGTGCCCCAGGACGCCTTCATCGCCGCGCTGACCAACGAGACGGGTGACAAGGCCAAGAAGTAGGGGCCGCGCGGCCGGGTGCGGGCTGTAGCCTGCTCGAATGAGCGTGATGGCCGACGTCCACATAGTCCGCGTGTTCACCGATGCGCACGGGTTGTTCGGCAACAACCTGGGTGTCGTCCTGGACGCCGCGCACCTCGACGCCGCGGCGGGGCAGAAGCTGGCCTCGGACTTGCGGTTCAGCGAGGTGGTGTTCGTCGACGACGTCGAGAACGCCCGGCTGCGCATCTTCACCCCGGCCGCCGAGCTCCCGCTGGCCGGCCACCCCCTGGTCGGCACGGCCTGGCTCCTGACCCGCCTGTCCGGCCGCGGGGTGCCCACCCTGCGCCCGCAGAAGGCCGCCGAGGTCCCGACCTGGGCCGAGGGCGGCCGCACCTGGATCCGGGGCCGCATCGCCGACGCCCCGGACTGGGGCCTGGTCCAGGTCGCGGACGAGGCCGCGGTGGAGACCCTGGCGGTCCCGCCGGGCCCGGAGTACCGGCGCCACCAGTTCTGGGCCTGGACGGACGAGCCGAACGGGATCATGCGCGCCCGGGTGTTCGCCGCGGACAGTGGCGTCGACGAGGACGAGGCCACCGGCTCGGCGGCGATGCGGCAGGTCGGGGCGCTGCGCCGGCCGCTGGTGATCCGGCAGGGCTGGGGCTCGGAGATCTTGGCGCGGCCGGCGAAGGCGGAGGGCTGGGCCGAGATCGGCGGCCGGGTCGCGGGGGATGGGATGCGAACGGTGACGGTCGGCGGAGAGGCTTAGGCCGCGGCCTCCTTGGGGCGGGCGCCACTTCGTCCCCAGACGGCTGTGCGCGGCATTATCCTGGGCCGATGGCACGCCGCAAAGCCCACCGCACCTCGCAGCCGGTTTCCAGCGACCGGCTCTTCCCGCCGCGCAGCCGCGAAGAGAGCCTCGCCATCGCGAAGGCGCTACGCGGCGACGGCGACGAGGATCCCCGATCGCGGGCCCAGAACTACACCGAGGCCGCCGAGTACTACGCGATGGCTGGGGAGGACGCCACCGCCGAGGAGCTGTACCGGGCGGCGATCGACGACGGCGGCTTCGTCGCAGGGGGCGTGCACGGCTTCTTCGCTGAATTCCTCTTCGGGCGGGACCGTGACGAGGAGGCGCTGGCGGTCATCGAGGCGGCACGCAAGCTGCGCCTGGAGGATCCTGACATGGTCGTCTTCGTTACTGAGACCCTCCAACTGCACGGCCACCACCGGGAAGCCGCAGCGTGGGCGACCCGCGGCCTGGTCGCGCTGTACGGCGGCCTGGCCGAGATCACCGTTGACGACCTCGACGAGGAACCGGACGGTCAACTGCTCGCCGTCGAACGGATGCGAGCCCGTCGGGCCATGGGGCTGACCGCCGACCACATCGACGAACTCATCGGCGCAGCTGTCGGACAGGACGGCTGAGCGAACTTCCAACCAGCCTTCCTGCCACCTACACCAGCGTCGGCACATCCCCGTTCGCCGCCAGCTCCACCGTCACCCCGCCCAACCCGCGCAGCCACGGCTTGGCGATCGCGCTCAGCTCCTCGCGCGTGGGTGGCGTGCGGCCCAGGCCGATGGCGGTGCGGAGTTCGGTCGCTGTGGTGTGGAAGGGGCGGGGCCAGGCGTGGGTGGCGGTGGTGCCGGCTTCGTCGAGGGCTGACAGGAGGCTGCGCAGGCGGCCTCGGACGCGTCCTTCGAGGACGTCGCGCTGCTCGATGTCGGGGGCGGTGAGGCTGATCACGGCCCAGCGGCGGTGGCGGCGGTGCATCGGGGGCGGTGCCAGCAGTGCGGGGAGCGGGTCGGGGTTCGCCGTCGCCGTCTCCCAGGCGTCGTAGAGCTCCTCGGTGATCAGGTCGCGCATCGCGGGTGTCAGGTGCAGGGTCAGGTCGCGGATCGGGGCGGTGGGGGTCGGGATCGGGGTGCGCCAGGTGTGGGCGGCCCAGGTCTCGAAGAAGTCGGTGAGGTCGTGGCAGCGTGCCGCCATCAGCGCCCACGCCAGGCCGGGGAGTCCGCCGAGCGGGGCGGCGTCGAGGCCGCGGGCGTGCGCCCAGGCTTTGACCTGCCGCACGTGCGGGCCCGGGCGCAGGGCGAGGAGCGCCTCGGCGTCGGAGACCGCGGACAGGGAGCTGGCGATCGTCTCGCCGAGCTCCATGCGCCGCGCCACAGCCTCGGCAGGCGGGATGTCGCCGGTCGGTGCCAGGACCAGGTCCGCGCTGAGGCCGGGGGCGACGATGCGCAGGCCGGGCACCCGCGCGGCGACCAGCTGCCGCACCCGGTGCCCGTCGCCGAGTGCCTTGGCGACACGCCGTTCGAGCACGTCCACATCCGGCGTGCCCGGGACCGCCGCGACGAGATCGACGTCCGCGCCGGCGAGGTGCGTGCCGGTGCGGCGGGAACCGGTCAGGTGGACGACCGCCTCGGGCAGGGCCTCGGTGATGCGGCTGGTCAGGGTCGCGGCCGGCCGGTCGAGATCGGGAGATCGCCGACCTGCCGAAGTACCCGGTGCGGCCGGATCGCCGGACTCGGCGTCCATCCAGCGAATCGCCCCGCTGCCCAGCTCGATGACCGCGCGCACCTCCATCGGCCCGTCACCGCGCCGCGAGAGCACCGCCAGCTCTCTGACCTCGGTTGCGATCGGTGCGATCTTCACCGGCGTCCGGCTCGGATCCGAGACCTTGCCGATCGTCAGGTGCGGCGTGAACGTCTCGCGGCTTCGGCAGGCCGGGAACGCTTCGACCAGCGCGGCATACAGCTTCTGCCACGCATCGCCGGTGGGCCGCAGCCACAGGGTGCTGTCGCTGCGATGCGTGAAGTGCCGGACGTCGGCGAGCTCGGTCGCGAACAGGCCGACGGTGGCGGCGGCCTTGCCGAGCAAAGGGATCGCGGCATCGAACTCCGACTCGGAGACGAAGCCGAACAGCAGATTGACATGCGGGGGCCAACGCAGCACCTGGGGATCGAGCCGCTGCCGGACCTCCTGGATCCCGTCCCAGGACGAGACCGGCGGAATCCAGGCGACGGCGGTGCGAGCGGTCGGTGTCGTGTCCATCGCCGGCGTGTCAGCCGGGGCCGCGCCCGACATGCTCGTGGTCGCGACAGTGGGAGCAACCACCGCGGTGATCCCGTAGTGGTCCGAGACGAACAGCCCGTCGCCGCTCGGCACCTCGCCGATCAGCCGCGCGTCCGAAGCCGCGGCGCCCAGCAGCAGCACCCGGTCCAACCGCTTCGCCTGCCCGGTCAGCGACGACACCGCAGCCAGCGGATTCGCCACCGGATCGAACGTCGCGGTCTCGTCCGCCACCCCATGGACCTGCGTCCACGCGTCGGTCATGCCCAGGCGCGTGGCCGGAGCCTCGCTGTCGTCGTTGAAATCGCCGACCAGGACCACCGGCACAGCGTCGATGTCCCGCAGCCCGTCAGCCAGCTGCCCGAGCTGCTGAGTGCGCAGCCCCGCGCCGTCGGTGGAGTGATCGCTGCTCAGATGCGTGTTCGCGACCACGACCGGGCCGGCGGCCGTCTCCACGACCACCGCCGTGACCGCCTTGTACCGGGCCAGCGCGTGCCACCCGGCCTCGATCACCGGCAGCCGGCTGAGCACCAGCACCCCGCTGTCCGCGACATCCGCCGAGCGCGGATCGCCGCCGAGCGTCCACTCCGCGCGCACCCAGTCCTCGGCCAGCAGCATCTTCACCAGCGCCGGCTCGGCCTCCTGCAACGCGATCACGTCCACATCGGCGTCGCGCAAGGCCGCGAGCAGCATCGGACGGCGCTCGGCCGTGCGGATCAGGGCCCCGTCATAGCGGTCCCACAGCGTGTTCCATGTCAGGACACGCAGTTCGGCGCCGACTGTGGCGCCGGATGAAGGGCCGGTCGCCGGCTGCCAGCGACCGTCCACGAATGCGTGCGGCGTCCGCGGCTCGAAGAACGGGGCCGCCAGCAGCCGCGTCCGTTGCGCCAGCCCTGCCCCGGAGGCGTCCAGGGCATCGACCCCCGAAGCCCGGTCCCACACCAGCTGGCCGTCGGCCTCGAAGAACACCACCCGATGCCACGGGATGTCCCCCTGCGGATCGAACGAGGGCAGCGGCACCCGCTTCGGCTCCCGCCCGCGCTGCTCCAGCCCCATCACGAACCGCGACGCGTCGAACCGCGCGTCCCACCGCACGCGGTGATAGATCTCCTGACTGGTACGCATCGCCGTTCAGCCCTCCCAGATGGAGTACGCGAGAACGTCGTGGGCCGCATCGTCCGCGACCGTGTCGGCGTAGACCGTGCGATGCGCCTCGCCCGGATACGGCGGGTCGAAGCGGCGCAGCTGGGCCGCCAGCACCTTCGCGGGCACCGGATGCGCACGTTCCGCGTTCCGCTCCTGCACCACCGGCTCCGGAGCCAGATGCACCAGATGCTCGACCAGCGCATTGCGGCGCCGTGCGACGGCATCGACCAAGCCCCGTTGCTGCCGGGTCAGGGAGGTCGCGTCCCAGACCACGTCCGTTCCCCGCGCCAAAGCCTCGTCGAGCAGCCGCAAACCCTCGCTCAGCACTTCCTGGTTCGCCGACTGATCCGTTCGTGATCCGCGCGCCGTGCGCAGGTCGTCGAGGCTGACCAGCTCTGTGCCGGCCGCTGTGTCGGCGCGTCCCGCGAGTGCTTTCGCCGTCGAGCTCTTACCGCTCCCGGACACGCCGACCATGTGCAGCAGCTTCGGGAACGCCCCGTCCCGCCAGCGCCACGTCGCCGCCGTCGCCTCCTCGGACGAGGCGATGCGCCCCTCGGCGAACAGCTGACGCGCTTCGCCCCAGCAGCGGTCGGCCGCTCGCGGGGGAAGCTCGGCGAAGGCCTCGCGGCAGGCCAGCCGGAGCGTTCCGGGAAGCACCGCGAGATCATCGGCGAACAACACAGACCACGCGACGTTCTCCGCGGCAGCGGCATCCGGAGCGGTGGCGGCGGCGACGGCGTGGAGCACCGCCAAGTCCGTGCCGAACGCCATGCGGACGAGCCCCGCGCGCCTGTACTCGTCGTCGATAGCCGTCTGCACACGAGGAGCGAGTCCGACGACGTCCGCGATCCGCCGCACGGTCGGCATCTCCAACGACGCCGCGAGGTCTGCCATAAGCGCGGCGCGCGGCCGGTGATGCAGAAGCGCGGCGACGGAGCCGACCAGGCGCGCGTTGCCGTAGCAGCCGGCGGCGTCAAGACGCACATAGGCGTCGGCCAAGAGATCGTCGTGCTTAGGCGGCTCTGTAGAGAGCGCAGTGGCCAGTTCCTCGGCGCCGACGTCCATACCGCTGCGCACGGCCCAGAACGGAGCCTTGGCCCCGAGCTTGTTGGGCACCACCTCGGCATGCATCCAGTGCGTGTCGGTCTGCACATGAGACGGTCGGACCCACTTGGCGACTCGCTCCGCGAACTCCGTATAAGCGAATCCCTCTGCGGGACGCACTACGTAGCCCTCTTGGCGGGTCAGATCCAGTTTCAGCTGCTGCTGGATCAGCTTCTCGTCGAAGTCGCCGGCCCACAGGACGCGCGGCGTCGGAATCCCCAGTCCCTGAAGGAACGCCACCGTCGACATCCAGTCGAGACACTGGTCGCCGTCCCATACAGAGAACCCATAGAAGAACCCGTCCAGGTCCTCATAAGGGATCGAATGCTTGGCGAACAGGTTCTCGCCGGAGATCCGCCACCCTTCGGGGATCCGTGCGGCGATCCGGCTGTGCAGCGCCTTCACCCAGGCGCGCGACGGATGATGCGCGGAGTCCAAGGAACGCGCGTGCAGTCCGTCCGCGTAGAGAGTGGTGTTCTCCCCGTCCATCTTCTCGGTGACGACGACGCGGCGGCCTGCGAGCCCTGACAGATCCCGGGCACGCACGTCGTCTGCGGTGGCGCCGGGCGACCAGGGCAGATGAGGGGTGCGGGGATAGTGGACTCGCATTCCGCCACTGTAGGGACCGATCCCGTACGGCTCTACGGAATAACGACCCACACGTCCGTCGCCGTCCCGCCGGCCATCGGCGGTCGCACCTCCTCGTGCCAGGCGTCGCCGGCGACCTCCGAGGCCACGCGTCGCCAGAACTGCGCGCCCTCGACGTTGCGCTCCTGGAACGCGATCTCCCACGGGCCCGGATGCGCGGCCAGCACCTGCTTGACGAACTGCGTCCCGTATCCGCTACGTCGGGCGCCCCGCACGATGAAGAAGCTGTTGAGCACGCGCGCGGGCTGCTCCAAGGCTCGGACGAAGGCGAAACCCGCGGGACGGTCTCCGACGAGTGCCAGGTACGCGGCCCAGTTCTCGTCCTCCAACGCCGAATGCAGCCTCTCGGTCCGGAACGAGCCGTCGGGGTTGGGCAGCTGCTCGGCGAACTCCGACATGTCGTGGCGGAACATCAGCCACATGCGCTCCAGCGCCGCGCGGTCGACGGGATCGGCGGAGTCGGCGCGGCGTACCAGCAGTTCAGGCATGGGAATCTCCCGGAAAGGGTGTCAGGGAACAGAAAAAGCCTCCCGGAGAACCGGGAGGCCTGCAGATGCGAGGACAGTCTATCGTCCTGCGGCGGTAATGGTCTTTCCGGGGCGTGGGGCATGACGGTACGGTCTGGCTGTCAAGGCGTTGGCGAGATTGCGGCTGGGAAGATACCTTCGCCGCTGGGGAGGGTGTTTTGAGTTTGCTGCCACAGAACCGGGTTCAACGGACCATGGCCGTCGCCACGTTCGTCAACACGATCGGCAACGGCATGTACATGACCGTCATGGTCATGTACTTCACGCGGTCGGTGGGCCTGCCGGCCTCGCAGGTGGGCCTGGGCTTCACCATCGCCGGCCTGATCGGGCTGGCCGCCGGGGTTCCGGTCGGCCACCTCGCGGACCGGCGCGGGCCGCGGGAGGTGAGCGTGGTGCTCGGTCTGCTGGCCGGTGTGGTGATGGTGGGGTTCACCATGGTGCACAGCTTCTGGCAGTTTCTCGGGGTCGCGATCGTCGAGAACCTGGTCGCCTCCAGCAACCGGGCCGCGCGCGGGGCGATGATCGCGCGGTTCGGGGGCGAGGACAAGGCGGTGTTCCGGGCGTATCTGCGCTCGGTGACGAATGTCGGGATCGCGTTGGGCGGGGTGGCCGGCGGGCTCGGCCTGGTCTTCGACACGCGCGCCTGGTACGTCGGGCTGATCGGGTTCAATGCCCTGTCGTTCGTCGTGTCCTCGCTGATCGCGCTGCGCGTGCCGCGGATGGATCCGCTGCCGGTGCCGCCGGGGGCCAACCGGTGGATCGCGATGGGGGACCGGCGGTTCCTCGCCTCCGCGGGGCTGATCGGCTTGATGAGCATGCAGTTCGAGGTGCTGCTGTTCGCCGCGCCGCTGTGGATCGCCAAGCTGGGGCACGCTCCGCGCTGGACCGTCGGCGCGGTGCTGGTGATCAACACGGTCCTGGTGGCGACGCTGCAGGTGCGGATGAGCCGGGGCGTGGACACGGTCGCGAAGGGTGTGAAGGCCACCGTGCGATCCGGGTGGATCTTCGCCGGGGCCGCGGTGCTGTTCGGGTCGATCGGGTGGGTGCCGGCGTGGGCGGCGGTGGTGCTGCTGCTGGTCGCCGCCGCGGTGCACTCGCTCGGCGAGATCGTGCAGCAGGCCGGGGTGTTCGAGCTCGGGTACGAGCTGGCCGCCGAGCACGCGCAGGGGCAGTACCAGGGGCTGCTCTCGATGATGACCGGGGCCGCCATGTCGCTGGCACCGGGGGTCTTCGCGCTGGCGTGTGTGGACTGGGCTCCGGCCGGCTGGTTCGTGATCGGGGCGGTGTTCGCGGCCGCCGGGTGCGCGATGCCGCTGGCGGTGCGGATCCGGCCCCCGGCGCTGCTGGCCGCGATGGAGGCGGCTGTGGCGATGGAGGCGGGACCGGTCGCGGTCGCCGAGGTGCAGGCGGTCTGAGTCTGAAGGCGGGCCGGTCGACCGGGCTGACAGCTCGGCCTGACAGCTCGGGCTGATGAGCTCGGCCTGACAGCTTGGCCCTACAGATCGGGCTGGACAGATCGGCCTGATGAGCTCGGGCAGATAGATCGGGCGGGTGCCGTCTGCTTGCGGACACCGCCGCGGTCCGGTGCGATGATGCCGACAACGCCTCGGATGTGGAGTCCGCATGACCGCCTCGAAGACCGTTCTGATCACCGGCACCTCCTCGGGCATCGGCCTGGCCGCGGCCGTCGCCGCCGCGCGCGCCGGCTGGGAGGTCGTGGCCACCATGCGCGATCCGGGCAAGGCCGGCCACCTGCTGGCCCAGGCCGGTGCGGTCGGGGCCGCGGGCCGGATCCACGTCGAGCGCCTCGACGTCACTGACGCGGCGAGCATCGAGTCGGCTGTGGCGCGTGTGACGGCTGCGCACGGCGGGCTCGACGCGGTGGTCAACAACGCCGGGGCCGGTGTGGTCGGGACGATCGAGATCGCCGGGATGGATCCGGTCCGGGCGGCCATGGAGGTCAACTACTTCGGCGTCGTGGAGGTCACCCGGGCGGCGATGCCGCACCTGCGGGCGTCGAAGGGCCGGCTGGTCACGGTCACGAGCGTCGGCGGCGTGGTCGGGCAGCCGTTCAACGAGGCGTACTGCGCCGCGAAGTTCGCCGTCGAGGGCTTCATGGAGGCGCTGACCTCGGTCGCGGCGACGGTCGGGGTGCGGGTGACGGTGGTCGAGCCCGGCGCGGTGGCCAGCGAGTTCGTCGCCAGCCAGCGGCTGGACGTGCCGGCGCTGGTGGCCGGCGCCGGTCCCTACGGCCCGGCACTGCAGAGCTACATCGACCGTGCGCGCCAGTCCTTCAGCAACGCGCAGACCGCCGCGGAGGCCGCCACGACGGTCGTGGACGTGCTGGAGTCCGAGGACCCGCCGTTCCGGGTTCAGACCTCCGAGTGGGCCCGCGGGTTCGTCGGGACCAAACTGGCTGACGTCGACGGGTCCGCGGTGCAGGCGATGGTGGCGCAGTGGGTCGGAGCGCGGTGATCCGTAAGGGACAATAAAGGCATGCCAGGTGTCCTTCCCGACGGTGAACCCGTCCCCGCAGACGGATCGCTGCCGCCGCAGGCCCTCGCCGAGCCCGACCTGTCCGGCACCCCGCTCGCGTTCTACATCCACGTCCCGTACTGCGCGACCCGCTGCGGCTACTGCGACTTCAACACCTACACCGCCTCCGAACTCGGCGGCGGCGCCTCGCAGGCCACCTACGGCGCCACCGCGATCGAGGAGATCCGGTTGGCGCGCGAGGTGCTCGGCGGTGCGGACCTGCCGGTGCGGACCGTGTTCTTCGGCGGCGGTACGCCGACCATGCTCCCGGCCGCCGATCTCGTCGCGCTGCTCGGCGCGGTCCGGGACGAGTTCGGGCTGGCGCCGGACGCCGAGGTCACCACGGAGGCCAACCCCGAGTCGGTGAACCCCGCGTATCTGGCCGAGCTGCGGGCCGGCGGGTTCACCCGGATCTCCTTCGGGATGCAGAGCGCGCGCGAGCACGTGCTGCGGATCCTGGACCGCCGGCACACCCCGGGGCGGCCCGAGGCCTGTGTGCGCGAGGCGCGCGAGGCTGGGTTCGAGCACGTCAACCTCGACCTGATCTACGGCACGCCCGGCGAGAGCGACGACGACTGGCGCGCCTCCCTGGACGCCGCGGTCGGCGCGGCCCCCGACCACGTCTCGGCGTACTCGCTGATCGTCGAGGACGGCACCCGCCTGGCGGCCCGGGTCAAGCGCGGCGAGCTGCCGATGATCGACGACGACGTCCACGCCGACCGTTACCTGATCGCCGAGGAGGCGCTGAGCGCCGCCGGCTACTCCTGGTACGAGGTCTCCAACTGGGCCGCCTCGCCGCAGGGCCGCTCGCAGCACAACCTGCTCTACTGGACCGGCGCCAACTGGTGGGGCGTCGGCCCCGGCGCGCACAGCCACGTCGGCGGCACGCGCTGGTGGAACGTCAAGCATCCCAGCGCCTACTCGCAGCGCATCGCGGCCGGCCAGTCCCCGGCGCACGCCCGCGAGGTGCTGGACGCCGAGGACCGGCGCGTCGAGCGGATCCTGTTGGAACTGCGGCTGGACTCCGGCTGTGACATCAGCATCCTCAAACCGGCCGGCCGCAAGGCCGCGATCGGCGCCGCGGCCGCCGGACTGCTCGATCCGCGGTCACTGGCCGAGGGGTTTGCAGTCCTTACGCTCAAGGGAAGACTGCTGGCAGACGCGGTTGTCCGGGATCTCGTGGACTGAGAGGATGGGCGCCATGACCACTGTGCGCCCGCAAGCCCGCGACGGCCTGCTGATCAGTGTGAACGTGGGCCTGCCCCGCGATGTCGAGCTGAACGGCGAGGTCCGGCAGACCGCGATCTTCAAGGATCCGGTGCCCGGACGGGTGAAGATCGTCGACCACCACGTCGACGGCGACCGTCAGGCCGACCAGGTGAACCACGCCGGCGTGCACAAGGCGGTGTACGCCTACTCCCGCGAGGATCTGGACTTCTGGGCCGCCGAACTCGGCCGTGAGATCGAGGACGGATTCGTCGGCGAGAACCTCACCGTCACCGGCTACGACGTCAGCCACGCCGTGGTCGGCGAGCGCTGGCGGGTCGGCGGCGTGGAGCTGGAGGTCGCGCAGCCGCGGATCCCGTGCTGGAAGCTCGGGGTGCGGGCCGGCGACCAGAGCATGACCCGCCGCTTCGAGCTCGCGCTGCGGCCCGGCGCCTATCTGCGGGTGGTCGCCGAGGGCGACGTCGGCGCCGGCGACCGGCTCGAGGTGCTGTCCCGGCCGGCGCACGGCTTCACCGTCGCCGACGGTTCCCGCATCTTCCACCGCGACCGAGCCGAGGCGGCGCGGCTGCTGGAGGTCGCCGAGCTCGCGCCGCCGCTGAAGCAGTGGGCGCGCAAGCGGCTCGGGATCCCCGAGGACGGCGCCGGGGGCGGAAGCGAATCCGAGGCCTGATTCGGGCAACGCGACCCGAAGATCACACGTCACGGTGCAAAGGGGGATCTCTTTCAGGAGGAACTAATGCATCGGTTCTCTCGGTCCACGGGGGCGTTGGCGGCGGTGGCGGCCGTCAGCGCACTGACGATGGCCGGCTGCGGCTCCAGCACCAACACCAAAAGCGCGGGCGGCTCCGGCACCACGGTGACGACCGCCGCCACCAGCAGTGCTTCCAGTCCGACCGCTGTTTCAAGCCCGACCACAGCTTCGAACCCGACCAGCGCTTCCAGCCCGACCAGTGCCGGCGATCCGACCGGTACCTCCGCGGCGCCTTCCACGGCGCCTTCCACGACCGCCGGCTCCGCGGCCGGATCCGCGGATCCGGCGCACTGCGGCGGACTGGCCGAGAAGCTGGTGCCGCTGTCCGGTGCCGCGTCCGGGAACACGTTCACCGACCTCGTCGCCACCAACAACGGCACCACCGCCTGCACGCTGTCGGCGCAGCCCGACCTGAAGTACCTCGACGCGCACGATCAGCCGCTGGCGGTCTCCTTCAGCTCGGATCCGCAGCTGAAGCCGTACACCCTGGCCCCGGGCGCCTCGGCCGCGATGGTCATCGGTTACGGCAGCGACGGCAACGGCGTTTGCGTGGCGATCGCCGCCGTGCGCGTCACGCCGCCGGGTGACGACCTTCCGTTCGCCGGCCGGACTCACTGCGCGCACGACACCGCCTACGAAGAAGGCTGGGTCGCCGGGACGTACTCCGCCCCGCACTGAGGCTCGGCACGGCGCCCGGAGGAATCAGACTCCTGTCACAAAGTCGATCAGTTCCTCGACCCGGCCCAGCAGCTGCGGCTCCAGGTCCCGGAAATCGCGCACCGAGCGCAGGATCCGCTTCCAGGCCGCCGGGGTGTTCACCGGCCAGCCCAGGGCTTCGCAGACCCCTTCCTTCCAGGGGCGGCCGTGCGGGACCCGGGGCCAGGCCTGGATGCCCACGGCGGCGGGTTTGACCGCCTCCCAGACGTCGATGTACGGGTGCCCGACCACCAGCAGGTACTCGGCGTACGGGGAGCGCATGGCCGACTCCACGATGCGCGCCTCCTTCGTGCCCGGCACCAGATGGTCCACGAGCACACCCAGGCGCGCGTCGGGGCCGGGGCGGAAGGCGTCGACGATCGCCGCCAGATCGTCGACGCCTTCCAGGTATTCCACGACCACGCCCTCCACCCGGAGGTCGTCGCCCCAGACCTTCTCGACGAGTTCGGCGTCGTGCCGGCCCTCGACGTAGATGCGGCCGGCCCGGGCCACGCGGGCCCGCGCGCCGGGCACCGCGATGGAGCCCGAGGCGGTCCGCCGCGGCGTCGCAGGGCCCTGGGACGCCCGCGGGGCGACCAGGGTGACCGGGCGGCCGTCGATCCAGAACCCGGGGCCCAGCGGGAAGACCCGGTGCTTGCCGAGGCGGTCCTCGAGCGTGACCGTGGGGCCGCCGGGCGTCTTCTCGATCTGGATCACCGCGCCGCAGAAGCCGGTCTCGACGTCCTCCACGACGAGGTCGCGGACCGCCTCCACCTCCGTGGAGACCGGCCGGCGCCGGGCCGGGGCGAGGCCGGACAGGTCGCCTGAGTACTGCTTGCTGCGGATGTCGGGCTCTGGCACGCCCGCCAGACTACGGGAGCTCGCCGGACAGCTGGGCGTAGCCGCGCTTGACCGCCTGGGCGAAGTGCGCGGCGTCCTCGATCGGCCAGCTTCCGGCCTCCACCGCGCGCTCGACCGGGACGCCGTCGGCGTGCAGGGCCTTGATCTGCTCGGCCACCGCGGTGACGAATTCCTGTTGCCCCTGAAGGAATCCGCGGTCCGAGGGGTCGCCGTGGCCCGGGACGTAGGTGGCGTCCTGCCCGGTGAGCCCGCTCAGGGCGGCCAGCGTGAACGGCCAGTCCAGCGGGAAGGAGTCGCTGCCGTAGGCCACCGGGCCGGACTGCTCGATGAGGTCGCCGCTGATCGCGACCGCCGCGTCCGGCAGCCAGACCACCAGGTCGTTGTCGGTGTGGCCGCGGCCGATGTGGCGCAGTTCGGCGATTCGGCCGCCGAGATCGAGCGTGTGCTCGCGGGCGACGAGGTGGTCGGGTTTGCGGACCACCAGCTCGTCCAACTTCGCCTGCCACTCCGGGCCGCCCTCGCGCAGCAGGTACTCGCTGAACGTCGCGAACTCCGGGTCGGCGCGGTCGAAGTCCGGCAGGTTCTCGTGGCCCCAGAAGTCCGCCGGCGGCACCTGGTGCGGCACGTCGAAGGCGGCGTTGCCCCACATGTGGTCGAAATGCGTGTGCGTGTTGACGACCCAGCGCACCGGCAGCGGTGTGAGCTCGGCCAACTCCTCGCGCAGTTCCCGGCCCTCCTGGACGCTGCACCGGGTGTCGGCGACCAGGACGCCGTCCCCGCCCAGAACGGCGGTCACGGTGACGTTCACGGGGTCGAAGCGGCGGATGAAGACGCGGTCGGCGGTCTCGGTCCAGGTGGTCATGGCTTGATCTTGCCAGCGCTGGGCACATCAACGAAGGGCCGATGTTCGCCCGGGCGCGCGCCGAGCTTTCTGACCGGCGGGTTCGACCTGGGCCGCAGCCGAAAGCGCACGGGGGGAAGGAGCATTCGGAGGCTACACGCCGTTACACTGAAAGGAATGCCTTGGCACTCCACCTCGGTGAGTGCCAGGGACGGCGGCCGGCCGGGCCGAGAAGATGCGGAGGCGGGTGTGACGACCGAGAGCAGGCTCGACGAGCGCAAGCTCGACGTGCTCCGCGCCATCGTGCAGGACTACGTCGCCACCAGGGAGCCGGTAGGCTCCAAGGCCCTGGTCGAGCGGCACAACATCGGCGTGTCGCCGGCGACGATACGCAACGAGATGGCCGCCCTGGAGGACGAGGGCTACATCCACCAGCCGCACACCAGCGCCGGCCGGGTCCCCACCGACAAGGGCTACCGACTGTTCGTGGACCGGCTCTCGCAGGTCAAGCCGTTGTCCGGGGCCGAGAAGCGGGCCATCCACTCCTTCCTGGACGGCGCGGTCGACCTCGACGACGTGGTGGCGCGCACCGTGCGGCTGCTGGCCCAGATAACGCAGCAGGTCGCGGTGGTCCAGTACCCCTCGCTGAGCCGCTCGGCGGTGCGGCACGTGGAGCTGGTGCCGCTGACCCCGGCCCGGATCATGCTGGTGCTGATCACCGACACCGGCCGGGTGGAGCAGCGGATCGTGGACTGCGGCGCCCCGGTTCCGGAGTCCACCGTGGCCGACGTGCGGGCCCGGCTGAACGCCGAGGTCGGCGCCCGGCGCCTGAACGACGTGCCGACGCTGCTGGCCGACTTCGCCGAGCGCTTCGGCGAGGAGGACCGCGACTGGGTCGGAGTGGTGATCGCCACGCTGCTGGACGCGGTGGTCGAGCAGCGCGAGGAGCGGATAGTGATGTCCGGCACCGCCAACCTGGCGCGCTTCCGCCATGATTTCCCCGACACGGTTTACCCGGTGCTGGAGGCCTTGGAGGAACAAGTCGTGCTCCTGCGCTTGTTCGGAGAGGCACAGTCCGGTCTCACCGTGCGGATCGGACACGAGAACGCGCACGAGGGCCTGATCGGCACGTCAGTGGTGAGCACCGGGTATGGACGGGGCGAGCGGGACGTGGTCGCCCACCTGGGCGTGCTCGGGCCCACACGGATGGATTACCCCGGCACGATGGGCGCGGTCACCGCCGTGGCCGCGTATGTGGGGCGCATACTGGCTGAGACCTAAGCTTGAAAAGAGTCCTGCGGCGCGTAGCGCCTCTATGTGGGGCGGAGGTCGGGCGACGGGCGGGCACCACGTAGCGTGTAGTCGAGCAGTTTTTTCTGGGCGGAGTCTAGCGAGGGCATGTCGGTGTCGACGGATTACTACAGCGTTCTGGGTGTGCGGCGTGACGCCACGCAGGACGAGATCAAGAAGGCGTACCGGCGCCTGGCCCGTGAACTGCACCCGGACGTCAACCCGGATCCGGGGACGCAAGAGCGGTTCAAAGAGATAGGCATGGCGTACGAGGTCCTGTCGGACCCGCAGAAGCGCCAGATGTACGACCTCGGCGGCGACCCGCGGAGCGCCGGGGCCGGCGCGGGCGGCTTCGCCGGCTTCGGGTTCACCGACATCATGGACGCCTTCTTCGGCGGCCAGACCTCGCGCGGGCCGCGTTCGCGGGTCCGCAAGGGCAACGACGCGCTGATCCGGATCGAGATCGAGCTGGCCGACGCCGCCTTCGGCTCGGCGCGCGAGATCAGCGTGGACACCGCGGTGATCTGCGTGGCCTGCTCCGGCGAGGGCTCGGCCCCGGGCACCCACCCGGTCACCTGCGACATGTGCAACGGCCGCGGCGAGGTCTCCCAGGTCACCCGCTCGTTCCTGGGCCAGGTCATGACCTCCCGGCCGTGCCCGCAGTGCCAGGGCTTCGGCACGGTGGTCCCCTCGCCGTGTCCGGAGTGCAGCGGCGAGGGCCGGGTGCGCACCCGGCGCAAGCTGACCGTGAAGATCCCGCCGGGCGTCGACAACGGCACCCGGATCCAGCTCGCCGGCGAGGGCGAGGTCGGCCCCGGCGGCGGTCCGGCCGGCGACCTGTTCATCGAGATCGTCGAGCTGCCGCACCAGATCTTCCAGCGCCGCGGGGACGACCTGCACTGCACGATGACGCTGCCGATGACCGCCGCCTCGCTGGGCACGAAGCTGCCTCTGGAGACCCTGGACGGCCCCGCCGAGATCGACGTGCGCCCCGGCACCCAGTCCGGCCACGCGATCACCCTGCGCGGCCGCGGCATCCAGCACCTGCGCGGGACCGGTCGCGGCGACCTGGTCGTGCACGTCGAGGTGAAGACCCCGTCGAAGCTGGACCCGGAGCAGGAGGAACTGCTGCGCCGGCTGGCCAAGCTGCGCGGCGAGGAGCGCCCCTCCGGGGAGTTCGCGCCCGGGCAGCAGAAGCTGTTCTCGCGGCTGCGGGACGCCTTCAACGCCCGCTGACGCCGCCCCACGGCGAGCAGCGGGCAGCGGGCAAGCGCGGCGAAGAAGAAAAGAAGAACAGGGACAAAGGAATCACGTGAGCACCGCACCGGTCTTCTTCTGGCAGGACACTGAGACGGCCGGCCGCGGTGCTCGTGTGCGTCTGGACGGTCCGGAGGGCCGCCACGCGGCCCTGGTGCGCCGGCTCGCCGCCGGGGAGCGCGTGGACCTGGCGAGCGGCCAGGGCGTGGTCGCCGAGTGCGTGGTGGCGGTGGCGCACAAGGACTGGCTGGAGCTGGACGTCCGGGACGTGGTGCGCACCCCGGCCCCGGAGCCCCGGATCACCGTGGTCCAGGCGCTGCCCAAGGGCGACCGCGGCGAGACCGCGGTCGAGACCATGACCGAGATCGGCGTCGACGCCGTGGTCCCGTGGGCGGCCAGCCGGTCGATCGTGCAGTGGAAGGGCGAGCGCGGCGAGAAGGCGCTGAACAAGTGGCGGGCGACCGCCCGGGAGGCCGCGAAGCAGTCCCGCCGCGCCTGGTGGCCGGAGGTGACGGCGCTGCACTCGACCGCCGAGGTCGCCAAGCTGCTCGCGGACGCTGACCAGGCCCTGGTGCTGCATGAGGACGCTGAGACGCCGCTGGCGGGCCTGGACGTGGCCCGCACCGGCTCGGTGGTCCTGGTGATCGGCCCGGAGGGCTCCATCTCGCGCCAGGAGCTGGCGGCCTTCGAGGCGGCCGGCGCGCAGGTCTACAAGATGGGCCCGACGGTGCTGCGGACCTCGACGGCCGGGACCGCCGCGGCCACGGTGGTGCTGGCGAAGTCGGGGCGGTGGGGTTAGCCGGGATCAGCCCCTGTCCGACGCCGACGCCGACGCCGATGCCGATGCCGATGCCGACATCGGTGCCGACGTTGATGCCGATACCGATGCCGGCAGGCGCATCCGGCGGGGATCAACCAAGGTCGTGGCGACCATGGAGACCGCGAGCAGGGCCGCACCGCCGGCCGCGAACAGCGCGAAGCCCGTCGCGTCCGGCGTGTAGCGCAGGTGCAGGCGGGTGGCGGCGACCGCGACGATGCTGATCGGCAGGGTCGTGGCCAGCAGGCCGGACTTGGTGAAACCGAACCGGACGAACAGCGGGAACTGGATCGAGACGGTCAGCGCGAACGCCGCCCAGGACAGCGTCACGACGGTCGCGACGGTGTGCCCGCTGAACGCGTCGTGCTGTTGGCGGGCCAGGATCAGCGCCACGGGTGTGCCGAGCCCAACGGTGACGGCGAAGACCGCCGTCGCCCACAGGTAGTGGCCGAGCAGGAGCGAGCGCCGGGTCAGGGGCAGGACGGCGTAGAGAGTCTCGAGGTCCGAACGGTCGGAGACCATGAACGGGAAGCCGGCGGTCGTCGCGGCGCACAGCAGGACCAGCCCCGGCACGATGACCTCCGGACGGTTGATCATGATCGCCACCACCAGCAGCGGCGTGAAGATGACCTGGCGGCGGTAGGGCGCGATGGTGCGCAGATCCAGCAGGGCGGCGCGGGTGAGGGCTGTCATGAGTACTCCTCGGCGGGGACGCGGGTGTTCTCGCGCGATCCGATGTGGACGGCGATCTCCTCCAGGCTGGGCGGATCGATCACGACCCGGTCGCCGAGCAGCCCGGCGTCCTCGGTGGCGACCATCGCCTCCACGCCGACGCCGGTGCGCCGGAGCCCGATGAGCGGGACGCCGACGACGTCCGCGAGGTCGTCCGGGCCGCCGCGCACGATGCGGAAGCCGTCCAGGATCTCGTCCTTGGTCCCGGTGGCGACGATCCGGCCGTCGTGGATGAGCGTCAGGTAGTCGCCGATGCGCTCCAGGTCGGAGGTGATGTGCGTGGAGAACAGGATGCTGTGCCGCTCGTCGGTGAGGAAGTCGCCGAGGATCTGGGACAGCTCGTCGCGGGCCACCGGGTCCAGCCCGCTGGTCGGCTCGTCGAAGACGAGCAGCCGGGCGCGGTGCGACAGCGCGATCGCGATCATGAGCTTCACGGCCATGCCGCGCGACAGGTCCTTGACCCGGGCCCGGGCGTCCAGGCCGAACCCGTCGAGCAGGTCGTGGTACCGCGCGGTGTCCCAGCGGTCGTAGAACGGCCCGACGGCCCGTTCCACCTCGCTCAGCCGCCATTCCCCGACCAGGTAGGTGTGGTCCAGCACCACCCCCACGTCCTGCCGGAGCGCGACCGGGGCCGGGACCCGGTGCCCGAGCACCTCGATCTCGCCCCGCTCGATCCGCTGCATCCCCAGCAGGCACCGGATCGAGGTGGTCTTGCCGGCGCCGTTGGCCCCGACGAACCCCATGACATAACCCTGCGGAAGCGCGAAGCTGACGTCCCGCAGCCGGAATCGGCCCACTGTGGTCTGCACTCCGCGGAAGGCGAAGGCGAACTCTGGTTCCACCGGCGGTTCCCCCTGTGTCGTGTCGGTGTCGTATCGGCGTCGCATTGGCGTTGTATCGGTGCCGCATCGGTGTCGCATCGGTGTCGCATCGGCCGGCAAGCGATGTCAGGAAGCGGGTTCCTGCTGCTCGGCCCGGATCAGCGTGTCGAGGATCTCCACGAGGTCGTCGCGGCTCAGCCCGGCCGGGCCGGCGGCGTCGAGCGCCGCCTGGAGCCCGGCCTCCACCTGCCGGACCCGCTGCTCGCGGATCAGCCCGCGGTCCAGCGGCTGGACGAAGGCGCCCTTGCCGGGCACGGTCGCGATGAACCCCTCGGCGGCCAGCTCGGTGTAGGCGCGCGTGGTGGTGATGACGCTGATCCGCAGGTCGCGCGCCAGCGCCCGGACCGACGGCAGGGCCGCGCCCTCCTCGAGGCCGCCGCCCAGGATCGCCGCCCCGATCTGTTCCTTGATCTGCTCGTAGAGCGGCACTTGGGAGCTGTTCGACAAGACGACTCGCATGGCACCCTTCCCCGGCCCCGCGGCTTTATCTGTACATGCACAATATATACAGTCAGCACAGTAGGGGCGCAAGGCGCGCGTCCTAGTCTGGATGGCGCAGTGGGCGGCGCGACCTGATAGTTCGGCTGTTCGACTGGAGGGGATCACACACTCAGCCGTGCCCCGGCGACCGTGGGCACGCGGCGAGAGGAAGTTCCCATGTCCGTGATTCTGACGCTGAAGTTCTCCGGGAATCCGCAGGCGATGGAGCAGTACGCGAAGGACAACGCGGAGAAGCTCCACAGCGTCGTCGAGGCGGCGAAGCGCCACGGCCTCATCGCGCACCGGTTCTACGGCTCCGAAGACGGAAACAGCATCGTGGCACTCGACGAGTGGCCGGACAGGCAGAGCTTCGAGGCGTTCTTCGCCGAGCAGCAGTCCCAGATCGCGCCGATCATGGAGGGCGCGCAGGTCACCGGACAGCCCGAGCCGATCTTCTGGGAGGAACTGAAGACCGGCGACGCTTACGGGTGGGGATCCTGAACTACAGCCCCAGCCGCATGTGGCGGTTGGTCACCGCGTAACCGAGGCTCTTGTAGAGCCGGTAGGCCCGATCATTCGCGCCGTGCACGTTCAGCGCGACGGTCTGGGCGCCGAGGGCGCGCGCCGCGGCTGCCGCGGCCTGCATGACGGCCCGGCCGTAGCCCTCGCCCTGTACGTCGGGGCTGACGTGGATGTCGTAGATGAAGGCCTCGGTCGCGGGGCCTTCATCCACGGCGGTCCGCAGGGCTATCCACAGCGCGCCGATCTCACGCCCGGTCTGGGCGTCGCGGGCGATCCACAGATGGTTCGCGTGGCTGTCGACGCCGGCCGGGAGCAGGCCCCGGGTCACGTTCAGCGCCTGCCGCTCGGCGGTCTCGGGGGCCCAGTGCCCTTCGCCGACCTGGGCCGCCGCGTAGCCGGTCACCATCTTCGCTTCCCAGGCCGGGTATTCGTCGGCTGTCATCGGGTCCAGGCGTACGTTCCTGGTCGGCTTCGTCGTCATGGCGCCCGAATGTACCGCTGCCGGCTACGGCCGCTTCAGAGTGCGCTTCACCTTGCGGCCCACCCGCTTCACCACCGGCTTGGCCTTCGCGGACACCGCCGAGGGGCTGGCCTCGCGCTTCACGGCCGCGGTCAGGGCGGCGCGCCGGCGGGCCGAGCGGGAGGCCAGGCCGTCCCCGGCGGCGATGCGCGCCAGCAGCGCGGCGGTCGCGGCCTCGATGCGCGGGTCGGCGAAGCCCTCCCGGCCCAGGGCCATCGGCCAGAAGAAGGTCCCGGCGTCGAAGACCCACGCGCCGCTGGGCTTGCGGTGCAGCACGGTCTGCTGCTCGCGGGTGCCGTCGGCGCCGTCGGTGTAGGGCGAGCGGGCCAGGACGGCGAACTCGGTGCCGTCAGCCTTCTGGTACTTGTCGTGGACCGCGTCGGCCTCTCCGCCGACCAGGCCGGGGAAGGTGTCGCCCTCGCTCACGCCGGCCGCCTGCCAGAACCAGTGGTCGGCGTTCGTGACCACCAGCGGGGCGTCGCCCTTGACCAGGCTGACGTACTGCGCGCCCAGCAGTTCCTGCTCGGGCAGCCGCAGATCGCGCCACATCACCGTCTGCCCGGGGCGCTTGGTCTTGACCGGGTCCTGGCGGGACTTGAAGCAGGTGATCGTGGTGCCCTCGTAGCGGATGTGCCAGTAGACGTTGTTCGCCTGCAGGAACACCGTCGAGACGCCCGAGTCCTGGGCCTTCACCAGGGACTTGCGCATGCCCGCCGACCAGTACTCGTCGTGGCCGGGGAAGATCAGGCCCTTGTGGTTCAGCGGGTCGACGCGGCCCCGGTCCAGGTCCTCGCTCGTCGCGTACTCCATGTCGTAGCCCTGGCGCTCGGCCCAGACCACGAAGTCGTGGACCCGCTCGGCCTCGCGCGGCATCCCGGTCAGCTCGTAGGGGCGCTGGAAGGAGACTGATGACGCGCGCAGTTTGCTGGCCTGCTCGCCGCTCTCGTCGAAGCCGTAGTAGAGGTTCTTCCCGCGCGCGTTGTCGAACGGGTACATGTTGTAGGCCTGGTAGCAGGCGAAGGGCACGACCACCAGCCAGCTCGCGCGGCGGTGCAGATCGCGCACGGTGAAGGGCACGTAGTTGGCGCCCGCTGTGCCCTCTGCGTCCCTTGCGGTCCGCAGGACCGCGAGGTAGGCCCCGGACTTCCAGTCGGCCGGGACGTTGAGCCGCCACGTCGGCTCCCACAGACAGGTGATCATCCCGGTCTCCGGGTCCGTCACCGGCTCGGGCTGCGGTACCGCGGCGACCGGCGTGCTGCTGCCGAGCAGGCCCGCGCGGTGGTCCCCGTAGGCGCCGACCCGGTAGATCTCGACCGTGACGTCCTGCGGCTCGGCCACGGAGATGTGGAAGTCGAGCGACTCCCCGGGGGCCACGGCGGTGGCCGAAGCGAAACCCTTGACCGCGGCCCGGGCGTCGTCGCCCAGGTCCGGGACGTCGGGCGTGGTGCCGATCGCGGCGGCGGTCGGGGCGAAACCGTCCAGGAGGCGCATGGTGCCGTAGCCTATCGCCGGAAAGCCTCCCGATCAGCAGAGCACCAAGTACAGCCCAACGGGCGCCCCAGGAGGACACGATGGCCGACGGCCGACCGCAACCCGACTGTCTCTTCTGCAAGATCGTGGCCGGCGAGATCCCGGCGACGGTGGTCCGCGAGACGGAGCTCACCGTCGCGTTCAAGGACATAAACCCGCAGGCACCGGTCCACGACCTCATCGTGCCGCGGGCGCACTACGCCAACGCCGCCGAACTCGCCGCCGAGGCGCCCGACCTGGCCGCCGCGCTGTTGGTCGAGGCGCGCGAGGTGGCGAAGGCGGAGGGGATCGCGGCGGACGGCTACCGGACCGTGTTCAACACCGACGCCCACGCCGGGCAGACGGTGTTCCACGTCCACGCGCACGTGCTCGGCGGCGATTTCCTCGCGCACTTCGGGACCTGAGCGGGCGCCAGAGCTGCCCCGTCGCTAAACGGGGCAGCTCTGGATGGGGCAGCTCTGATCGGGACAGCGCCGGCCGGGACGGCTAGACCTTGCCGCCGCCCTCACAGGTCAGCTTGGTCGTGCCCGAGTGCGTCCCCGCGGAGTCGGTCCAGCTGACGGTGATGTAGTACGGCAGCGAACCGTCGACGCAGGTGCCCCAGAGCTCGCCGGTTCCCTGGCCGCGGGTGATGGGCGCCCCGCTCCAGGTGAGGTACGGGTTGCCGGGGACGTAGTACTCGCAGTTGTAGTACGAGATGTTCTTCTGCATGGTCTGCCCGGCCTGCTCGCAGGACGGCGGGGCGGCGGTGTCCGCCGTCGCGCTGCTCGGAGCGAAAGCCACGAAGCCGGCCGCCGCCGTCACGGCGATCCCCGTCGCGAAGATCCTTCTTGCACGCATACGAGCCTCCTGACAGAGGTGGGATGGTGCCGAGTCGGTCCTGTTCGACCTCGGTTCATCGTAGTGACCCGCCGATGAACGTCAATGTTCTGATTCGCTCCCGTTCCGGGGCGCCCTGCCGTGCGCCGCACTATTTCGCGCAGGGCAGGCGCGCGGCCTTCTCCCGCCACGTCGGGCCCGAGGAGACCACGCCGACCGGCGTCCCCAGCGCCTGTCCGATGACGTCCGGCCAGTCCCGCTCGTCCTGCGGGCCGTCCTCGTACACCGGCGTGCACGACGACACGGTCTTGGTGAGCAGCCGCTGATAGTCCAGGTCCGGCATCAGGCTGCGCGGGAGCTTCTCCATGGCCGGCACGTCCGCCGAGGCCTGGTAGGCCCGGCACAGGCGCCGGCCCTTCGCCCGAACGTCCGCGTGCGTGACCACCAACGCGTCGGCCCCGCCGCACACGTCGAGCGCGTAGCGATGCGCCACCGCGTCGAAGTGCCCGATCCGGAACGCCCCCTGCCACGTTCCGGTCTCGTTGTGCGGTTCCGGCAGCGTCGGGGCCAGGGCCGCGTCCTCGGAGACGAACGGTCCGGCGCCGTGCCGGGTGCTGTAGGTGCGGACCACGCCGAGGCGCGCGGCGCTCTCGACTTCTTGGCCGGACTCCTTCAGCAACGCCTCGGCGTTGGCGAAGGTGGTCGTCGACCACGTCGTGTGCGGGTGGAAGCCGTACCACTCGTCGAGCAGGACGCCCTGTGCGCCCTCGAAGACGCAGGGCCCGGATTCCAGGAGCGCGGCGAGATACCCTCCGCACTCCTCGTCCACGATCCGCACCCGCTGTGCGAACGCCTGGTAGACGTCCGCGCAGAATTCCGGGCTCGGCAGATCGGCGGGCAGACGCAACCCGGACAGCTCCAGATCGGCCGCGATGCGGGCGCGCAGCGCTGTCAGCTTCCTGACCAGCGTGGCGCGGTCCCGGCAGTCCCCCACGCGCGGTGGCATATCGGGCGAGACGGCCAGGGAGAAAGAGACCGTCTCGCCGATCCCCATGCCGCAGGTGCCGTGGCGGGTCGACCCGGGGGTGCGGTCTCGGGCGGATTCGCGTACACGGTTCGCGGCACGGTGGTACGGGGTGGTGATGAGCGCGCGGGAGTCTGCCGACAGCAGGGCGAACGGGTTGGGGATGCCGAGTTCGGCCAGGTGCGCGGCCTCGGCGGCCAGCGCGAAGGGTTCGACGAGCATGAAGCGGGACAGGTGCGTCGGCACGCCGTGGAAGGTGCCGGCGCCGAACTGCGCGAAGGTGTGGTGGCGGCCGTCGGGGGTGACCACGTTGTGGCCGGCCTGCGCGCCGCCGTTGAAGCGGACGACGGCGCGGATCCGTGACGCGGTGCGGGAATCAGTGCGGGAATCAGTGCGGGATTCGGTGCGGGAATCAGTGTCGGAATCGGTGTGTCCGGGGGAGCAGAGCCAGTCCACGGTCGAGCCCTTGCCGGCGTCGCCGTAGCCCAGGTCCACGACGATCGCGTGCTTCCTGCCGATCAGGTCCATGGTCAGGGCTCTCTTACCAGCGGCTTTCGGGCCGGTTGTCGTACTCGGAGGTGCCGTATCCGGAGTCGTCGTATGCGGAGGTGTCATGTCCGGCGTCGTACGTGTAGCCGACTCCCTGGGAGCGCAGGTAGCGCACCGCGGAGTCCGTCGAGACGCTGTCCCGGTCGCGCCGGTGGTTGCCGCGCCGGGCGTCCAGGTCGCCCAGCGCTCGCTCCACGGAGCGGCCGGCGCGGGAGCCGACGTTGCGCAGGTCGTCCAGGCCGGCGTCCAGGTCGATGCGGTCCTCGGCCAGGCCGATGGTCAGCGCGATGGTCTCGCAGACCGCGTCCAGGTCGTCGAGCTGGATGACGTTCTGGCCGAGCAGGGCGCGCCAGGCGCCGAGGACCTCGTCGTTGCCGGCGTAGGAGGAGCCCTCCGGGAGGATGTAGTAGACGTCGAACTTGCGCTTCAGGTCGCGGAGCACGTCCTCGATCGGGATGGCCCGGCCCCCGCCGCGGCCGGGGCGCTCGCCCTGGCGGCCTGGACGGCCCGGGTGGCCTGGACGACCTGGGCGGCCTGAGCGGTCGGGGTAGCCGGAGGTCTGCCCGAGGACGCAGGCCAGCTGCGTCGGGTTGACGTTCGGGTAGGGCATCTCGTCGCCGATGATGAACAGGTAGCCGCGCTTGCCGCGCTTCTCGTGGCAGTCCAGCGAGGTGTGGTGGGCCATGAAGTACATCGCCAGCTCGTACGACTCGCGCATCTGGCCCCCGCCGCCGCCCTCCAGGACGATCTCGCCGAGCTGGTCGTCCATGCGGTTGTCGGACTCGAACTGCCCGACCTGCAGGGGCACCCGGTCGGAGTAGGCGTCGCCGATCGCGCCGAACATGATCTGCGGGTGGTCGACGTAGCGCTTGCGCAGCAGCAGGCCGTGCAGGTCGGCGAGCTTGGTCTGCAGCACCCGGGGGACGCCGCCCATGGAGCCGGTGACGTCGAACAGCACGGAGACGGCCAAGGAGGTCGGGTGCTCGGCGCTGTCGCGGCTCTCGCGGACGCCGACGCTGTAGGGCTCAAGATCGGGGTGGGCCCGCCACTGGTTCCGCGGGGTGGTGCTGAGCACCCGGTCGTTGTAGTCGAAGGCGCTGCGGCCGTTCGCCTTCCGGTAGGCCTCCGCTGCCTCGTATGCGTTGTAGTCCCAGCGTCCGCTGCCCATCCCCATCGCCTTCTCAAGGTCGTCCATCGTTATCGTCTAATTGACGATAATAGGCCGGGCAGCGCATAGCGTCAAGGTGACGAAAAGGGGTGGCGCGCAAAATCTCCCGCCCTGGTCGCGGGGGTGCGGGCTAGCATGGAGGCGACACGGAGACAGGAGAGTGATCAAAGGCCGTACGGCCGTTCCTATGGCAGACAACACCGCACCGCGCTCGGGCAAGGGCCGCCAGTCCTCCGCCGCGGACCGCAACGGGAGGGCGGCCGGAACCGGCCGCGCGGGGGCGAACGGGGCAGGGGTGTCCTCCGGGTCCTCCGGGACCTCCAAGCCCGCCTCCGGGCCCGCTTCAGGGGCCGCACGCGCCGTCCGGGCCGACGAGGTCGCGCCGGGCGTCGTCCAGGCCAAGATCGAGATACCGTCCGGGCACCCCCTGGTCTCCGTCTTCGGAGCCGGCGACGGCCTGCTGCGGGTGATCGAGAAGGCGTTCCCGGGCGTGGACATCCACGCCCGCGGCAACCAGGTGACCGCCGCGGGCAGCCGCGGCGAGGTGGCCCTGGTCCAGCGCCTGTTCGAGGAGATGCTCCTGATGCTCCGCACCGGCGCCCCGCTGACCGAGGACGGCGTCGAGCGCTCGATCCAGATGCTCCGCAGCGGCGAGGCCGACGTCGACGGCCAGCGCCCGGCCGAGGTGCTCACGCAGAACATCCTGAGCAACCGCGGCCGCACCATCCGCCCCAAGACGCTGAACCAGAAGAACTACGTCGACGCGATCGACGTCAACACGATCGTGTTCGGCATCGGCCCGGCCGGCTCCGGCAAGACCTACCTGGCGATGGCCAAGGCCGTGCAGGCGCTGCAGAGCAAGCAGGTCAACCGCATCATCCTGACCCGCCCCGCGGTCGAGGCCGGGGAGAAGCTCGGCTTCCTGCCCGGGACGCTGTACGAGAAGATCGACCCGTACCTGCGGCCGCTGTACGACGCGCTGCACGACATGATCGATCCGGACAGTATTCCCCGGTTGATGGCGGCCGGGGTCATTGAAGTGGCCCCGCTGGCATATATGCGTGGCCGCACGCTCAATGACGCATTCATCATCCTCGACGAGGCCCAGAACACCTCCCCCGAGCAGATGAAGATGTTCCTCACCCGCCTCGGCTTCGGCTCCAAGATCGTGGTCACCGGCGACGTGACGCAGGTCGACCTGCCCGGGGGCACTGAGTCCGGACTGCGGGTCGTGCGCAATATCCTGTCCGGCGTGGAGGACATCCATTTCGCCGAGCTGACCAGTGCCGACGTCGTGCGCCACCGGCTGGTGGGGGACATCGTCGACGCCTATGGGCGCTTCGACGCTGTGCGCGACCGGGAGCGCGGTGACCACAGCCCTGGTGGGGACGCCAAGAGGAAGAGGCACTGAACCCCATGTCGATCGACATCGCCAACGAGACCGACTACGGCACCGAGCAGGGTGTGGATGCCGAGGAGCTGGTCGGGGTCGCCCGGTACGTGCTGGGCGAGATGGGCATCCACCCGATGGCCGAGCTGTCCATCCTGCTGGTCGACACCGCCGCGATGGAGCAGCTGCACATCCAGTGGATGGACGAGCCGGGCCCGACCGACGTGCTCTCCTTCCCGATGGACGAGCTGCGCCCGGCACGCGCCGAGGACGACAACGAGCCGGTGCCCGGCCTGCTCGGGGATGTCGTGCTGTGTCCGGAGGTGGCCGAGAAGCAGGCCAAGGACGCCGGCCACTCCACGGCCGAGGAGCTGCGGCTGCTCACCACGCACGGGATCTTGCACCTGCTGGGCTACGACCACGCCGAGCCGGAGGAGGAGGCCGAGATGTTCGGCCTGCAAAAACAGCTGCTACGAGGATGGAAGGCCAGGTCAGGCGCTCGATGAGCGGTCATAGACATCGGCAGGGCACTGGAGCGGCCGCCGGGGGCGGCGCATGAGTGCCCTGCTGTTCTGGGAGATCGTCGCGGTCGTGGTGCTGGTCGCGGTCGCGGGGTTCTCCGCCTGTGCGGACACCGCGCTGTCCCGCGTCTCGCGGGTGCGGGCCGCCGAGCTGGTCGAGCAGGGCCTGCCGCGCGCGGCCCGGCTCAAGCAGCTGGCCGACGACCCGGCCCCGGTCCTGAACCTGGTCCTCTTACTGCGCGTGGCCTGCGAGATCGCCGCGACGGTGCTGGTCACGGTGCTGTTCATGCGCCGGATCGACAGCACCTGGGGCGCCGGGTTCGCCGCGATCGGGGTCATGATCGCGGTGTCCTACATCTTCATCGGCGTGATGCCGCGCACCATCGGCCGCCAGCACTCGGTGCGGGTGGCCCTGGCCGTCGCCGGCCCCATGGCGCTGCTCACCCGGATCCTGGGGCCGCTGGCACAGCTGCTGATCCTGATCGGCAACGCGGTGACGCCGGGCCGGGGCTTCCGCGAGGGCCCGTTCGCCTCCGAGGCCGAGCTGCGCGCGCTGGTGGACCTGGCCGAGGCGAACAGCGTCATCGAGGACCAGGAGCGCCGCATGGTGCACTCGGTCTTCGAACTCGGCGACACGCTGGTGCGCGAGGTGATGGTCCCGCGCACCGACATGGTCTTCATCGAGCGGCACAAGACCCTGCGCCAGGCGCTGTCGCTGGCGCTGCGCAGCGGCTTCTCCCGCATCCCGGTGGTCGGCGAGAACGCCGACGACGTGGTGGGCATCGTGTATCTCAAGGACCTGGTCCGGCGCATCCACGAGCACCCGAGCGGGGAGACCACCGAGCTGGTGGAGTCCGCGATGCGCGAACCGGTCTGCATCCCGGACAGCAAGCCCGCCGACGAGCTGCTGCGCGACATGCAGGCCGGGCACATCCACCTGGCGGTGGTGATCGACGAGTACGGCGGCACCGCCGGCCTGGTCACCATCGAGGACATCCTGGAGGAGATCGTCGGGGAGATCGCCGACGAGTACGACGTCGAGCGGCCCTCGGTGGAGCGCCTGTCCCCGGACGCCGCGCGGGTCACCGCGCGCCTGGGCGTGGACGAGCTCGGCGACCTGTTCGGGGTTGACCTGGAGGACGACGACGTGGAGACCGTCGGCGGCCTGATGGCCAAGCGCCTGGGCCGCGTGCCGATCCCCGGCGCGCAGATCGAGGTGGAGGGGCTGCGGCTGACCGCGGAGTCCCCGGAGGGGCGCCGGCGGCGGATAGGGACGGTGTTGGTGAAGCGAGTCCCCCAGGACGACGCCTGACGCACCGCGGGGCGCGACACCGGCACGACGCCTGACGCCACGCCTGACGCCACGACAGGTGCGACGCCCGACGCGTCCCGGTAACCAGGTGGCGAACCCACCCCGGACATGGGCTATAGTTTTCCACGTCGCCAGGGAAACCCGGCAGGCGAATGCGGATGTGGCTCAGCTGGTAGAGCATCACCTTGCCAAGGTGAGGGTCGCGAGTTCGAATCTCGTCATCCGCTCAGCGAGAAGGCCCCGGAGGTTCCAGACCTCCGGGGCCTTCGGCGTTTCGATAGCGTTGGCCCATGACCGACAACCAGCTCGACCCCGAGAACGCCAAGCTCCACACCCTCGCCAAGGCCCAGCGGGCCCGCAACGGCGCGGCCGAGGGCGCGGCGCTGCGCGACGAGACCGGCCGTACCTATGTCGCCACCACCGTCGACCTGCCCGCGCTGAAGCTCTCGGCGCTGCAGACCGCGGTCGCGATGGCCGTCGTCAGCGGGGCCCGGGCGCTGGAGGCCGCGGTGCTGGTCACCGAGGACAAGCAGTTCCGGCAGGAGGACCTGGACGTGGTCGCCGATCTGAAGGGCTCCGGCACGCCGCCGCGCCTGTTCCTGGCCGACCCGAAGAACTGAGGCATTCGAAGCCCTGAGGCGTCCGAAGCCCCGAGGCGTTCGAAGCCCTGAGCGGCACACCCTCCCGAGTAAGGGACAATGGTTCCCATGACGAGCAGCGCGAGTGGACGATCCCGGTCCCGCCAGGCGGCCAACGCCGAGGCGGCCAAGAAGAAGGCCGAGCGCGTCAAGCGCAGCCAGAAGCTCGCCGAGAAGCGCGTCACCTCCGACCGGGTCCGGGACGCCGAGCCGGCGCCGACGGCGTACGGCCGCGGCGTCCGGGACGACTCCCCGCCGCGCTATGAGTTCCCCGACGACTTCCGGGCCGGGTTCGCCTGCTTCGTGGGCCGTCCCAACGCCGGCAAGTCCACGCTGACCAACTCCGTGGTCGGGGCGAAGGTGGCGATCACCTCCGGGCGCCCGCAGACCACGCGGCACACCGTGCGCGGCATCGTGCACCGCGACGACGCGCAGCTGGTCCTGGTCGACACCCCCGGCCTGCACAAGCCGCGCACGCTGCTCGGCGCGCGCCTGAACGACGAGGTGCGCGCCACCTGGGCCGAGGTGGACGTCATCGGGTTCTGCGTGCCGGCCGACGAGAAGATCGGTCCCGGCGACCGCTTCATCGCCGCCGAGCTGGCCCAGGTCCGGCGCACCCCGAAGATCGCCATCCTGACCAAGACCGACAAGGCCGCCAAGGAGCAGATCGCCGAGCAGCTGCTGGCCCTGGTCGAGCTCGGCCGCGAGGTCGGCATCGAGTGGGCCGAGGTGATCCCGGTCTCGGCCGTGCGCGACGAGCAGATCCAGCTCCTGGAGGACCTGCTGGTCAAGCAGCTCCCGGAGTCCCCGCCGCTATACCCGGGCGGGGAGCTGACCGACGAGCCGGAGGAGGTCATGGTCGGCGAGCTGGTCCGCGAGGCCGCCCTGGAGGGCGTCCGGGACGAGCTGCCGCACTCGCTGGCCGTGACCGTCGAGGAGATGACGCTGCGCGAGGGCCGCCCGGCCGACCGGCCGCTGCTGGACGTGCACGCGACGCTGTACGTGGAGCGCCCGAGCCAGAAGGCGATCGTCATCGGCCACGGCGGCGAGCGGCTGCGCGAGGTCGGCTCGCGGGCCCGGCAGCAGATCGAGGCGCTGCTCGGGACACCGGTCTTCCTGGACCTGCACGTGAAGGTCGCCAAGGATTGGCAACGCGATCCCAAGCAGCTGGCGAAGCTCGGCTTCTGAGTCAGGGCTCTGAAAAACCCGTCCGCCCCGGCGGGCAACCATGCCGCCTCCCGGTGAGTCTCAGATAAGGATTCACCTGCAAACAAGGGGAGGACGCATCATGAAATCGGTGAAGCACAAGGGGCTCGCGCTGGTCGCGGTGTCCAGTTCGGTGGTGGGCCTGGGCGTCGGGATGGCGGGGACCGCCTCGGCGCTGGCCTGGTCCAAGGCGGTCCCGGCGCCGACCGCGGCGCTGGACGTCACCGGGACGGTGTCCCAGGGCGCTCCGGGTGTGCTCACGGTGGAGACGAACAGCTCGGGCTCGGCCGGAGCGTCCTCGGTCACCACCGATTTCGGTGACGGCACCACCACCACCGCGCCGACCAACACGCACGACTACCCCGCCGGCGCGCTCAAGCAGACGTTGACCGTGACGTCGGTGAACAGCGACGCGCAGCTCACGGCCACGAGCCAGGTCGGCGTGGACGCGACCGACTCCTCGCACATCGTCTGGACGCACTCGGTCCCGCTGGCCCTCAACGCCCCCGGCGCCGTGGTGACCAGCCAGGGCACCAGCTCCTTCGACCTGACCAAGATCCTGCCGGCCGGCGCCGATCTGACCGGGCTGGCGGGCACCTGCGACCACGGCCGGGGCGCGCTGCCGCTGACCATCGACGCCAAGGCCAAGCTCGCGACCTGTGACTGGACCGGCGCCAAGGCGCCCGGCCAGCACATCGTGACCCTGACGTACAGCGACAACACCACCGGTCTGAAGTCCACCTCGCAGGAGGCCGTCGGGGTCGCGACCCAGCCGGTCTCCGTCTTCAAGACCGCGGTGCTGTCCCCGGGCCTGGTGCAGGCCGACCTCACGGGCTCGGGCGTCGACCCGGCTTCGGGGGCCGGCACCGGGACGATCAGCTGGGGCGACGGTTCGACCTCGGCCGTGGCGCTGCCGCTGGGCACCGACGCCCTGCAGAACCACACCTACACCACGAGCGGCACGAAGACGATCACCCTGTCGGTCACCGACAAGTTCGGGCAGCAGGCCTCCTCTACCGCGCAGGTGGACGTGTCGAAGCCGACCGTGGGCTACGCGCAGCTGACGCGCTTCGCCGGCTCCACCCGCTACGGCACCGGTGTCGCCGTCTCGCAGGAGGCCTTCCCGTTCGCGCACAGCGCCGGCGCGGTCGTCCTGGCCCGCGGCGACGTGTACGCCGACGCGCTCGGCGGCATCCCGCTGGCCAAGGCGAAGAACGGGCCGCTGCTGCTGACCCCCGGCGGGGTCGGCGCCAAGAGCCTGGACCCGAACGTCGCGGCCGAGATCCAGCGCGTCCTGCCGGCGGACAAGAAGCACACCGTCTACATCCTCGGCGGTGTCGAGGCGATTCCGCAGTCGATCCAGGACTACATCAGCAACACGCTCGGGTACAACGTCGAGCGCTTCGGCGGCGCGACGCGCTATGAGACGTCCCTGTCCATCGCGCAGAACCCGCAGGCGTTGAACAACCCGAAGCACGTCGTGGTCGCCCGCGGCGACGACTTCGCCGACGCGCTGGCCTCCGGCCCGCTGGCCTCGGACAAGTTCACCGACGCCTCCGGCGCCCCGGCGGCCATCCTGCTGAGCACCGGCAACGGCATCACCGAGCCGGTCTCGCTGAACCCGGTGATCGCGGCCTACGTGAGCGCCAAGGAGAACGCGCCGCACCCCGCCGGGCAGACGAACGTCGCCGCGATCGGCGGCGGCGCGGTGAAGGCGGTGGCGGCGATATCGCCGAACCCCGCGCTCTACACCCCGATATCCGGCGTCGACCGCTTCGACACCGCGGCGAAGGTCGCCGCCTTCGGCTGGGGCACCAGGCCCGCGGCGGTCGGCGTGGCCAGCGGCATGAACTTCCCCGACTCGCTGACCGGCGGCGCGCTGATGGCCCTGCAGGGCAGCCCGCTGCTGCTGAGCGACCCGGGGGCGGTCAGCCCGGCGCTCTCCTCCGCGACGTCCGCGGCGATCACCGCGGACAAGGCGTCTGTGAAGAACACGTACCTGTTCGGCGGCACGCAGGTCTTCACCGACAACGTGGCGCAGAGCCTCATCAAGCTCGAGGGGCTCAGCGCCGCGCACTACCGCATAGTGCAGCTGCCGTTCTAGGTCCGGCGGCAGGGACCTGACATGACGGTCCCGGCACCTGCTTCGGGTGCCGGGACCGTTCGCGTGTCGGGATCGTTCGCGTGCCGGGCTGCCGGATCAGCGATCAGCGACCACTGATCAGCGTTCAGCGCTTCTCGTTGGCGCCGAAGGACTTCGCTCCCTCGATCACCTCGCCGCGGAACTTCATCTCCACGATCAGCACGTTCTCCCGGATCCGCATCAGCTCCCCGGTCGAGATCTTGTGCATCTCGAAGTAGTTCACCAGGTGGTCGAACAGCGCCTTGCGCAGACGCTGCAGGATGTCGCGAGCGTCCGCCTCCTCCTGGTACTGGATCTTCGCCGCGTCCATGGTCCAGCGGCGCAGGGAGGTGCGGGCGCCGCGGTCGGGCATGCGGCCGGAGCGGATGCCGCGCAGGATGTCCATACGGGCGCGCTGTCGCAGGCGGCGGCTGACGGAGCGGATCAGCGGGCCGGTCCAGGCCTCGGTGAGGGCGGCGGGGAGTTCCATCAGGGCGTACCAGCGCGCGTGGGCCCGCAGGCCGCCGAGGGAGCGCGGCAGAGCCCCTCCGACCGAGGTGTACTTGCCCGACAGCGGAGCGGCTATCGCGGAGGCTATCTCCAGGGATATGCGGTCGTGCTGTTCGCGGATGCGGACGTGCATGGAGATCACGAGATTGCCGCCGTGGCGGACGGTCTGCAGGGTCAGGTACGTCTGCGCGCGGTCGCCGGGGTCGTTGATGCCGGCGGAGTAGATAAGGGCGTGGGCCTGGCGGGCGGGGCGGGCCTCCTTGCCGCCGGGCCACAGCCCGGCCACGCCGTTGGCCGCGTCGCCGCGGACGAACAGGTTGCTGACGATCGCCAGGTCCCGCACCCCGCTGTCGCGCCCCAGCTCGTTGCGCAGGTAGAGGTGCATGTCGGTGGCGTCGACGCGGTGCGTCTCCTTGGTGCCGGCGCCCTCGACGTAGGCCGGGACCAGGACCAGCGGGAGGTGGACCATGACCTTGTCGTCGACCAGCTCGCCGAAGCCGGCGAAGGGCGTCGGCGAGGCGGCCGCGTAGCAGATCACGTTCGTGCCCTGGTCGGCGACGATCTCCCCGTGCACGTCCGGGGGTAGCGGCGGCGCCGAGACCAGCGGCGAGGCCGAGGTGCGCAGCAGGGCGAAGGCGGAGTGCACCCGGATCCAGCGCGCGGTGGTGGCCAGCGTCCAGGCCAGGGCCGCCACCGACCCCAGGCCGCAGGCCACGCCGAACAGGGTCGGGGCGAAGTCCTTGGTGCCGCGCGTGACCAGCAGCGGCCCGGCGACGCAGAACGCGGCCATCAGCCAGCACACCAGCAGCGCGTGGTCCCGGCGTCGCCGGATCCGCAGCGAGTGCGCGGCGTGCTGCAAGATCGTGGGCAGGTTCAGCCCGACCGGCGGCCCGATGGCCGAGAAGCCGTCGCCGGTGAGCAGTTCCTCGGCCTCGCGGGCGAAGCCGAGGTCCCAGTACGTCTGCGCGCACAGCGTGCGGGTGGTCGCGTCCAGCGAGGCCACGGGCAGGTCGGCCACGCTGCGGCCCTCCCTCTCAGAGTTCTGCGTACCGCGGTGATTGCAGAATTCTGATATTAGAGGTCGAACTGCCAGTTGCTCCAGGCTTCGGTCCTGGCGTAGCCCAAGGCCTGGTTCACCCGGAGCATGGGGGTGTTGTCCGAGTCGTTCCAGGTGCTGACCACCTCGACCCTCGGCTCCCGCGTGAGCAGCGTCTGCGTCATGACCGCCTTGAGCCGCAGGCCCAGGCCGTGGCCGCGGAACCTCGCCGGAACGGCCGTGTGCCCGACGTCGGCCATCGGGAAGTCCCCGAACACCAGCGTCTCGTGCATCCCGGCGATCTCGCCGTCCGCGGTGAGGGCGGCGGCCACGTACGTCCGCGCGCCGCCGCGAAGGTTGTCCGCCTCGCTGGCACGGCGCCGCTCGGGCCGGGGCGGCGGTGGCTGGAAGCCCAGGTCCCCGGTCGGGGCGTCGCGCATCGCGTCCAGAGCGGTGACCAGCGGTACCAGCAGTTCCTCGGGTGTCGGGGTCTGCCACAGCTCGATCCGGTAGTGCGCGTTCTTCTCCGATGGCGCGGCCCAGGCGGCGTACTGCTCGTGGTCGATCGCCTTGAGGTCCAGCTGCGAGCGGAAATCCGCGGACACCGGCCGGCCGCCCTCGGCGGCGAAGATCGCCGCGTAGTCCTCGGCGTGCTCGCTGATGGCCAGGACCACGCGGGAGCAGCCGCGCTGCCGTCCATGCTCCCGGTACGCGTCGAGCAGCGGAACCGTGGCCCGTGCGCGGTCCTCGGGCCGGATCCAGATGTCGGTGTGGATCATGTCGCGGTTGCTGTCGTTGTCGTGCTGCATCAGGCCGTAGCCGACCGCCCGCTCGCCGTCGTAGGCGACCGCGCAGACCCGGTGGCGCACCGAGCGCGGGGTGACGACCCACCTCGTGAAGTCCTCGGTGGGCGTCGGATGCAGCGGAGCGTCGGCGGCGTTGCCGGCCTGGAACAGGGGGAGCACGACGGACAGGGTGTCGGGGTGCTCGACGCTGAGTTCGCGGATCGAGAGAGTCATCGAGGTCCTCAGAGCTCGAACTGCCAGGCGTTCCAGGTCTCGGAGATCTCGAAGCCCATGGCGTCGTTCACCCGGACCATCGGCACGTTGTCCGTGTTGTTCCAGGTCGAGATCACCTCGACGTGGGGTTCGTGTTCCAGCAGATGAAGCGTCATCGCCGCCTTCAGCCGCAGGCCCAGGCCGTGCCCGCGGAACTTCGCGGGGACGCCGGTGTTGCCTATGTTGGCCATCCGGAGGTCCGGGAAGACGACCATCTCGTGGAAGCCGGCCATCTCGCCGTCCTCGGTGAGGGCCGCGACGATGTACATCGGCGCGCCGGTTCCCAGCGAGGCGGTCTCGAACCGGCGCCGCCGCTCCACGTCCGGCGGCGGGTGCTCGAACTCGAGCTCGCCGTGCGGGGCGTCGCGCATGGCCTCGTTCGCCTCGACCATCGGGGCCAGCAGGTGCTCCGGTGTCGGCACCTTCCACAGCTCGATCCGGTACTGCGCGTTCTTCTCCGACGGTTCGGCCCACTTCGCGTACTGCGCGCGGTCGATCGTGGCCAGGTCCAGCTGGCGGCGGCGGTCGGAGTCCAGCAACCGGCCGCCGGCCGCGGTGAAGCGCGGTTCGTGGCCGGAGTGTTCGCTGGCGTCCAGCACCAGCCGCGTGGCGCCCCGGTTCCGGGCGTGCTCGCGGTAGGCGTCCAACAGCGCCGCGGCGACCTCGTCCCGCTCCGGCACGGCGATCCAGATGTCGCCGAAGATCAGGTCCGGATTGACGAGGACGTCGTGGCTCAGGTGGCCGCAGCCGACCGGGCGGTCCCCGTCGTAGGCGACCAGACAGGAGATGTGCCAGTCGATCCGCGGGGTGATGAGCCAGCGCACCATGGTCGCGCTGGGCTCGGGATGCCGTGGCGCGTCGGCGGCCATGCCGGCGCGGATCAGCGGAAGCAGGGTGGCGGCGGTGTCCTCGCCAGTGGGGTCGATGTCCCGGATCGTGATACTCATCGCCATCGATGCTAGGAAGCGGCCCGGCCGGTGGCGATTGGTTTTCCGCGCCCTACATGTGCACCGACACCCCGACCTCCCGCCACGCGGCGGCCACCGCGGACGCCTGCCGCGACCCGCGCCCGAACCGCGATTCGGCGGCGTGCACGGTCGCGGTCCCGAAGGTCGCGAACGTCGCGGCGGCCGGCAGCGCGGGGGAGGTGATCACGTCGTACCAGACCGCGCCGGCCCCCTCCCAGGACGTGCCGCCGATGCCGGTGGCCGCCAGGTAGAACGCGCGGTTGGGGATGCCGGAGTTGATGTGCACGCCGCCGTCGTCGTCGGTGGTGTCGACGTACCCTGCCATGGCGGCCGGTTGCGGGTCCTTGCCCAGGTGCGGGTCGTCGTAGGCGGTGCCGGGGTCCTTCATCGAGCGCAGCGCGACGCCCCGGACCGAGGGCAGGAACAGTCCCGCGCCGATCAGCCAGTCGGCGTCGGCGGCGTCCTGGCCGAGCTGGTACTGCTTGACCATCGAGCCGAAGCAGTCGGACACCGACTCGTTCAGCGCGCCGGACTGGCCGCGATAGACGAGGTTCGCCGTGTACTGCGTCACGCCGTGGGTGAGTTCGTGCCCGATGACGTCGACCGCGCCGGTGAAGCGGCCGAACACGGCCCCGTCGCCGTCGCCGAACACCATCTGCGAGCCGTTCCAGAAGGCGTTGTCGTACTGCACGCCGTAGTGGACCGTGCCCTTCAACGGCAGGCCCTGGCCGTCCACGGACCAGCGGTTGTAGACCCGCAGATAGAAGTCGAAGGTCGCGCCGAGGCCCTCGTAGGCCTCGTCCGCGCTGGGGTCGCCGGTCGCCGGCTCGCCCTCTTCGCGCACCTGCGAGCCCGGCAGGTGCTCGGTGCTGTGGTCGTCGTAGATCCCGCGGTCGTCGCGGCGCTCCAGGAACGCCGGCGGTGCCAGGTGCCGCTCGCCGACCCAGGGGACGGCGCCGCGGGTGAGGCGGTGCCGGGCGTCGGCGGTCAGCGTCCGGCGCGCGGCGTCCGCGACGTGCAGGCCGGAGCCGGCCAGCCGGGACAGCAGGTGCGGGGGGACGATGCCGCAGAACGCAGGGGGCGTGGCGCTGGTCATGGCGGTAACTATGGCCGGATTCGTGACCTTGGTCACGATTGCGCGGCGGGGGCGAGCCGGGATTACGCTGAACGGGTGAGGCTGGCGGGCAACTTCGCAGCTGAGGGCCCCGCGTGTCTCGGATCACGGACGCGTAGTGCGATTGGTGAGACGGTCGGGATAACGTAGCGGTGCTATGTGTGACTCCTGCCTGCGCGGCCTGCTCCTTCTTAGCAGCCGCGGCGAGGGCCTGTAAGTACTGACAGGCCGGCTCCCTCGTCGCGGCAGTTCGTGTTTTCCGCCGTCGGCCGTCCCCATCCGTTGGAGACCACCAGGGAGTCTTGAGCACGATGCGAGTAGAGCCGCAGCAGCCCTCCGGAATGCCGATCCACAAGTACGTGCCGTTCGAGCCGGTTGAGCTGCCTGACCGCAGCTGGCCCACCAAGGTGATCGACAAGGCGCCGCGCTGGTGCGCGGTGGACCTGCGGGACGGCAACCAGGCGCTGATCGACCCGATGTCCCCGGCCCGCAAGCTGAAGATGTTCGAGCTGCTGGTGGCCATGGGCTACAAGGAGATCGAGGTCGGCTTCCCGGCCGCCTCGCAGACCGACTTCGACTTCGTGCGCCAGATCATCGACGAGGGCCGGATCCCCGACGACGTGGTGATCCAGGTCCTGACCCAGGCCCGCGAGGAGCTGATCGAGCGGACCTTCGAGTCCGTGCGCGGCGCCAAGCAGGCCATCGTGCACCTGTACAACTCCACCTCCACGCTCCAGCGCCGGGTGGTCTTCGGCCAGGACACCGCCGGCATCACGCAGATCGCGGTGAACGGCGCCAAGCTGTGCCAGAAGTTCCACGACGCGATGCCCGCGCGCCCCGACGGCACCCGCACCGAGATCTACTTCGAGTACTCGCCCGAGTCCTACACCGGCACCGAGCTGGAGTACGCCGTCGAGGTCTGCAACGCGGTCACCGAGGTCTGGCAGCCCACCCCGGACCGCAAGGTGATCATCAACCTGCCGGCCACCGTGGAGATGGCCACGCCCAACGTCTACGCCGACTCGATCGAGTGGATGCACCGCAACCTGGAGCGGCGCGACTCCATCGTGCTGTCGCTGCACCCGCACAACGACCGCGGCACCGCGGTGGCCGCCGCCGAGCTGGGCTACCAGGCCGGCGCCGACCGTATCGAGGGCTGCCTGTTCGGCAACGGCGAGCGCACCGGCAACGTGTGTCTGGTGACCCTGGGCCTGAACCTGTTCTCCCAGGGCGTGGACCCGCAGATCGACTTCTCCGACATCGACGAGGTGCGGCGCACCGTCGAGTACTGCAACCAGCTGCCGGTGCACCCGCGCCACCCCTACGGCGGCGACCTGGTCTACACCGCCTTCTCTGGCTCCCACCAGGACGCCATCAAGAAGGGCTTCGAGCACCTGGAGCGGGACGCCGCGGCGGCCGGCAAGACCGTGGACGAGATCGTCTGGGCCGTGCCGTACCTGCCGATCGACCCCAAGGACGTGGGCCGCAGCTACGAGGCCGTGATCCGGGTCAACTCCCAGTCCGGCAAGGGCGGCGTCGCCTACATCCTGAAGACCGAGCACCAGCTGGACCTGCCGCGCCGCGCGCAGATCGAGTTCTCGCAGGTCATCCAGGCCAAGACCGACGCCGAGGGCGGCGAGGTCACGCCGGAGGAGATCTGGAACGTCTTCGTCGACGAGTACCTGCCCAACCCGTCCGCGCCCTGGGGCCGGATCCGGCTGCTGGGCCACCACGCCTCCTCGGCGAACGAGGGCAAGGACCAGCTGACCGTCGACCTGACCGTGGACGGCGCCGCCACGCAGCTGGACGGCGCGGGCAACGGCCCGATCGACGCGTTCACCAACCTGCTGTCCGGGGTCGGGATCGACGTGCGGGTGCTGGACTACGTCGAGCACGCGCTGACCTCCGGCGAGGACGCCAAGGCGGCCTCGTACGTCGAGTGCGCGATCGGCAGCCGGGTGCTGTGGGGCGTGGGCATCGACGCCAACATCGTGACGGCCTCGCTGAAGGCCATCATCTCCGCGGTGAACCGGGCTTTCCGCTGACCGGGACGTCTGTGAAAGGATTCCCTCCGTTCCGCAACGAGCGGGACGGAGGGGACTACCAATGATCATCTGGGGCTGGAAAACCGTCTTCCGGGTCATCGGCAGCGGGGTGTTCTCCTGCCCGACCTGCGGTACGGACCGGAACTACGAACGGCGCAAGGCACAGCGGTTCTTCACGCTGTTCTTCATCCCCCTGATCCCGCTGAAGACCGTCGGCGAGTTCGTCCGCTGCACGTACTGCAAGAACGACTTCCGCGACTCGGTCCTGGCCCGGCCCACCGCGTCGCAGTTCACCGACCTGCTGCAGAACACGGTGCGCGGGGTGATGGTCAACGTACTGCGACGCGGCGGCTGGGAGCACCCCGGCGCGCGCGCGATCGCGGTCCAGGAGATCGTCACGGCCGGCGCGGTCGGCTACGGCGAGCAGAACCTGGCCCAGGACATGCAGGTGGTCCCCGCGGACCTGACGCAGATGCTGGCGAGCCTGGCCGGCCAACTCCCCGACGCCGGCCGCGAGGCCCTGGTCGCAGGCGCCACCCGCGTCGCCGCCGCCGACGGCCCGGTGCAGCCGGCCGAGCGCGCGGTGATCGACTCGGTCGGCGCGGCACTGGGGATGAGCCAGGCCTATGTGGCCGGGATCGTGGCGGCGGTGCCGGCGGCGGTTGCTCCGGCGCAGGCTCCGGCTTGGGGTACCGGCGCACAGGTTCCGCCGCAGGCCCAGGCCCCGGCCCAGGCCCCGGCTTGGGGTACCGCAGCGCAGGTTCCGCCGCAGGCTCCGGCCGGTGCGGGCATGGAGACCATGATGATCCAGGCTCCGCAGCCGCCTTCGGCCACGGGCGCCCAGGACGCGGTGCCGCCGCAGGCTCCCGCGTCCGGCATGGAAACCATGTTGATCCAGGCGCCCCAGCCCGCTCCGGTGACCGGCTCGCACGGCGCTGTTCCGCCGCAGACTCCGCCTCCGGCCGGCGGTTCGGGCATGGAGACCATGCTCATCCAGGCTCCGCAGCCCGCTCCGGTGACCGGCTCGCACGGCGCTGTTCCGCCGCAGACTCCGCCTCCGGCCGGCGGTTCGGGCATGGAGACCATGCTCATCCCGGCGCCCCAGCCCGCCCCGGCGACCGGCAGCTACGGCGCGGTCCCGGTCCCGGTTCCGGTTCCGCCGCAGCAGGACACCGTTCCCGAGCCGCCGCCCACGCGGGTCGAGCCGCCGGCCAACGCGATGGAGACCATGGTCATCCCGGTCCCGCCGCAGCAGCCGACCATCCCGGCTCCGCCGCCGACCATGGTCGACAACTCGTCGTCGATGGAGACGATGGTGGTTCCGCTGCCGCGTCCCGTGGACCCGGTCGACGAGCCCACGCACGTCACCCGCGCCGACGACCCGGGACCGGCCGGGGGTTGGCCGCCGCCGCGTCAGGAGCAGTGATCTCGCTCACTTTCGCGGCCGCGGCGAGCTGACGGTGCCCGAGGGCCCGTGCCGGACGGACTTCCGTCCCGCGCGGGCCCTCCGCCGTCCCCGGCCGCCGCCTACACTGGGTCAATGCCCCTGCACCGCGATGAAGGCGTCGTCCTGCGTACCCGGAACCTCGGGGAGGCCGACCGGATCATCACCTTCCTCACCCGTGACCGCGGGCGGGTGCGGGCCGTGGCCAAGGGGGTGCGCCGCACGTCGTCGAAGTTCGGGTCGCGGCTGGAGCCCTTCACGTTCGTCGACGTCCAGATCTTCGAGAAGCAGGGCCGCGACCTGCACCTGGTCACCCAGGCCGAGACGCTGGCGGCGTACGGCGGGACGCTGGTCTCCGACTACCCGGCCTACACCGCCGGGCAGGCGATGCTGGAGACCGCCGAGCGGTTGAGTGAAGATGATGTGCCCGCCGTGCAGCAGTACCTCCTGCTGGTCGGCGGGTTGCGTACGCTGGCCTCAGGTGAGCACGCCGCCGGACTGGTCCTGGACGCGTTCCTGCTGCGCTCCCTGGCCATCGCCGGCTACGCGCCGTCCTTCGAGGACTGCGCGCGCTGCGGGGACCCGGGAGTGCACCGGTTCTTCAACCTTCCGGCCGGCGGGGCGGTGTGCCCGGACTGCAAGCCGGCGGGGTCGGTGGCCCCGGCCCGTGAGACACTCGCCCTGTTGGGGGCGCTGCTCGCGGGAGACTGGGGGACCGCCGACGCCAGTGCCGACAAGCACCGGCGGGAGGGCAGCGGCCTGGTCGCCGCCTACCTGCAGTGGCATCTGGAGCGCGGCCTGCGGTCCCTGCGCCTGGTCGAGCGCTGAGGCGGCGGTGGCGGGCGTGAGAGCACGACGTAGTACGAGATAGGTGGAGCGGTGAGACTGACCCGTCGGATCCTGGAAGAACGCCTCGCCAAGCGGCAGCCGGGCGTCAACCGGGACCCCTTCCCGCACAAGCGCGGCGCCCTGCCGCCGGACATCCCCCTGGACCTGGTGCCCCGGCACGTGGCCCTGGTGATGGACGGCAACGGCCGCTGGGCCAAGGAGCGCGGCCTGTCGCGCATAGAGGGCCACAAGATCGGCGAGGCCTCGCTGTTCGACGTGGTCGAGGGCGCGGTGCAGCTCGGCGGCATCACGCACATCTCCGCCTACGCCTTCTCCACCGAGAACTGGAAGCGCTCCCCGGAGGAGGTCCGCTTCCTCATGGGCTTCAACCGCGACACCATCCGCCGCCGCATCGGCGAGATGGACGAGCTCGGCGTCCGCATCCGCTGGGCCGGCCGCCGCCCCCGCCTGTGGAAGTCGGTCATCGACGAGCTGGAGTGGGCCGAGGAGCGCACCAAGGACAACAAGCTCCTGACCCTCACCATGTGCGTCAACTACGGCGGCCGCTGGGAGATCGCCGACGCCATGGCCGCCATGGGCCGCGACATCAAGGCCGGCCGCCTGGACCCGTCGAAGATCAACGAGAAGACGGTCACCCGCTACCTCTACGAGCCGGACATGCCGGACGTGGACCTGTTCATCCGCTCCTCCGGCGAGCACCGCACCTCGAACTTCCTGATGTGGGAGTCGGCCTACGCGGAGTTCGTCTTCGACGACACCCTCTGGCCGGACTTCGACCGCACCAACCTGTGGCGCGCCTGCGAGTCCTTCGCCAGCCGGGACCGCCGCTACGGCGGAGCGATCACGAACGAGGCGCAGTTCGCGGCCGAGGCGGACGAGCAGGAGTACGAGTACAACGAGAGCGAGTACGCGGACCCTGATGAGGTCGCGTGACGCATAGCGGTTCGCGGGCATAGCGAACGGACCCCCTCGCACTCCTATTGAGTGAGAGGGGGTCCATTCTGTGAGAGCTGCTGATGAGGCCGAGTTCCGCGAGTACATGGCGGCACGTTGGCCGGCGCTGGTGCGCACGGCGTATCTGCTGACCGGTGATCGGCACAGTGCTGAAGACCTGGCGCAGACCGCTTTGGAGAAGGCGGCTGTGGCGTGGGGCAAAGTGCGGCGTGCGGACAACGCAGATGCGTACGTGCGCCGGATCCTGGTGAACACGCACCTGGCGCGGTTCCGACGCAAACGAGTCGTGGAGATCCTGGACACGGAGACCCCTGAGGTTCCCTCCACGGATTCCGCGCAACAGATCGCTTTGCGCGATGAACTGTTGAAGGCGCTGGCCACCCTTCCTAAGAGGCAGTGCGCAGTAGTGGTGCTGCGCTATTGGGAAGACCTCACCGAGGCGCAGACCGCTGCCATCCTCGGGTGCTCTGTGGGAACCGTCCGGAGCCAGGCTTTCAAGGCCCTCGCCAAGCTGCGGGTCAGTCCTTTGCTGAGGGAGTCGGACCCTCTCTCTTTCGATATGAGCGAGGAGGGAAGGGCATGAACGACATCACACAGTCCGCATTGGAAGGCGTGCTCACAGCGCGGGCCGAGAGCCTGACCGTGGGGTCGGCGCCGGTCGACGCGGTGCTCGCCGGGGCGCGGCGTCGCGGCGCGCGGCGGCGGGCGACGGTGGCCGCGGCCGGGGTGCTGGCGGTCGCGGGGGTGGGAGCCGAAGTCGCGGGTCTCGGCGGGTCGGGGTCGGTTTCGGCGGGCGCCGGCGTGCGGCGCTGGGTTCCGGTGGTGACCCAGCAGGTCGGGCTCGCCGCCGGGCAGCGGCCGATGTCCGGCGAGCAGGTGATCGCCAGCGGAACGGTGGACGGGGCGCCGTGGCAGGCGGTGATGACGGAGAAGACCGATCCGGCCGCGACCGACCCGATGTTCGCCGCGGCCCTGCTGAACCAGAAGGTGGTCGGGGCTGCCAAGATGACCTGCGTCCACGTCGCCCTGTGGGTGGCCGGGGCCCTGTCCGGAGACGGGGCCGGCTGCGGCCAGGAGGCCAGTCCGACCGTCGGTGAGATCCTGCCCGGCTTCTACGTCGAGGGCACCAAGACACAGGCCACGTTCATGGCCATGGTCTCCGGGGACGACACGAAGGTCGTGTGGTCGGGCAAGGACGGCTTCCGGCAGGAGGTGGTTCCGTTGGCGACACCCTTCCCGGGGGTGAGACTGGCGGTCTTCCCGGACCGGGTGCAGATGCTTCCCGGCGACGATTTCGCCGAGTACAACAGTGCCGGCGCGGTGGTCTCCCGCTTCGATGTGCCGGCCCGCGGTGTGCCGCTGCCGGACAGGCTGCCGTCCTGAGAGCTGCGGTCCTGAGACAAGTCCGAGGGCGCTCCGCGGTCATGCGACGACCGCGGGACGCCCTCGGACCGTCCCAAGCTACCGTGCCGGGCCGGGGCCGTGCCCCGCGCGGTGGCGGGCTCGGCGTGTCTCAGATCCAGCGTGTTCCAGGCCTGGCAAGTACCAGGCCCGCCGTGTTCCAGACCCGGCAAGTACCAGGCCTGCCGTGCCTCAGTGGTCCCCGCAGGTCCCGAAGATCTCCAGCGTGTGCGACACGTCCGAGTACCCGTGCTCGGCGGCGACCCGGGCCGCCCAGCTCTCCACCACCGCCGGGCCCTCGACCTCGACGGTCTTGCCGCACTCGCGGCACACCAGGTGGTGGTGGTGCCGGGGGGTGGAGCAGCGGCGGTAGATCACCTCGCGGTCGCCGGTGCGCAGCACGTCCACCTCGCCGGCGTCGGCCAGGGACTGCAGGGCGCGGTAGACGGTGGTCAGGCCGACCGACTCGCCGCGCTGCTTGAGCAGGTCGTGCAGGTCCTGGGCGCTGCGGAAGTCGTCGACCTCGTCCAGCAGCGCCGCGACCGCCGACCGCTGGCGGGTGGAGCGGCCCTGGGCCGGCAGGCCCCGGCCGCTGTCGCCGTGGTGGTCGCCGGAGGTGTCTGCGGTACTCACTGTCCTTCTCCTAGCGCTTGGCGTGCGGATCGGTGCGCGGTGCCGGGGGGTCGGCCGGCCGGGGGGCGGCCCGATGTCATTGTGGCAGGGTCATTGTGGCAGGCTCTGGGTGGTTGCGAGCGGCTTGTTCGGCCGCGGGATCGGGTTCGTGCGCGGGCGGCCGCACCCGGGAGCCGCTCCGGCCCCGCCCCCGGCGCACCAGGCCGGCGCAGATGCTGGCGATCATGAACACCGCGATCGCGATGAGCACGATCGACGCGCCGGGCGGGGTGTCCGCGTAGTACGACATGGTGACGCCGGAGAACGCCGCGCCGACCCCGACCACCATCGCCGCCCCCATCGTCGCGGCGAAGGCCCGGGTCAGCTGCTGCGCGGCGGCCACCGGCACCACCATCAGGGCGCTGACCATGAGCACCCCGACCACGCGCATGCCCACGGTCACCGTCACCGCGGTGGTCACCGCCATCAGCAGGTTCAGTGACCGCACCGGCAGCCCGGCGACCCGCGCGAACTCCTCGTCCTGGCACACCGCGAACAAAGCCCGCCGCAGCCCCAGCGTGACCAGCAGCACCCCGACCGCCAGCGCCGCGATCGCCCACAGGTCCCCGTCGGAGGTGGACAGGATCGAGCCGAACAGATACGAGTTCAGGTTCGCGTTGCCGCCCGACAGCGAGATCAGCATCGACCCGCCGGCCAGCCCGCCGTAGAAGAGCATGGCCAGCGCCACGTCCCCGCTGGCCTTGGCCCGCTCCCGGATCAGCTCCACCGCCGCCGCCCCGGCCACCGCCACCAGCACCGCCCCCCACACCGGCGAGGTCTTGGTCAGCAGGCCCAGCCCCACACCGGTGAGCGCGACATGCCCCAGCCCGTCACCCATGAGCGCCAGCCGGCGCTGCACCAGGTAGGTGCCGATGGCCGGCGCGGCCAGTCCGATGGCCAGCGCCGCGAGGAACGCGCGCTGCATGAAGGGCAGGCTGAAGATGGTGTCGTTCAGCATGCGGGGCCTGCTTTCGGGGTGGGGGAGGGGGCGGCCGGGGGTGAGGGCGCGAGCGCCGAGGCCGACTGCGACTGCGGCGAGGCCGGCAGCGTCGAGCTATTCGCGACGGTTGCCGCACTCAGCCGACCGGTGCCGGCGTGTGTGGCCGTCGCACTCGGCCGACCGCAGCCGGCGTGCGTGGCCGTCGCCCCCGGCTGCCCGGTGCCGCGGCCGGCGCGCGGGACCGGCGGCCGGGCGGCGCGCCTCATCCCCGTCCGTCCTTGCTCGTCAGCGCCTCCACCGGCGCGTGTCCCGGCGGGCACTCCGGCGTTCCCGGCGCGTCGGCCGGGCCGCCGTGCGGGTGCACGTGGTCGTGGACGTCGTCGTCGTCATGGTCGTGGCCGGGGGCCTTGTGGCCGTGGCCGGCGTCGGGTTCGCCGTGCTCGACCGGGGCGCCGTCGTAGCGGACCACGCCGGCGCGCAGGACCACCGTGCGGTCGATGAGCGGGGCCAGCGGGCCCAGTTCGTGCAGGACCAGCAGGATGGTCGTGCCGTGCGCGGACAGGTCGGCCAGGGTGTCGGCGAAGGCCTGCTGGCTGACCAGGTCCACGCCGGCCATCGGCTCGTCCATGATCAGCAGGTCCGGGCGCCGGGCCAGGGCCCGGGCGATCAGCACGCGCTGCTGCTGGCCGCCGGACAGCGATGCCACCGGGTCGCCGAAGCGCTCCAGCATGCCCACGGTGGCCAGGGCCTCGCGGACCGCGCCGCGGTCGCCGCGGGTGCGGCGCCGGATCCAGCTCCGCGGGCTGAGCAGGCCGGAGGCCACGACCTCGCCGACCGTGGCCGGGACGCCGGCCGCGGCCGTGGTGCGCTGCGGTACGTACCCGACCCGCTGCCAGGCCTTGAACGCCGGCAGCGGCGTGCCGAACAGGTCGATGCGCCCGCTGTCCACCGGGTAGAGGCCGACGACGGTCTTGACCAGCGTGGACTTGCCCGAGCCGTTGGCCCCCAGCAGCGCCACGGTCTGGCCGCCGGGCACCCGCAGGTCCACGCCGTGCAGGATCCGCCGGCCGCCGAGCGAGACGGTCACGCCGTGCGCGGCCACCACCGGCGGGGGCGCCTCGCCGGGCGCGGTCACGGCCACGGCCGGGGTCCGCCGGGCCATCACGAGCACCCCAGCGCGAGGCGCAGCGCGGCCAGGTTGTCGCGCATGATCGAGAGGTAGTCCTGGGCCGAGGGATCCTTGACGCCCTCGATCGGGTCGAGCACCGCGGCCTTGGTCCCGGTGTCCGCCGCCAGCGTCCGGGCGGTCTTGGGGCTGGCCAGGGTCTCGAAGAAGACCGTGGTCACGCCCTCAGTCTTGATCAGGTGCTGGATCTTCGCGAGGTGGGCGGCGCTGGGCTCGTCGTCCGGCGACAGCCCGGCCAGCGGCACCTGCACCAGGCCGTAGCGCTCGGCGAGGTAGCCGAAGGCGGCGTGGCTGGTGACGATGTCCTTGCGCGTGCAGTGCGCGAGCCCGGCCCGGTAGTCGGCGTCCAGGGCCTTGAGCTGGGCGTCCAGCGTGGCCTGGTTCGCCTGGTAGTCGGCGGCGTGCGCGGGGTCGATCCGCTGCAGCTCGGCCGACACCGCGTCGGCGATCCTGCCGAAGTCGACCGGATCGAGCCAGACGTGCGGATCGGCGCTGTGCGCGTCGCCCTCGCCGAGGTCGCCGTGGTCCTCCAGGTGCACCACGGTCGCGGTGTCCAGGGCGGCTCTGGGCTTGTTCTCGGCCACGGCGGCGTCCACGGCGGGCTGCAGCCCCTTCTCGTAGATGGCCAGGTCGGCCTGGCTCACGGCCCCGACCTGCGACGGCGTCAGCTCCAGGTCGTGCGGCTCGGCGCCGGGCTTGGTGAGGTTGCGCACGGCCACGTGCTCGCCGCCGATCCGCTCGGCGAGGTAGGCGAAGGGGTAGAAGCCGGCCACGACGTCGAGCTGCCCGGCGGCGGCCTGGCTGCCGGACTGCTTCAGGCAGCCGCTCAGGGCCAGCACCACCACCAGGACGGCGGCCACGCCGGCCGCTCGGAGGCGGCGGATGCGGCGGGTGCCGGTGGTGCGGGAGAGCATGTGTCCATGGTCTCTGAAAATGAAAATGATTGTCAATTTTCCCGATTGGCACACGATGGGGCGCGATGGGGCGTGCCGGGGCGCGGTGCCGCCGGAGCCCGCAGCCCGCGGCCGGCCCCGGTGCTGACCTGCGCCGGAAACCGTTCCTAAACCCCGCCGCGATCACGCTAAGCTGGGCCATCATCCGAAACCCGGCATCCGGCCGGGCTTCGCCACCGTGGATGCGGTGGCAACAAGAAAGAGAGCGACTGTGGCCGCCGACAAGATCGAGACCATCGTCCGGCTCGCGAAGAGCCGTGGCTTCGTGTTCCCCTCCAGCGAGATCTACGGCGGCACGAAGGCCGCCTACGACTACGGGCCCCTCGGCGTGGAGCTCAAGGAGAACATCAAGCGCCAATGGTGGAAGACCATGGTCACCGGCCGTGAGGACGTCGTCGGCCTGGACTCCTCGGTCATCCTGGCGCGCGAGGTGTGGGAGGCCTCCGGCCACGTCAAGGAGTTCACCGACCCGCTGACCGAGTGCCAGTCCTGCCACAAGCGCTACCGCGAAGACCATCTCATCGAGGCCTTCGAGGCCAAGCACAAGCGCGCGCCGGAGCGGGGCCTGGCCGACATCAACTGCCCGAACTGCGGGAACAAGGGCACGTTCACCGAGCCCAAGGTCTTCAACCTGATGCTGCAGACCCACCTGGGCGTCACCATGGAGGACGCGGGCCTGGCCTACCTGCGCCCCGAGACCGCGCAGGGCATCTTCGTGTCCTACAAGACGGTGCGGGACGCCTCGCGCAAGAAGCCGCCGTTCGGCATCGGCCAGATCGGCAAGTCGTTCCGCAACGAGATCACCCCGGGCAACTTCATCTTCCGGACCCGCGAGTTCGAGCAGATGGAGATGGAGTTCTTCGTCAAGCCCGGCGAGGACGAGCAGTGGTTCGAGTACTGGCTCAACGAGCGCTACAGCTGGTGGACCGACCTGGGTCTGAAGCCTGAGAACCTGCGCTTCTTCGAGCACCCGCAGGAGAAGCTGTCGCACTACTCCAAGCGCACCGTCGACATCGAGTACCGCTTCAACTTCGGCGGCCAGGAGTTCTCCGAGCTCGAGGGCATCGCCAACCGCACCGACTTCGACCTGTCCACGCACTCCAAGCACTCCGGCGAGGACTTCACCCAGTTGGAGCAGGAGACCGGCGAGCGCTGGACGCCGTTCGTGGTGGAGCCGGCGGCCGGTGTGAACCGCGGCATGCTCGCCTTCCTGCTCGACGCCTACGCCGAGGACGAGGCCCCCAACGCCAAGGGCCAGATGGAGGTCCGCAAGGTCCTGCGCCTGGACAAGCGCCTGGCCCCGGTGAAGGCCGCGGTCCTGCCGCTGTCCCGCAACGCCGACCTCTCGCCCAAGGCCCGGGACCTGGCGCAGCTGCTGCGCAAGAACTGGAACGTCGAGTTCGACGACGCCGGCGCCATCGGCCGCCGCTACCGCCGCCAGGACGAGATCGGCACCCCGTTCTGCATCACGGTGGACTTCGACACCCTCGACGACCAGGCCGTGACCGTGCGCGAGCGGGACTCGATGGAGCAGGAGCGGGTGTCCCTGGACAAGGTCGAGGGCTACCTCGCCGCCCGCCTGATCGGGGCCTGAGGCTCCGGCACGCAGGCCTGAGGCCGCGACCTATATAAGGGTGGGCCGCCGGAGGTTTCCGGTGGCCCACCCTTGTCAGTGCGAGCGGCGCCGCACGAAGGGGCGCGCGAGGAAGAACGCCGCCACCAGCATCGCCAGTCCGGCGGCGCCGTGCACGGCCCACACCCCGGCGTAGGTCGGGCCGCCCCAGGAATCGCGGGTGTAGCCGGGCAGGCCCAGGTCAGGGCGCAGCGGGTAGCAGATGTTGGTGAAGGCCAGCCAGACGAGGTAGCCGGCGAGTGCGAACGCGGGCACTGCGAGCAGGGCACGAACAGGGCCGGGCAGAGTGCTTAGAGTGCCCAGAGTGCCGCGGTCGGACTTCACTGTCGTCGAGGTCATGCCTCCAGCCTGGCGTTTCGCCCCCGCCGAAACGATCGTGCGAGCACGAGTCTTCCGGGGTGGGGTTAACCGAACCCCGCTGGGCCGACCGAACCCCACCCCGCCCGGCGCGTCGGTGCGCCAGTGCCTCAGTGCCTCAGTGCCTCAGTGTCCGTGGTGGTGCTTGTCCGAGGGCGGCGGGCACAGCGCCGACGCCTTCACGACCGACTCCCCGTTGACCTGCCACTGCCCCTTCACGCCGGTCGGCACCATGCTGTACTCGATCCGGTCGCCGAGGGAGTCCTTCGGCTGGAGTGCTTTGCCCGGGGTGTGGGTCTGGACGTTGCCGCGCACCACACCGGACAGGTCTTCGCAGAAGCCGACGGTCGCCTGCTCCGGCGTGAGGTTCTCCACCACCACGTTCGACAGCACCGAGAAGCCCACCGGCTGCTGCTTGGCGCTGATCCACGCCTGCGCCCAGCTGTGTGCCTGCTGGTAGCCGGTGCCGGTCCAGTAGCGCTTCAGGTCCGCGGTGCCGGCCTCGGCCGGCTGGTACGCCGCGGCGTACATCGCCTTGTACGCCTGCGTCGCGTTCCACAGCACGATGTGATGTGTCAGATCCTGGAAGGCCGGGGTGGTCGCGTAGAACACCTGAATGGTGTTCGGCAGCTGTATCCCCGGCTTCGGCGCGTTGTGGTGCGAGCTCGACTCGGTGTCCGGGCTCTGCCCGTTCGCCGCCGGCTGCTGCTCCACCGTCGAGGGCGGCGGGACGTCCGCGGCGTGCGGATTCGTGTTGCACGCCGAGATCCCGGCCGCGATGAAGACCCCCAGTGCGCCGGCCAGCATGCCCTGCGCCAGTTTGTCGCGCCCGCGCTCCGGCCCCCGCCCCCGCGGGCCGTTCGCGTCCGCACCGCTGCCACCGGTGCGGTTCCCTCTCACCACTTCTCTACTCACTCTCGCCCACCCGCTGTTCTGCTGTTCCAGCGGTGTCCCCCCGCCGGTTTCTTAACTCTTTCCTTATGACGTTCAGACTAACGGGCCGGTTGTCACAAGGCCGACTGGAATATCCGAACGGGTGCTCCGCCGCGCTATGGGATCCTGGAAGGGTGACTTCCCCAGACAAACAGACTCTGACTCTGGGCTCCCTGCCCGTTGCGCCGCCCGTGGTGCTGGCCCCGATGGCCGGCATCACCAATGTGGCGTTCCGCCAGCTGTGCCGCGAGCACGGCGCCGGGATCTACGTCTGCGAGATGGTCATGACCCGCGCCCTGGTGGAGCGGAACGAGAAGACCCTGCGCATGGTGACCTTCGCCGGCGACGAGAAGCCGCGCAGCCTTCAGTTGTACGGAGTGGATCCGGTCACAGTCCGCAAGGCGGTGGAGATGATCGCCGCCGAGGACCTGGCCGACCACGTGGACATGAACTTCGGATGCCCCGTTCCGCGCGTTACACGCAAGGGAGGGGGCGCGGCTTTGCCGTACAAGCGCCGCCTGTTCGGCCAGATCGTCGAGTCCGCGGTCCAGGCCGCCGCCCCGGCCGGCATCCCGGTCACGGTCAAGATGCGCATCGGCATCGACGACGAGCACCACACCTTCCTGGAGGCCGGCCGCATCGCCCAGGACGCCGGCGCGGCCTGGGTCGCCCTGCACGGCCGCACCGCGGCCCAGCGCTACAGCGGCGAGGCCGACTGGACCGCGATCAAGGCCTTGAAGGACGAGCTGGAGGTCCCGGTCCTGGGCAACGGCGACATCTGGGAGGCCGACGACGCGCTGCGCATGATGAACCAGACCGGCGCCGACGGCGTGGTGGTCGGGCGCGGCTGCCTGGGGCGGCCCTGGCTGTTCGCCGACCTGGCTGCCGCGTTCGAAGGACGCACCGAGCGCAAGCTCCCCGCCCTCGGCGAGGTCATGGCCACCATGCGCCGCCACGCCGAACTGCTCGCCTCCTGGCTCGGCACCGAGCGCGAGGGCGTCGTGGACTTCCGCAAGCACGTGGCCTGGTACCTCAAGGGCTTCCCGGTCGGCGGCGACGTGCGCCGGGGCCTGGCGATGTCCTCCTCGCTGGCCGAGCTCGACGGCTTCTTCGCGCACCTGGACCCCGACACGCCGTTCCCGACCGACACCCTCGGCAAGCCGCGCGGGCGCACCAACTCCCCGGGCAAGGTCACGCTGCCGCACGGCTGGCTCGACGACCGGGACGACGACACGGTGCCGGCCGGGGCCGAGATGGAGGACTCCGGCGGCTGACGGCCCCCGAACCGCCTCCGGGCAGCGAAGAGCGCCGGAACCCTCCAGGCGGTCCCGGCGCTCTCCTCGGAGATCCCCGGCTCAGCTCTTCTTGATCGCCGAGATCTCCAGCTCCAGCTGGATCTTGTCGCTGACCAGCACGCCGCCGGTCTCCAGCGCCGCGTTCCAGGTCATGCCGAAGTCCTTGCGGCTGACGCTGGTCTTGGCCTCGAACCCGATGCGGGTGTTGCCGTAGGGGTCGACGGTGGTGCCGAGGAACTCCACGTCGAACTCGACCGGCTTGGTGACGTCCTTGACGGTCAGGTCGCCCCGCAGGACGAACTGGTCCTCGCCCTTGGCGGCCACGCCGGTGGACTTGAAGGTCATGTCCGGGAACTTGTCCTGCTCGAAGAAGTCGCCGGAGAGCAGGTGGCCGTTGCGCTGCTCGTTGCGGGTGTCGACGCTGGCGACCTTCACCGAGGCCTCGGCGCTGCTCTTCTCGGGGTTCGCGCCGTCGATGTGGATCTCGCCCTCGAACTCGTTGAAGCCTCCGCGGACCTTGGTCACCATGGCGTGCCGGGCGATGAACCCGACCGTGCTGTGCGCCACGTCGAAGGTGTAGTCGCCGGTCAGGGACGCGTAGTCGGTGCTCATTTGGTGCTTCCTCCTGGTGGGCTCGGTGCGGGACCGCGCCGAGCGATCTTGGTTGAGGCTTCAACTAACCTATCGTCCCGCACAGCACACCTTGCGGCACATTCATTCCCGGCGGTTCCCCGGGAGGTCCGCATGGGTGACGCTCCCCACGCCCTGGGTGAGGCGGCTCACAGGAACGAAACGCTTGAATCGGGGTATAGCCCTGGCGAACACGCCGGGTCGACGCGCTACGCTCCGCAGCGTCAGGGCAATGCGGCGGGACACCCCCTCAGTCCGTCCCGTCGCCGCCGCGGTGTGTGCCACACAGATCAGTCAGGGAGTATCTGCGTGACGAAGTTCGTGTACGACTTCACCGAAGGCAACAAGGACCTCAAGGACCTGCTCGGCGGCAAGGGCGCCAACCTCGCCGAGATGACCAACCTCGGGCTGCCGGTCCCTCCCGGCTTCACCATCACCACCGACGCCTGCCGCGTCTATCTGGAGCACGGCCAGGAGCCGCCGGAGCTGCGGGAACAGGTGTCGGAGTACCTCGACGCGCTCGAGGCGAAGATGGGCCGGAAGCTGGGGCAGGCCGACGGGCCGCTGCTGGTCTCGGTCCGCTCCGGAGCCAAGTTCTCCATGCCGGGGATGATGGACACGGTCCTGAACATCGGATTGAACGACGAGTCGGTGCTCGGGCTCGCCGCCCAGGCCGACGGCGCCGAGAACCAGGGCAGCGCGCAGCGCTTCGCCTGGGACTCCTACCGGCGCCTCATCCAGATGTTCGGCAAGACCGTCCTCGGTGTGGACGGCGAGCACTTCGACGAGGCGCTGGAGGAGGCCAAGCGGGCCAAGGGCACGCACAACGACCTCGACCTGACCGCCGAGGACCTGCGCGCGCTGGTCGAGTCCTTCAAGGCGATCGTGGAGAAGGAGGCCGGCCGCGCCTTCCCGCAGGAGCCCCGCGAGCAGATGGACCTGGCCATCCGGGCCGTGTTCGACTCCTGGAACGGCGACCGCGCCAAGCTCTACCGCCGCCAGGAGCGCATCCCCAACGACCTGGGCACCGCCGTGAACGTGTGTTCCATGGTGTTCGGCAACCTGGGCATGGACTCCGGCACCGGCGTCGCCTTCACCCGCGACCCCGCCTCCGGCCAGACCGGCGTCTACGGCGACTACCTGCAGAACGCGCAGGGCGAGGACGTCGTGGCCGGCATCCGCAACACGGTGCCGCTGGACGAGCTGGAGCGGATCGACGCCTCCTCCTACGCCGAGCTCACCGGCATCATGACCACGCTCGAACAGCACTACCGCGACCTGTGCGACATCGAGTTCACCATCGAGCGCGGCAAACTGTGGATGCTCCAGACCCGCGTCGGCAAGCGCACCGCCGCCGCCGCGTTCCGGATCGCCGTCCAGCTCGTCGACGAGGGCCTGATCAGCCAGGACGAGGCCGTGGACCGGGTCACCGGCGCGCAGCTGGCGCAGCTGATGTTCCCCCGCTTCGACGAGAACGCCAAGACCGAGGAGATCGCCCGGGGCATGAACGCCTCGCCCGGCGCCGCCTCCGGCAAGGCCGTGTTCGACTCCTACACCGCGGTGAAGTGGTCGCGCTCGGGGGAGAAGGTCATCCTGATCCGCCGCGAGACCAACCCCGACGACCTGAACGGCATGATCGCGGCACAGGGCATCCTCACCTCCCGCGGCGGCAAGACCTCCCACGCCGCCGTCGTCGCCCGCGGCATGGGCAAGACGTGCGTGTGCGGCGCGGAGTCGCTGGACGTGGACACCAAGCGCCGCCGGATGACCGCGCCGAACGGCGAGGTCGTGGAGGAGGGCGACGTCATCTCCGTCGACGGCACCTCCGGCCGGGTCTACCTCGGCGACGTCCCGGTCGTCGCCTCCCCGGTCGTGGAGTACTTCGAGGGACGGCTCGGCGCCGACTCCCCGAAGGCCGACGACCTGGTCAAGGCCGTGCACCGGATCATGACCTGGTCCGACGAGCGCCGCCGGCTGTACGTCCGGGCCAACGCCGACACGCCCGAGGACGCCGCGCGCGCCCGGCGCTTCGGCGCGCAGGGCATCGGCCTGTGCCGCACCGAGCACATGTTCCTGGGCGAGCGGCGCGCGCTGATCGAGCGCCTGATCCTGGCCGAGGACGACGAGGAGCGCGAGGCCGCGCTGGCCGAGCTGCTGCCGATGCAGCGCGACGACTTCGTCGCCATCTTCACGGCCATGGGCGGCCTGCCGGTGACCGTGCGCCTGCTGGACCCGCCGCTGCACGAGTTCCTGCCGGACATCACCGAGCTGTCGGTGCGGGTGGCGGTGGCCGAGGCCAAGGGCGAGGAGAACGAGAACGACCTGCGCCTGCTGCAGGCCGTGCACAAGATGCACGAGGCCAACCCGATGCTGGGCCTGCGCGGCGTCCGCCTGGGCCTGGTCATCCCGGGCCTGTTCATGATGCAGGTGCGGGCCATCGCCGAGGCCGCGGCGCAGGTCGCCAAGGCCGGCGGCGTGGCGCGGGTGGAGATCATGGTCCCGCTGGTCGGCGCGGTCCAGGAGCTGGAGATCATCCGCGACGAGGCCCAGCAGGTCCTGGCCGAGGTCAAGGAGCGCACCGGCGCCGACGTCCGCAGCCTGATCGGCACCATGATCGAGCTGCCGCGCGCGGCCCTGACCGCGGGCCAGATCGCCGAGGCCGCGCAGTTCTTCTCCTTCGGCACCAACGACCTGACGCAGACCACGTGGGGCTTCTCCCGCGACGACGTCGAGGGCGCCTTCTTCTCGGCGTACCTGGACCGCGGCATCTTCGGCGTGTCGCCGTTCGAGACGCTGGACCGCGAGGGCGTCGGCAGCCTGGTCCGCATCGCGGCCGAGGAGGGCCGCAAGACCCGCCCGGACCTGAAGCTCGGCGTATGCGGCGAGCACGGCGGCGACCCGGACTCGGTGCACTTCTTCCACGAGGTGGGGCTGGACTACGTGTCCTGCTCCCCGTTCCGGGTGCCGGTGGCCCGGCTGGAGGCGGCTCGGGCGGCGATCGAGTCCGCGGGGAGCGACTCGCGCTGAGTGATTCGTGCTGAGCGGGTGAGCTCGAGCGCTGAGGATTGAGCACTAAGGGTTGAGCGCTGAGGGTTGAGCGCTGAGCTCCGACAGGCCGGGTGTCCGCGAGGGCGCCCGGCCTGTTCCGTTTGTCTACCGCTTCCGTTTGTCTACCGCCCCACCGATCCGTCGATCATCTCCCGCATGATGTCCAGGTGCCCGGCATGCCGCGCCAGCTCCTCGACCGTGTGGACCAGAATCCATCGCAGGGTCCGGTCTTCGCGTGCTGATACCGCGTCGAGGTCGTCGAGCGTGGCCCAGATCGCGTCGGCCCGTGCCGCCGTGGCGCGGTAGGCCGCTACGCATCCTGCGACGGTGTCCGTCTCCGTCACGTCCATCCCCAGTTCGGGGAAGGGATCGCGGCCCAGGAACGCCCACTCCACCCACACGAGTTCCGCGCCGGTCAGGTGCTTCAGGATGCCCAGCGGGCTGGTGCCGGAGGGGACGGCGGGCTTGCGGGCGATGTCGTCGGGCAGGCCTTCGACCTTGCGGATGATGGCTTCGCGCAGGTAGCGCATGAAGGCCAGGAGGGTTTCCTTCTCTCCGGCGACGACGGCGGGCGGTCCCTGATCGCTCATGGCGGCAACGGTAGCGGTCGGCGGCTTTGTCGGAGGTGTCGTTTAGCCTGGGTCCGTGGACGAGCGCGTTGATCTCGAAGCGCACCGGGCCGAGCTGACGGCGTACTGCTATCGCATGCTCGGGTCCGTCCACGATGCCGAGGACCAGGTGCAGGAGACGTTGCTGCGTGCCTGGAAGGCCCGCGACCGCTATGACCCGGCCCGAGCCTCCGTGCGGACCTGGCTCTACCGCATCGCCACCAATGTCTGCCTGACCGCGCTCGAATCGCGCGGGCGCCGGCCGCTGCCCTCAGGCCTCGGCGCCCCGAGCCGCGATACCGAGGCGCCGCTGCGTCCGGCGCTGGACGTCCCGTGGCTCGAGCCGTTCCCCGACGCCCGCTTCGACGCCGATGCCCGGGCCGACCTGCGGCTGGCCTGGGTCGCGGCGGTGCAGGAGCTGCCCGCGCGGCAGCGGGCCGCGCTGGTGCTGCGCGATGTGCTCGACTTCTCCGCCGCCGAGGTCGCCGAACAGCTCGGCTCCACGGTCGCGGCGGTGAACAGCGCGCTGCAACGGGCCCGCGTGACCGTCGACGGTCTCGGCGGGGCCGCCGAGGTGCGCGAGGCGCCCGATCCCGATCGGCACGCCGTCATCGAGCGCTACATCCACGCCTTCGAGGCCGCGGACGTGCCGGCGCTGGTGAAGCTGCTCGCCGACGACGTCGTCATGGAGATGCCGCCGGTCCCGCTCTGGTACCGCGGGCGCGAGCACTACGGCTTGTTCATGGAGCGCGTCTTCCGGCTGAACGGCACCGGCTGGCGCGCCGTCCCCACCTCGGCCAACGGCCAGCCCGCGCTGGCCGCCTACGCCCCGAGCCCGGGCGGCGGCCACCACCCGCACACGCTCCAGGTCTTCACCGTCGTCGGCGGCCTGGTCACGGCCAACGTGGTGTTCGCCGATCCGGCCGTGTTCGACGTTTTCGGCCTGCCGCGATGAGTCCGGTCGGTGCCGCCGGTATGTACCGGTGAGACACCGACCGAGAGGAACCCGCCGTGACCACCAGCCCCGCCACCCCTGCCACCCCCGCCCGTTTCCTCGTCTTCTGGGAGCGGCCGACCGACCCCGAGGCCTTCGAGCGCCACTACCGCGAGGTGCACATCCCGCTGGCCCGGCGGATCCCGCTGCTGCGCTCCTACGCCATCAGCGACAACCCGGTCCCGGTCCGGGGCGAGCCCTACTTCCGGATCGCCGAGCTGCGCTGGGACTCGATGGACGACCTGCGCGCCGGGATCGACTCGCCGGAGGGCAAGGCGTGCGCGGATGACGTCGAGATCCTCGCGCGGTACGCCACGGTCCGCAGCATGGTCCTCGCCCCATTTGAGGAACTGCTCTAGAAACAACAAATCCATCGCGGGGTCGCTATAGAGATTCGTGCTGTAAAAGAATGACCAGAGCGGCCGTCCCGGGAGCCCGACCCGGGGTGGCCGCTCGTCTGAGCCGCGTGAACCGCGACGCCGCCGAGTCTTCGGTTTCTGTTGGCCCGCGCGGGTTACCGTGGGGCGGTGACTGATCTGAGGACGACGCCCGCCGATGCGTACAGCGACGCCGACCGGGAGCGTCATCTGCCGGACCATCCCAGCAACGTGCGGCGTACCGCCTTCGAGCGGGACCGGGCCCGGGTGCTGCACAGCGCGGCGCTGCGCCGGCTGGCGGCCAAGACCCAGGTGGTCGCGCCGGGGTCGAGCGACTCGGCCTTCGGTGCCTATCTGGACAGTCCGCGCACCCGCCTGACCCACAGCCTGGAGTGCGCGCAGATCGGCCGGGAACTGGGCAAGGAGCTCGGTGCCGACCCGGATCTGATGGAGGCCGCCTGCCTGTCCCACGACCTGGGGCACCCGCCGTTCGGCCACACCGGCGAGGAGGCGCTGGCCCTGGCCTCGGCCGAGTGCGGCGGCTTCGAGGGCAACGCGCAGTCCTTCCGGATCCTGGTCCGGCTGGAGGCCAAGGCACTCGGCCCGGAAGGCGAGCCCGGCGGGCTGAACCTGACGCGGGCCGCGCTGGACGCCGCGACGAAGTACCCGTGGACCCGCGCCGAGGGCCAGGCGCGCGGCACCGGGAAGTTCGGCGTCTACGCCGACGACGAGCCGGTCTTCGCCTGGATGCGCACCGGCGCGGTGCCCGGCCGCGGCTGCTTCGAGGCGCAGGTGATGGACTGGTCCGACGACGTGGCCTACTCCGTCCACGACCTCGAAGACGCCCTGCACGCCGGCTACCTGGTCCCCAAGGCGCTGCTGTCGCTCACCGAGCAGGCCGAGCTGTTCGAGCTCGCCGAGATCCGCTACGCGCCGGGTGCCAGCGCGCCGGAGCTGTGCGAGGCCCTGAACCGGCTGATGGCCCTGGACTACTGGCCCGGAGACTACGACGGCTCGTTCGCCGCGCAGGCCGCGCTGAAGAACGCCACCAGCAGCCTGATCGGCCGGTTCTGCCAGTCCGCGGCCGCCGCCACCCGCGAGGCCGCCGCCGGCGATGCCGACAGGGCCGCGGTCACCGGACCGCTCACCCGCTACGCCGCCGACCTCGTCGTGCCGCGCGAGATCCGGCTGGAGTGCGCGCTGCTCAAGGCGATCACCGCGCGCTACGTGATGCAGCGCGACGACGCGCGCGAGCGCCGCCGGTTGCAGCGGGAGCTGGTCACGAGCCTGGTCGAGGGCCTGTCGGCGCTGCCCGATCACCTGGAGCCGGCCTTCCGCGCCTGGTACGCCGCCGCCATCGACGACTGCACCCGGCTGCGGGTGGTCGTGGATCAAGTAGCGTCACTCACCGATGACGCCGCGTACGCCCTGAGCAGGAGACTCGGTACCGTCTGACGGCACGGCTAAACTCTGGATGTGGCCGGCCAGATCAAAGACGACGATATCGAGCGAGTACGCAGGGCGGCCTCGATCGTCGATGTCGTCGGCGCCGTGGTCCAACTGCGCAACGGCGGCGGGGGGAACCTGAAGGGCCTGTGCCCGTTCCACGACGAGAAGTCGCCGTCCTTCCAGGTCAGCCCGTCCAAGAACTTCTACCACTGCTTCGGCTGCGGCGTCGGCGGCGACGTCCTGAAGTTCGTCATGGAGTACGACCACCTCTCCTTCCCCGAGGCGGTCGAGCGGCTGGCCGGCCAGTACAACATCGAGCTGCGCTACACCGAGGGCGGCTACACGAACCAGGGTGTGCGCAGCGAGCGCACCCGCCTGATCGAGGCGCACAAGGTCGCCGCGGAGTACTTCGTCGACCAGTTGGCCACGCCGGCCGCCGCCAAGGCCCGGGAGATCCTGAGCGCGCGCGGGTTCGACACCTCCGCGATCGAGCATTTCCGCGTCGGCTTCGCCCCGGAGTCCTGGGAGTCGCTGGTCCGGCACCTGCGCGGCCGCGGCTTCACCGACAAGGAGATCCTGACCGGCGGTCTGGCCTCCGAGGGCCGCCGCGGCGCGATGGACCGCTTCCGCAACCGCTTGATGTGGCCGATCGCCGACCTGTCCGGCGACGTGATCGGGTTCGGCGGCCGCCGGCTCACCGACGACCCGGACACCCCGAAGTACCTCAACAGCCCCGAGACGCCGATCTACAAGAAGTCCTCGGTGCTCTACGGCCTGGAGCTCGCGCGCAAGGAGATCATCAAGCAGGAGCGCGCGGTCGTGGTCGAGGGCTACACCGACGTGATGGCCTGCCATCTGGCCGGCGTGACGACCGCGGTGGCCACCTGCGGCACCGCCTTCGGCGAGGAGCACATCAAGATCCTGCGACGGCTGCTGGCCGACCGGAACCAGTTCCTCGGGGTCGAGGTGGTCTTCACCTTCGACGGTGACTCGGCCGGCCAGAAGGCGGCCATGCGCGCGTATCTGGACGAGGACAAGTTCGTCACGCAGACCTTCGTGGCCGTCGAGCCCAGCGGGATGGACCCGTGCGATCTGCGGCTGGCCAAGGGCGACGTGGCCGTGCGCGAACTGGTCGCCACCCGGACCCGGCTGTTCGAGTTCGTGATCCGTGCCGAGCTGGCCAAGCAGAACCTCGACGAGTCCGAGGGCCGGGTGCACGCTTTGCGGACCACCGCCCCGATCGTGGCCAAGATCCGGGATTCGGCGCTGCGCAACGACTACACCCGCCGGCTGGCCGGCTGGCTCGGGCTGGAGGAGCGGGACGTGCAGTCGGCGGTGCGCCGGCTGCTCGCCGCCGCCGGGGTCCGGCCGGAGGTCCCGGTCTCCGGCGGCCAGGGGCCCTCAGGGGGCCGTGGCGGCGACTGGGGCGACCGCCGGGGGAATCAGGGCTCGAACAACCGGCGCGGCGGCTACGGGGGCGGCCAGGGCGGCTTCGGGGGCGGTCGCGGCGGGGGTCGTGACGACCGGGGCGAGCGCGGCGGCTGGGGCGGGCGCGAGGACCGCGACCGCGGCGGCTACGGCGGCGGTCGTGGCGGTGGCCGCGGCGGTGGCGGCGGCTACGGCCGGTCGGAGCCGGACGGACTGTTCGGCGCCGAGGCCGCGACCGTCCCCGGAGGGCGCGATCCGGTGGCCGGCGCCGAGCGCGAGGCGTTGAAGATCGCGTTGCAGTTCCCGCAACTGGCCGGTGCCACGTTCGACGGTCTGGCGCCGGAGGAGTTCACTGTTCCCGCCTATGCCGCGGTGTGCGCGGGGGTGCGCGGGGCCGGCGGCTGCGGAGGCGGCAATGACAACAACTGGACCGGCCGGGTCCAGGATCAGGCTCCTGACGACGCCATCCGCGGGCTGGTCACCGAGCTCACCGTGGAACCGGTACATTCCCGCGGCGCGGCCGACGAGCGTTACGTCGCCGAAATCATGACAAGGGTGCGAATCCACACGGTCGACCGCCGTATCAAGGACGTGAGATCCAAGCTGCAACGGCTGAATCCGGTTACGGGTCAAGAGGAATACAACAAACTCTTCGGTGAACTCGTGGCGCTGGAGCAGTACAAGCGTGGCCTGGCGGAAGTCTCATAACGGTCACGGTTCCGTGACCGTCGGGTGATATCGATCTTGGTGAGTTTCCGTTATCTGGGATAGCTCAGGGGCGCGCGGGGTAAGCGTGTGGCGAAGACGTCGCGAACCCCCACTTGGAGCTTGTCGTGAACAGTGCTGTCGCACAGGGACCGGTCGCTCTCCTCGACGCCGTCGCGCCGACCCCCCACCCCACTGCTTCGTCCGCGGCCGAGCCCCGGACCGCTGTCGGTCTGGGCGATTCGGAGGAGCTCGGTCCCCTGCGGATCCCCGGGCCCGCCGCGCCGGAGATCGCAGAGCTCGAAGCGGTTTTGGAGGAGGAGGCCGAGACCGAGCCGGAGAAGGAAGCCGAGGCTGACTCGAAGGTCAACGCCTGGGCCGATTCCGCCGGACCGGCCGGTGACCTGTTCCGGCAGTACCTGCGGGAGATCGGCCGGGTGCCGCTGCTGAACGCGGTCCTGGAGGTCGAACTCGCCCAGGCCGTCGAGGCCGGCTTGTTCGCCGAGGAGAAGCTCACCTATGAGACCCACCTCAAGCCGCAGCTGCGGCGTGAGCTCGCCATCCTGGTCCTGGAGGGCCAGGCCGCCAAGCGCCGGCTGATCGAGGCGAACCTGCGCCTGGTGGTCTCGATCGCCAAGCGCTACCTCGGTCGCGGCATGTCGATCCTGGACCTGGTCCAGGAGGGCAACCTCGGTCTGATCCGCGCGGTGGAGAAGTTCGACTACACCCGCGGGTACAAGTTCTCCACCTACGCGACCTGGTGGATCCGGCAGGCGATGAGCCGGGCGCTGGCCGACCAGGCCCGCACCATCCGGGTGCCGGTGCACGTGGTCGAGCTGATGAACCGCGTGGTGCGGCTGCAGCGCCGGCTGTTGCAGGAGAACGGCGTCGAGCCCTCCCCGGACGACATCGCCGAGGTTCTGGGTGTCGCGGTCGAGCGGGTCGTGGAGGTGCTGCGCCTGGCCCAGGAGCCGGTGTCGCTGCACGCCCCGGTCGGCGAGGAGGACGACGTGGCGCTCGGCGACCTCATCGAGGACGCCGACGCGGTCTCCCCGGCCGATTCGGTCGCCGTGGTGATGCTGCGCGAGCACTTGGACGCGCTGTTGTCCACCCTCGGAGAGCGGGAGAAGCGCGTGGTGCAGCTGCGCTACGGGCTCACCGACGGCCAGCCGCACACCCTGGAGGAGATCGGCCGCACCTTCGGCGTCACGCGCGAGCGGATCCGGCAGATCGAGGCCAAGACCCTGGCCAAGCTGCGCGGTCACACCTATGCCGATCAGCTGCTTGACTACCTGCGATGACGGTGGGTAGTCACCAGGATACTGAATCGCACGGCGGGTGCCGGAACAGGTTGGGCGGGACCTGTTTCCGGCGCGCGGCGCATAGGGCATGATCTGGCGTCATGCCGATCGTCGCGGGTATCGATTCCTCGCCCAGCACCACACGAGTCGTCGTCTGCGATGCCCTCAGCGGGAAAGTGATCCGGAAGGCGGCGGTGGCCCACGCCGCGGCCGGGGACGACGACCCGCACGAGTGGTGGAACGCACTCGTCAAAGCCTGTGACGGCGACATCCTGGACGGGGTCCAGGCGGTCGCCGTCTCCGGCCAGCGCCAGGCGCTGGTGACGCTGGACAACGCCGGGGGCGTGGTGCGCCCGGCGCTGATGTCCACCGACTTCCGCGCCGCGAACTCCGCCGACGATCTGGTCGGCGAGGGCGGCGGACCGGGCGCCTGGGCCTCGGCGGTCGGCGCGGTGCCGACCGCGGCCTTCCCGATAGCCAAGCTGCGCTGGCTGGCCCAGCGCGAGCCCGAGAGCGCCGCGCGGGTGGCCGCCGTGCTCCAGCCGCACGACTGGCTGACCTGGCTGCTGCTCGGCGGCGCCGCGGCGCCGGTCACCGACCGCGGCGAGGCCTCCGGCACCGGCTACTGGTCGCCGTTCTCCAACGACTACCGCACGGCCCTGCTGGTGCACGCCTTCGGCCGCGAGGTCGCGGTGCCGCGCGTGCTGTCCCCGGTCGAGCCGGCCGGCAGCACCAACGCCGGCGTTCTGGTCGCGCCCGGAACGGGTTCGGCGATGGCGCAGGTGCTCGGCCTGTCCGCCGAGCCCGGCGACGTGGTGATCAGCATCGGCGCCACCGGCACGCTGTTCGCCGGCGGGCTGGAGCGCCCGGTGGCCGATCCCAGCGGCACCGTCTCCGGGTTCGCCGATGCCACCGGCGGCTTCCTGGCCATGGCCCGCACCGGCGAGGCGATGCCGACGCTGGAGGCCGCGGCGAAGATGATCGGCGTGGACCTGCAGAGCCTGTCCCGGCTCGCGCTGGAGTCCACGCCCGGGGCGCAGGGCGTGGTCTTGGTCCCGCCGATGGCCGGCCAGCCCGGTTCGCTGACCGGGCTGCGGCTGGCCCGGATGACCGCGCCGAACCTGGCGCGGGCGGCGGTGGAGGGCATGCTGTGCGGGATCGCCGAAGGGCTGGACGCGCTGGCGGCGCAGATGGCCGCGGTCGGCATGCCGCTGCGGCGCGTGATCCTCACCGGCAAGGGCGCGCGGCTGGACGCGGTGCGGCTGATAGCCCCGGCGATCTTCGGCGTCCCGGTCGCGGTCGCGGTGTCCGCCTCCTTCGAGGACGGCCCCGGCGGCGGCCTGACCTCCACCGGCGTGTTCGCCGCCCTGGACGCCACCGGCGTACCGCGCCCGGGCTCGGGCCGGCCCACCGGCGCGGTGATGCTCGGCGGCAGCGAGATCATGGCGATCGGCGCGGCCCGGCAGGCGGCGTGGGTCCTGGCCGCCTCCACGGCCCCCGGCGGCGAGGCGCCCAAGGCCCCGCCGACGTGGAACGAGGCCGTCATGTTCAAGGACTCCCCGAACGCCAAGGCCGGCATCGGCGCCGGGGTGCGCGCACAGTACGCCGGTGCCCGCGACGCGATGCTGGCCTCCATGGAGACCACCGCCACCCCAGCCGTGGGAAGTACCGTCCCGGCGTGAGTGATGCGGGCGGGACGAAGCGAAGCCCGGTTCCGCACCCCAGGTCCAGACACGGCCCCGAACCCCGGCCCAGCAGCCCCGCGATTTTATAGAAGAGGCCTTTTTATAGAAGAGGCCTTACACCATACTCCGCGCCGCATGCCGAGGGTCGGCCCCCGCGAGGGCGGGGGCCGACCGTCCGGACTGCCTGTCCCGGCGTCCGATCCGCTTGCCTCAGCCCGACATCGCGCAGCCGTTGGCCGCGTTGCTCCACGTCGGCTGCATGGCGAAGCTGCCGGTGGACAGGCTGATCGAGCCCAGGTCGTACCAGGCGCACAGGTCGCCGTTCTCCTCGCCGTCACCGGCCACCCAGCCCGAGGAGGGCTGCGGGTCGGTCATCGACTCGGCGTACTCGTGGCCCTCCACGATGCTGAAGCCGTCGAGCTGGTTGGCGACGCTGTTCGCGCCGCAGCTGCTGCCGGCGTCCAGGACGTACGGCATGTTGGTGTACGACACCGTGCCGTCGTAGTCGTGCCACGCGCAGAAGCCGGAGTTCGGGAACCCGTCGGGGTTGGTCCCGGACGGGCTCAGCACCACGATCTGGGTGTCGCCGGTCGGGGTGATCCCGAAGTGCGACACGCCGTTCTCCGCCTCGGCGGCTATGTCCGACTGCGCCGCGGACTGCGGGGCCGGGCTGCCGTCGTCCACCCAGGTGCCGGCGAGCACGGCGCCGCCGAACGTCGGGCCCGAGCCGGAGCTGTCGGTGTACTGGCTGGTGACCGTGGACCAGGAGTCCGAGCTCGTTCCCAGGCCGCTGAACAGGTTCTGCATGTAGCCCTCGACGCCGTTGGAGTCGCTGTCCCACTGGGAACCCCAGAAGACGAGGTACACCTGGACGTTGTGCTGGACCGGGCCGCCGCCGTAGTTCAACGGGCCGCCGGTGCCGCCGGACTCCGGCGCGAAGGTGTGGACCCGCGATGCCGTCGCCGCTGTCGACGCCGACCGCATCGGGACGATGCCGAACCGCCCGTGCGGCTGCGGCTTGTGGTGCTTGGCCTGCGCTGCGGCCTGCGGTGCGGCCTGCGTCGTCGCCGACGCCGCCCCACCGCTCATCGCGGCCAGGCCCGCGGCCAGCGCGAGCGCGCCGATCGCGGCCAGGCCCCGGTGCAGCCGGCGCGGGGCGAGATGCCGTTCGCTCATTCCCGTACTCCGTTCCGCCGCCTCCGAAAGCCGCGGACAGGGGTGCGCCCGCGACACGGTGGCGGCTTACAAGGGGATCCGGGCGGAGCGGGATGGTCCGCCCGGTGGAGCTGTGGGCCAGGGTCTTGATGTCAGGTTCCTGAACATCCGGTCCCTGACCCACTGCGACGGAGGCTAGCGCCGGGTGCTGGAGCGGTCGAGGAATGGGCGGGTCAAAGACCTTTTACTAGTTTTTGACACATAGGGTGGCGCAAAGGGAGCGTGTGAGCGGTCCGTGAGAAACCAAGGGGGAGCCGGGGTCGTTCGGCACGGGGAAGTCCGGTCGGGGATGCTTGATCCATGCCCACCTCCCTCAAGGTCACCTTCACCGGCGGCGGCGACGCCGCCCTCGCCGCGCGCCTGGAACTCCCCGAGGGCGCCGAGCCGCGGGCGTACGCGATCTTCGCGCACTGCTTCACCTGCGGCAAGGACGCCGTCGCCGCCTCGCGCATCGCCCGCGCGCTGACCGATCACGGCATCGCGGTGCTGCGCTTCGACTTCACGGGGCTGGGCCAGTCCGGCGGCGACTTCGGGAACACCGGCTTCAGCTCCAATGTGGACGACCTGGTCGCGGCGGCCGACTACCTGCGGGCCGAGCACGCCGGGCCGAGCCTGCTCGTCGGCCACTCCCTCGGCGGCGCGGCCGTCCTGGCGGCCCGGCACCGGATTCCCGAGGTGCGCGCCGTGGCCGTGATCGGCGCTCCGGCGGACCCCTCGCACATCGCGCACCTGCTGGGGGACGTCCGCGACACCATCGAGCGCGAAGGGGAGGCGACCGTCACGCTCGGCGGGCGCGAGTTCTGCGTGCGCCGCAGCCTCCTGGCCGACATCGCCAACCAGCCGCAGGCCGAGCGCATCCGCGGGCTGAAGGCCGCGCTTCTGGTCATGCACGCCCCGCAGGATGAGACGGTCGGCATCGACAACGCCCGGCAGATCTTCGACACGGCCCGGCACCCCAAGTCGTTCGTGGCCCTGGACGGCGCCGACCATCTGCTCAGCCGCCGTCCCGATGCGGAGTACGCGGCCTCCGTGCTCGCCGCGTGGGCCGGCCGCTACCTCCCCGAACCGGAGGCGGCGCCGGTGCCGGCCCCGACGGTGCCCCTGGCCGCCGACGTGCCCGTGGGCGACACGGTGACCGTCGCCGAGACGGGAACCGGAACCGGGGGGCTCCAGCAGCTGATCACCGTCGGGCGCCACCGCATGCTCGCCGACGAGCCGGTGCCGATCGGAGACGACACCGGCCCGAACCCGTACTCCCTCCTGCTCGCGGCCCTCGGCGCCTGCACCTCGATGACGCTGCGGATGTACGCGACCCGCAAGAACCTGCCGCTGGAGAAGGTGACGGTCTCCGTGCGCCACGACCGGATCCACGCCGAGGACTGCGCGGAGTGCGAGACCACCGCCGGATTCGTGGACCGCATCGATCGGACCATCCAGCTCGACGGCCCGCTGACCGATGCGCAGCGGACCAGGCTCATGGAGATCGCCGACAAGTGCCCGGTGCACCGGACGCTGACCTCTGAGACGGTCATCCGGACGGAGCTCGCCTGAGGTGCGATGCCGCTGTCCCGTTACGGCGACACGGCCGTCCGCGGTTGCCGGCTGGTAGCGGGAGCAGGCATCGGCATCACTGTTCGGCGAAGTCCGTGCTGAGCGTCAGCTCCCGCCACTTCTCCACCTCGGCGCCGAACGCCGCCAGCGCACCGGTCACGGCGCGGTGGGCGTCCGAGCCGAGCAGCAACCGCGTCGGCGGCTCGTCGAGCTCGATCAAGCGCAGCAGCGCGTCGGCGGCCTTGTCCGGATCGCCGGGCTGGCGGCCGGTGAACCCGGCGCGCGCCGCGCTGATCGGCTCGACGAGGCCGTCGTAGTCCTCGATGCTCCGCGTCGCGCGCCGCATGGAACGGCCCGACCAGTCGGTGCGGAAGGCGCCGGGTTCGACGGCGGTGACCCGGATCCCGAACCCCGCCACCTCGGCGGCCAGGGCGCGCGTGATCCCCTCCAGCGCGAACTTGCTGCCGTTGTAGACCCCGAGCGTGGGGCCCGCGATGAGGCCGCCGACAGAAGTGACGGTGATGACGTGTCCCGCGCGCCGGGCGCGCATGCCGGGCAGGACGGCCTGGATGACCGCGACCGCGCCGAAGACGTTGACGTCGAACTGCCGGCGCCACTCCTGGATCGTCGACTCCTCGACGGTGCCCTCGTGGCCGTAGCCGGCGGCGGCTATCAGCACGTCGATCGGGCCCACAGTCTGCTCGACGCCGGCGACGACCCCGCGGGCGTCGTCGAACCGGGCGGCGTCCAGGATCCGCGCGTGGGCACGGCCGGGCGCCAGCGCCTCGAACTCCTCGACCGCCTCGGAGGTGCGGACCGTCCCGACGACCGTGTGCCCGCAGGCCAGCGCGCGGCGCGCGGCCGCCCGGCCCAGGCCGCTGCTCGCGCCGGTGATCAGTATCAGCAGAGTGCGGTCCCGCATGGCGTGTCACTCCCCAACTTACTTACACATGAGTCAGCTAAATACCTGACGCCAATGTAAGGTAGTCGCCATGGCAGGGCAACCCGACGGCCGGCGCACCGACACCCGCGTCCGCATCCACGAGGTGGCGCTCGAGGTCTTCACCGAGCACGGATACGAGCGCGCCACGATGCGGGAGATCGCCGACCGGCTCGGCGTGACCCGGCCCGCGCTCTACTACCACTACCGCAGCAAGGAGGACATCCTGGCGAGCGTGCACGACGAGCTCGCCGCCTCCGTCGACGACCTGCTGGCGTGGGCCGGCGGGCAACCGGCGACCCGCGCCACCCGGCGCGAACTGTTGCTCCGGCTGCACGCCCTCATGTCAGGGCCCTGGCGCGCATTCAGCCGCTTCGCGCAGGCCAACGAAGCCGCCATGCGCGACCTGTCCGCGACGGCGAGCTTCGCGCACCGCATGGATCAGGTCGGCGCACTGCTCGGCCCGGCCGACTCGGTCGAGGGCCGGCTCAAAGGGCGTCTGGCGCTCACCGCGCTGTTCATGGCGACCGCCCGGGGCTCTCAGCTCCGCGGAACGGACGCCGAGCGCATGGCTGCCGCGCTGGATGTCGCCACGTCGCTCGTGAAATAGGCCAAAAGGCGACGCCCCGCCGCGAGCCCGGGGGGAAGGCTCGCGACGGGACGCCGCCGGTTTGGGGGAGCAGGACCTGCTCCGGGGTCGGGGCTAGTTCGTCCCGAGCGCCGTCCGCAGCACCGCGACCGCCTGGTTGATCGCGCCCTCGGCGGCGTGCGTCTCGCGCAGCGCGTTGAGCATGACGAAGTCGTGGATGACGCCCTGGTAGCGCACCGCCGTCACCGGGACCCCGGCCTGCCGCAGCTTGTTCGCGTACGCCTCGCCCTCGTCGCGCAGCACGTCGGCCTCGCCGGTGACGACCAGCGCCGGCGGCAGGTCCGCCAGCTGCTCCACGCTCGCGCGCAGCGGCGAGGCGGTGATCTCGGCGCGCTGGGCCGGGTCGGTCGTGTACTGGTCCCAGAACCACTGCATCGCGTCGCGGCGCAGGAAGTAGCCCTCGGCGAACTGGTGGTAGGAAGCGGTGTCGAAGCTCGCGTCGGTCACCGGGTAGAAGAGCACCTGCTGGACCAGCCGGATCCCGCCGCGCTCCTTGGCCATCAGGGTCAGCGCCGCCGCCATGTTGCCCCCGACGCTGTCGCCGGCCACCGCTATGCGCGAGGCGTCCAGGCCCCGGGCCGCGCCGTCGCTGACGACCCAGCGTGCCACGGCGAAGTTCTGCTCGATCGCGACCGGGTAGCGCGCCTCCGGGGACAGGTCGTACTCGGGGAAGACGACCGCCGCCCGGGCCCCGACGGCCAGCTCGCGCACCAGCCGGTCGTGGGTGTGAGCGTTGCCGAACACCCAGCCCGCGCCGTGGATGTAGATGATCACGGGCAGCACGCCGGTGCTGCCGGCCGGCTTGACGATCCGGGCCCGCACCTGGCCGGTCGGCCCGCCGGGGACCGTGATCCACTCCTCGTCGACGGCCGGCTTGGCGATCTCGCCGGACTGCACCTCGTCGACGGCCTTGCGGCCCTCGACCGGCCCCAGGTCGAACAGGTACGGCGGGTTGGCGGTCGCGGCAGCGAAGTCGGCGGCGGCCTGCTCGAGAACGGGGACGGGAGCGGGGGCGGCGGCGGGCACGTACTCGGACATGGCTGACTCCTCGTGGTTCGGTGAGCCGGGGGAAGCTCACGGCCTGAACACTAGCGCGCGATTACATCGTGCACAAGTTAAATGCTCACGAGGGGATCGTCTCCACGGCTATGCTGATGGTCATGGACACCGCACGATCCGTGAACGACACCCCGGCCTCGGACGACGGCTTCACGATGCTGCTGGACGACCAGCTCTGCTTCGCCCTGTACGCGGCCTCGCGCGCCGTGACCCAGCGCTACCGCCCGCTGCTCGACGACCTGGGGCTGACCTATCCGCAGTACCTGGTGATGCTGGTGCTCTGGGAGCACGGCACCGTCCCCATCAAGGACATCGGCACCGCGCTGCACCTGGACTACGGGACCCTCACCCCGCTGATCAAGCGCCTGGAGACCAACGGCCTGGTCCGCCGCGAACGCGCCGCCGACGACGAGCGCACGGTCCGCGTCAGCCTCACCGCCGAGGGCGAGGAGCTGCGCACCCGCGCCGCCGACGTGCCGGCCGCCATCGGCGCGGCGATGGCCCTGACCCCGCGCCAGTTCGACGACGCCAAGCGCCTGCTCCGCCTGCTGGCGGACAATGTTTCGGAAGCGTCGGCCTGAGCTACGTCGCCTGAGCTACGTCGCCTGAGCTACGTCGCCTGAGCTACGTCGCCTGAGCTACGTCGCCTGAGCCGCGTCGCCTGGGCTACGTCGCCTGAGCTACGTCAGCGGCCGAACGGTGAGGATCTGTTCGGCGTAGCCGACCGGCCCGGCCACGTCGTGGAGCACGGTCGAGGTGACGCCCTGACCGGTCGGGCCGAACGTCACCGTCGTGTCCAGCCCCGTCCACCGCCCCGCGACCGGCTGCCGGTGCAGATGGACGGTCAGATCGACGTTCGGGAACATCCACTCGGTGGGGGATTCGCGAACGGCGATGCCGTTGGCCGTGTCGACGAGCGCGATGAAGGACGCCAGCCGGCTGGAGCTCTGCCCGGCGACGAGATCGAGCTCGGTCCCGACCCACGCCGTCGTGCGTCCCGGCTGCGGCGGCGCGACCGGGCGGACGTCGACGGAGGCGATGTAGCCGCCGGGCCAGACGTCCGTCATAAGCCACGAGGCCAGCGCTTCCGGGGGCGTGAGCTTGTCGCCGTTCCCGTTGCCGTCGCTCTTACCGTCGCCGGCCCCGCCCCCGCCCCCGGCCACCGCCGCGGTGTCACCGGCGTTCAGCAGCCAGGCCCGCGCCCGCACCACCGGCCGATCACCGATGAGCACGACCGCCTCGACCAGCTCGATCGTCCGCCCCGGCCGCAGCGTCTCGACCCGGATCTCGCACTCGTCGAGCGCGAGCCGCCCCAGGATGTCGAAGCTGACCCGGGACAGCAGCAGCGCGCCGCCAGACCGCGGCCGCTCGGCCGCGAACCGGTCGATGGCGTGCACCACCAGCCCGCCGAGGGGGCTGAAGTGCTGCTCTTCGGGGTCCCACGCGCCACCCGCGTGCGTCGTGGGCTTGTAGCGGTTCTCGCCGGCCGGTTCGTAGTAGCTGCCGATGTTCATGGTGGTGCGAGTCTATTTCAGGGATTGATCGGCTCCGGTTCCCGGGCCCGGGGGTGAATCACAACCGCCACCCCATCGCATCTAGAACCTAGAAGCAGCGGGTCGGCGAGGAGGGCGGAGATCGTGGGGCGGACGGGGCGTGGTGGTCGCGAACGGCAGGATGCGGAGTTCACGGAGTACGCGGCGGCGCGCGCGGCGCGGCTGCGGGAGACCGCCTATCTGCTGTGCGGGGACTGGCATCGCGCCCAGGACCTGGCACAGATGGCGCTCGCAAAGGTCTACGTCGCCTGGCCGAAGATCGAGCGGTCCGAGGCGGTCGACGCGTATGCGCGGCGGGTGCTCACCAACGAGTTCCTCGGCTACCGGCGTCGGCGTAGTTCCACCGAGCGTGTCACGGACGAACTGCCGGAGACGGCAGTCCAGCCGGTGCAGCACGAATTGCGCCTGACGCTGCTGGAGGCGTTGGAGCGGCTCTCGCCGAGCCGGCGGGCGGTGGTCGTCCTGCGGTACTGGGAGGACCACAGCATCGAGACGGTCGCGGAGATGCTCGGCATGAGCACGTCCGCGGTGAAGTCGGCGAGCCTGCGTGCGCTCGCCGAGCTGCGGTCGATGCTCGGCGCGGACTTCCTGGCCGATCTCGCGATCACCTGATCCTGTCGGCCGACCCCTTACGGACAAAGGAGATCAGTCAGCATGCAAGCAGAAGAGGAGTTCCGCTCCCGGCTCCGGGAGGACTTGCGAGGACGGCCGGCGCCGGCGGTGGGCACCCTGGCGGCCGACGCGTTCAGCACCGGTCGCCGGATGCGGCGGCGGCAGCGGACGCTGCGCGCCGTCAGCGGGACCGCGGCGGTGGTGGCGGTCGCGGTCGGATCGGCGGCGATGGCGGGGGCGTTCGGCTCGAACTCGCCGTCCGCGGGCAGTGCCGCACCGGGTGTCGGAACGAAGACGTCCAGGTCTGCGCCGCCGCCGTCCTCGCCGAGGTCGCCGGGCCGGTCGGGCCCGACCGCCCCGCCCTCGTCGGCCCCGGGCCGGCCGGTGACCATCCCGCCGGGGTGGACCGTGCCGCCGCCGGCGACCGTCACCGACCCCGAGTGGGTCACCTCCCGGGCGGTCATCGCGGAGACGAAGAAGCTGCTCCCGGCGGGTACGGACAGCTCGGCCTACTCCGGGGACTACGCGTACGGCGGCGGGGACCCGCGCCAGCAGTGGGCGGTCGACGCGTCGATGACCATCACGACCGCGAAGGGCTCCGCGCAACTGGACGTCACGCTCCACGACGGCAACGGGGGCAACTCCGGCTTGGGCTGCCGCGGGGTGTCGTCGTGCGGATCCGAGCTCCTGCCCGACGGCAGCCGCGTCATCGTCCAGCACGACTGGGACGCCATGGGCACCGGCAAGCTGGGCGCCTACATCATGGTCATCCGCAAGGACGGCATGTCCGTGCAGGTGACGATCCGCGACCAGTCGCAGCTCACCGACGACCAGCTGTTCGCCGTGGCGTCCAGCGGCGCCTGGGGCGGCCTGAAGATGGACAAGAGCTTCGTGGACCAGGCCGAGGCCACGATCAAGGGCACGTTCATGAACCCGCCGGCGTAGTCCGGCAGATCCGGCCCGGCCCGGCGCGGCCGGACGAGAAGACGGCGGTTCCCTGGTGAGTCAAGCACCGGGGAACCGCCGTCGTCGTCGAAGTGTAGATGCGGCGACATCCGGGCCACTACATCAGAGCTCGAACACTGACCGCTTCCGACGTCCACAACCTGTCACCGTGCGCCTCTCGGCGGTAGCCGTTTCTTTGTCGAGACTTGGGGCCTGTCAGGCGCCGTCCACGCGCCTGTGAGCTGCATGTCCGCCGGCCGACCGATCGGCGGAACTACCAGGAAGCGGTGAGACGGAATGCGCAACCTGAAGTCCGTGCCGGAATACGGCACCTCGCTCTTTCGGATCGTCGTGGGCTTCCTCATGGCCTGCCACGGTGCCAGCAGCCTGTTCTCGTGGCCGATGAAGGCCATGGGCGGCCACACGGTGTCGCCGACGACGTGGCCCGGCGGGGTCGCCGCGACGCTGCAGTTCGTATTCGGGGTGCTAGTGATGGTCGGCGTGGGGACGCGGGTCGCCGGGATCATCCTGTCCGGGACGATGGCCTACGCGTACTTCTCCGTCCACCAGGAGAAGGCGCTGCTCCCGATCGCCAACGGCGGGGAGCCCGCCGCGCTGTTCTGCTGGGCGTTCCTGATGATCGCGATCGTCGGGGCCGGCCCGCTGTCCGCGGACGCCGTCGTGGCCAAGCTGCGCGGCGCGTCCCCGGCGCCGGCCGTGTCCGAGCCGGAGGGCACGCCCGCCGCTGTCGCGGCGTGAGCTGACCGGCCCTCCCGATCCGGCGCGGATCCGACCCCCCGCGGGTCCGCGCCGGAATCCCCGCCGCGCGGCGGCACCGCGTCCAGGACGTCCGGGACGTCCGCGCAGTGAATCAGGCCATTGATCAGCTTGTGACGAAACGCGTGAAGCCGCATGCCACCGCGGCTCCCCACAACCGGGCGCTGACCGGTTCGGGCAGGGACAACCTGTCACCGTTCGACCATCGGCGCCCCCGGCTTTTCCCCACACACTGGATCGCGGCCGGGCGATCCGTCCGCGGCCGCGCCCGCCGAGCGCCCCGCCCGAGATGAGGTGGCACGTTGACATCCCTTGATGAGATCGAGATCCCGCTCCCGTTCCAGGAGCTGCTGCGGCCCCACCTGCCCTACGCCGGGGCCGGCCCGCTGACCGCCGGCGAGGACCTGGCCGCGCTCGGCCTGGACTCGATGGCCGTGGTGCAGGTGCTGGCCGACGTCGAGGCCGAGTTCGGGGTGGAGCTCCCCGACGAGATCCTGGACGAGGCCACGTTCGCCACCGTCGGCTCCCTGTGGGCGGCCGTCAGCGCGCTGGTCGGTAGCGGTGCTGACGCGGCTTGACGACCTGGTGCGCCGCGGGGCCCCCGAGCGCCCCGCCGTCACCTTCAAGGACGGCACCCTGACCTACGGCCGGCTGGCCGAGCAGGTCGGCGCGGCCGCCGCGGGCCTGCGGGCGCTCGGCCTGGAGCGCGGCGACCGGGTCCTGGTCTACCTGGAGAAGCGGCTGGAGACGGTGGTGGCGCTGTTCGCCGCCTCCGCCGCCGGGCTGGTCGTGGTGCCGGTCAACCCGCTGCTCAAGGCCGGGCAGGTCGCCTTCATCGCCGCGGACTGTACCGCGCGGGCGGTCCTGACCAGCCCCGAGCGGCTGCAGACCCTCCGCGGGGACCTGCCCGAGTGCGTCGCGCACGTCGTCGTGGTCGGCACCCGGGCCGGGACCGACGACCACGCCGGCGCGGCCCCGGTGACCGCCTGGACCGAGCTGTGCCAGATGGCCGAGCCCGAGACGCAGAACCCTGTCACGGTCGTCGACTCCGACATCGCCGCGATCCTCTACACCTCCGGCAGCACCGGAACGCCCAAGGGCGTCGTGCTCTCGCACCGCAACCTGCTCGCCGGCGCCGAGAGCGTGGCCGGCTACCTCGGCCACACCGCCGACGACGTGATCCTGTCGGTCCTGCCGCTGAGCTTCGACGCGGGCCTGAGCCAGGTGACCACCGCGCTGCACGCCGGCGCGCACGTGGTCCTGGTCAACTTCCTGCTGGCCCGCGAAGTGCCCAAGCTGTGCGCCAGGCACCGCGTCACGGCACTGACCTGCGTGCCCCCGCTGTGGATGCAGCTCGCCGAGGCCGACTGGCCCGCCGAGTCCGCGGCCCATCTGCGTTATTTCGCCAACACCGGCGGCCATCTGCCGCGGCCCACGCTCGACCGGCTGCGCGAGATCTTCCCCAAGGCCGACCCGTTCCTGATGTACGGGCTCACCGAGGCCTTCCGCTCCACCTACCTCGACCCGGCCGAGGTCGACCGGCGCCCCGACTCCATCGGCAAGGCGATCCCGAACGCCGAGGTGCTGGTGGTCCGGCCGGACGGCACGCCGTGCGAGGCCGGCGAGGAGGGCGAGATCGTCCACCGCGGCGCGCTGGTGGCCCTGGGCTACTGGAACGACCCCGAGCGGACCGCCGAACGCTACCGGCCGCTGCCGCGCGCCGGCGGCGCGGCGCGTGCCGAGACCGCGGTCTGGTCCGGGGACCGCGCGGTGCGCGACGAGGAGGGGTTCCTCTACTTCCGCGGCCGTGCCGACGAGATGATCAAGACCTCCGGCTACCGGGTCAGCCCGACCGAGGTGGAGGAGGCGGCGCACGCCACCGGGCTGGTCGTCGAGGCGGCCGCCTTCGGGGTGCCGGACGAGGCGCTGGGCCAGCACATCGTGCTCGTCGTGGCTCCCGTCCCGGACGCCGGCACCGACCCCGGCCCCGCCCGCGCCGACGCTGCCTCGCTGCTGGCCGCGCTGCGCGGCCGGATCCCGACCTACATGCTGCCGCGGCGGATCGAGTTCCTGGACCGGCTTCCGCGCTCCGCCAACGGCAAGTTCGACCGCCCCCTGATCCGGGAGCGGATATCGCAAGTGGAATCCGATGACGAGATGGGACTGACATGACTCTGGTGGGTGTCGTCGGCGCCGGCGTGATGGGCGTCGGGGTCGCGCAGAACCTGGCGCAGACCGGGCACGACGTGATCCTCGTCGACAAGGACGAGGAGACGTTGCGCGAGGCTCTGACCCTGATCGAGCGCAACTGCCGCATGAGCCGGCTGATGGGCGGCCCGGAGGTGGACGCGGCCGAGGTGCTGGCCCGCATCACCACCGGGGTCGGCGCCAAGCAGGTGGCCGGCGCGGAGATCGTGATCGAGAACGTGACCGAGAACTGGGACGTCAAGCGCGCGGTCCATGAGGAGATGGACGCCGCCTGCGGCCCGGAGACGGTGTTCGTGGTCAACACCTCCGCGATCCCGATCACCAAGATGGCCTCGGTGACCGACCGCCCCGACCGCGTGGTCGGCGTGCACTTCATGAACCCGGTCCCGGCCAAGCCGGCGGTCGAGCTCATCCCGGGCTTCCACACCAGCCCCGAGACCGTGCGGCGCACCCGCGACCTGCTGACCGCCATGGGCAAGAAGGCCGTGCAGGTGAAGGACTCCTGCGGGTTCGTCTCCAACCGGGTGCTGATGCTCACCGTGAACGAGGCCGCCTACCTGGTGCACGAGGGCGTGGCCAGCGCCGCCGACGTGGACGAGGTGTTCCGCAGCTGCTTCGGCCACCCGATGGGCCCGCTGGAGACCGCGGACCTGATCGGCGTGGACACCATCCTGTACAGCGTCGAGGTGCTGTACGAGCACTACGCGGACAGCAAGTACCGGCCCTGCCCGCTGCTGAAGCAGATGACCGACGCCGGGCTGCACGGCCGCAAGTCCGGCCGCGGCTTCCACGACTACGACCCCTCCGGCCGGCTGGTCGCCGCCGGTTCCGCGCGCTGAGAAACGACGCCAACGACGCCTACGAGGCCAACAACGCAAGGAGATAAGCGAATGTCCGACTCGATCCAGGCCAAGAAGCAGATAGCCGAGTTCATCCACGGCCGTTTCCCGCAGGCTGAGATCAGCGATTCCGACGACATCTTCGCGCTCGGATTCGTCAATTCCCTGTTCGCCATGGAACTGGTGATGTTCATCGAGAAGACCTTCTCCATCACCGTCCCCAACGACGAGCTGAAGATCGACAGCTTCCGCACCGTCGAGCTGATGGCGGACCTGGTCGGCCGGCAGAAGGTCCTGGCATGACCGTCGCCGATCTCGAGCGCTCCGCGCTCGGGACGCCCGACCGGAACTCGGCGCGGGCGTTCGTGGACAGGTGGATCGTGCCGTGTGCCAACGACTGGGACCGGGACGGCCGCATCCCCGAGGAGCTGCTGGAGCGCCTGGCCTCCGAAGGGCTGTGGGCGCCGTTCCTGCCCGCCGAGTTCGGCGGCGCGGGCCTGGACATGGTCACGCTCGGCGCGATCCACGAGGAGGTCGGCCGCGGCTGCTCCTCGGTGCGCAGCCTGCTGACCGTGCACACCATGGCCTCCTGGGCCGTGCACCGCTGGGGCAGCCCCGAGCAGCGTGAGCGCTGGCTGCCGCGGATGAGCCGCGGCGCCGTGCTCGGCGCGTTCTGCCTGTCCGAGCCCGGCGCCGGCAGCGACACCTCCGGCATCACCACCACCGCGGTCCCGCACGGCGGCGGCTGGCGGATCTCCGGGGTGAAGCGCTGGATCACCAACGGGCAGCGGGCCGACCTGCTGCTGGTGTTCGCCCGCGTCGGCACCGGCATCGCGGCGTTCCTGGTGCCGCACGACACCCCCGGCGTCAGCGTGCTGCCGATCGACGGCATGCTCGGCACCCGGGCCTCGATGATCGCCGAGATCTCCTTCCAGGACGTCGAACTCGGCCCGGACGCCCTGCTCGGGCCCAGCGGCTTCACCGCCGGCATGGTGCTCACCGGCACCCTGGACCTGGGCCGCTACAGCGTGGCGACCGGCTCGGTGGGCATCATCCAGGCCTGTGTCGACGCCTGCGCCGGCTACGCCGCCCAGCGCAAGGTCAACGGCGCGCCGCTCAGCGAGCTGCCGCAGATCCGCGCCAAGCTCTCCGACATGGTCACCGACGCCCGCGCGGCGCGGCTGCTGTGCGAGGAGGCCGGGCGCCTGAAGGACGCCGGCGAACCCTCGACCATCATGGCCACCTGGATCGCGAAGTACTTCGCCTCCACCGCCGCGGCCCGCCACGCCACCCAGGCGGTGCAGGTCCACGGCGCCAACGGCTGCAGCCCCGACTACCCGGTCGAGCGCTTCTACCGCGACGCCAAGGTCATGGAGATCATCGAGGGCTCCACCGAGGTCCAGCAGCTCACCATCGCCGGCGAGGCATTCCGAGGAGGCCTGTCGTGAGCACCACCGCCGACGGCGTTGCGACGGCCGGCGCTTCGAGCGCGGACAGCATCGAGGCGCAGACCGCGCAGGCGATGACCAAGCCGAAGCAGGGCCGGATCAAGTGCGTGGTCTGGGACCTGGACAACACCCTGTGGGACGGCATCCTGCTGGAGGACGAGAACGTCGTCCTGCGCTCGGACGTCGTCGCGCAGATCCACCGGCTCGACGGCCTCGGCGTCCTGCACTCGGTCGCCAGCCGCAACGACCCGGAGACCGCGCTGGCCAAGCTGAAGGCGTTCGGGCTGCAGGACATGTTCCTGCACCCGCAGATCGGCTGGGGCGCCAAGTCCGAGTCGGTCGCGTACATCGCCAAGGCCCTGAACCTGGGCCTGGACGCCTTCGCCTTCGTCGACGACCAGGAGTTCGAGCTCGCCGAGGTCGCGCACGCGCACCCCGACGTGCTCTGCGTGGACGTCGCCGACCTGGGTGAGCAGCTGGCCCGGCCGGAGTTCCACCCGCGCTTCGTCACCGACGAGTCGGCCCAGCGCCGCCTGATGTACCTGGCGCAGGCCACCCGCGACGACATCGAGCGCGACTTCAGCGGCACGAACGACCAGTTCCTGGCGAGCCTGGACATGACCTTCGTCATCGCCCCGGCCCGCACCGAGGACCTGCAGCGCGCCGAGGAACTGACGATCCGCACCAACCAGCTGAACTCCACCGGCCGCACCTACTCCTACGACGAGCTCGACGAGCTGCGCGAGTCCAAGAACCACCTGCTGCTCGTGGCCTCGCTGGAGGACAAGTTCGGCACCTACGGCAAGGTCGGCCTGACCCTGGTGGAGAAGGGCGACGACGGCGTCTGGAAACTCCTGATGCTGCTCATGTCCTGCCGGGTGATGTCCCGCGGCGTCGGCTCGGTGCTGCTGAACCACGTCATGGGGCTGGCGAACGAGGCTGGCGCGGAGCTGCACGCCGACTTCGTCGAGACCGGCCGGAACCGGATGATGCAGATCACCTACGCCTTCGCCGGCTTCACGGAGATCGCCCGGGTGGGCAAGCTCGCCACCCTGAAGGCCGACATGGCGCGGCTTCAGCCGCCGGCTCCGTACGTGAAGCTGGTGACCGTGGACGAGGACGGGACCGAGCACGTGACCGGCCCCGGCGCGGCGGGCCAGGCATGAGTACAGACCCCGGCATGAGCACCGAACGCTGGCTGCCGTTCCCGCGCCCGCCGGGCGAGGTCCGGTTGTACTGCGTCCCGCACGCCGGCGGCGGCGCGTCGTCCTTCCGGCCCTGGATCGGTGCCATGCCCGGCGTCGCGGTCTGCCCGCTGCAACCCCCGGCGCGCGAGGCCCGGCTCCGGGACGAGCCGATCCGCGCCATGGAACAGATGGCGTCCGAGATCGCGGACGTGGTGCAGGACAGTGCCGACGGACCGTATGCGGTCTACGGCCACAGTCTCGGCGCCCTGACCGCCTTCGAGACCGTCCGCGAGCTCCGACGCCGGGATTCACGGACACCGATGCCGGTGCACCTGTTCGTCTCCGGCTGCCCGGCGCCGCAGATCCGGGACAGCCTGCTGCCGAACGTCCACGACGCCTCCGACGAGGAGGTCGTGGCGCTGCTGCGGCGCCTCGGCGGAACGCCGGAAAGCCTGCTGGGCGACCCGGGCCTGCTCGGGCTGATCCTGCCGGCGGTCCGGGCGGACCTGGAGGTGAAGGAGACCTACCGCTACACCCCCGAAGCGCCGCTGGACCTGCCGCTGACCGTGCTGGACGCCGACGACGACCCGCGCGCCGGCACCGCCGGCACGGCGGCCTGGCGCGAGCAGGCGGCCGCGGAGTTCGCCCTGCACACCGTGGGCCAGGGCCACTTCGCAGTGTTCGAACAAGCCCAGATCACCCACAAGTACCTGCTGGAGGCCCTGACCCCGTGGCTGTGACCGCGGTCCGGGTCTGGCGCGCCGCGCTGGACCAGGAAGGGGATCCGCACCGGTGGCTCAGCCACGAAGAACGAGCGCGCGCCGCCCGATACGCGAGCCCTGACGAAGGGCGCCGGTTCACGGTGGCGCGCGCTGTTCTGCGTTCGGTGCTGGGGGAGGCCTGCGGCCTGGCCCCGGACGAGGTGGCGATCGCCACCGAGGACGGCGGACGGCCGATCATCGACCCCTGCGACGGTCGCACGCCGCCGGACTTCAACGTGTCCCATTCCGGGCGCTGGGCGCTGATCGCCGTGGCGTCGCCGGGCCGGCGGGTCGGTGTGGACCTGGAATGGGACGGCCGGGACGTGGACTGCCTGGCCATGGCGCGGACGATGTTCCAGCCCTGCGAAGCCGAGCGCCTGGCCCGGCTGGAGGGGGAGTGGCGGCGGCGGGAGTTCTTCCGGCTGTGGACCGCCAAAGAGGCCTACGTCAAAGCCGACGGCGCCGGTGTCGCCGGGCTGCGCGCCGTCCTGGTGGACGGCGCGAAAGCGCGGTCGTCGGCGCCGTCGGCGGGCTTCCCTGCTGAGCTGCCCGTCCGGTGGTTCTCCGCCGCACCCGGCTATCCGGCGGCGCTTGTGGTGTCAGGCGGGGTCACACCATTCGTGCTCTGCGACCGATTCCTCGAAAGCTGATTCGCCAGCACCCGCAGTGGGGTCCCACCGGCCAGATCGTGCAGCGTCAGGCCGCCGTAGCCGCGCTCGTGGAGCAGGTCCAGCACGCGCGGCAGGCGCAGCACCCGGCCGCCGTTCGGCACATAGGCCGAGTCCAGGTCGAGCATGTCGGCGCAGATGTCCATCGCGCGGCCGATGGCGCCGCGCAGCTCCAGCAAGGTTTCCGCGCCGGCCGTCTCCACGGTGCCTGCCACCGTGAGGTCTGGAGTCGCCGCCGCGGGTTCTCCGAACCCGGCCAAGGTCGAGATCTCGCTGATCCGCAGATCCGAGTCCGGCTCGGCCAGCGCCAGCAGCACCGCCTCGTAGCCGCGCAGGAAGCGCTCGACGGTCTCGGCGTCCATCACCGCGCCGGAGGCCTGCAGGTTCACCGAGACCGCGTCGCGCAGTTCGGTGATCCGCAGATACACGTCCGAGCCGAACGCGGCCCACGCGGTCGGTGCCGCGTTCCGCACGAAGGTCGTGCGCCGGACGCCAGCGGTGTGCGCGGCGTGGCTCAGGAAGTTGAGTTCCGAGCCGATCCGCAGGTCCCGGCCGCGGATGGCGCCGGCGCAGGCCAGGATCTCCAGCATCTCGTCGTAGCCCAGCGCGGTGTGGTCGCGGACCGCCTCGGTCTGCTCCGCGACCCGCCCCAGCAGTTCGGAGAACGACGGGTCGTCCCGGCCGTCCACGATCATCAGCAGCGGCGAGAAGCGGCACGTCAGCACATCGCTGTAGGCGTCCTCGCCGCGGTTGCCGTGGAAGTTCCAGTGCGGGACCAGGCCGTCGCCGGTGTAGGCCGCGGCCAACGCCGTGAACACCGCGACGTGGACCAGCGAGGGCCACAGTCCGGCCCGGTCCGCCAGCTGCCGACTGGCGGAAAGGGCCGCGGGGGAGGTCAGGGTGGCGGCGTTCGGGTCGGCCGGACCGCCGCGGCGCCGGGCGAACAGATCGGAGCTCAGGCGCGCCGCCTGCTCGCGCCAGAACTCCGAGGCCTGCTCGTGCCGGTCCCGGAACCCGGTCTGGCTCTCGTGGCCGACCAGGTGCAGCGGCTGGTAGCGCACCGGTTCCAGACTGGCCGGCCGGCGGGTGGCCAGCGCGGTGCCGAGCACCTCCAGCTCCCGCTCGAAGCGGTCCACGCTCCAGGCGTCGAAGGCCATGTGGTTCATGACGACCACCAGCTGGCGCGGCGTGCCGCCGTCGGTGATCACACAGGCCCGCAGCGGCCAGTCGGCGGCCAGGTCGAACGGCGCCGTGGACAGCTCCTGGACCACGGCGGCCGGCGGCGGGGTGCCGTCCTGCTCGGCCGTGGCCTGGACCAGCTTCACCGGCCCGGCCGGGTGCACCCGCTGCCACGGATCGCTGTCCGCGTCGTGGTGGTAGGTGGTCCGCAGCGCCTCGTGCCGGCGCACCAGGTGGCCCAGCGCCGTCCGGATCTGCGGCACCGACAACCCCGGCGGCAGCGGGAAGCGGGTGACGATGTGCGCGTCGTGGCGCGCCTCGGCGGGCAGCTGGTGGTGCCGCAGCCAGATGTAGCGCTGGCCCAGTCCCAAAGCGCCGGTCTTCGTGTCCTGAGCCGTCCCCGTCACCGGCCGGCCCCGTATCGCTCGTGCATGGTAAGACGATCCCCGCCCGCCCGGCCTGGGACAACGGCCCGGCGGTGTCAGCTTCCTGACGCCGTTACCGGCCATCCGCGCGCATTGACCGCGAGCTTCGCGGTTCGGACAGTGGGCGGTATGACCTTGACCGAAGACCTCGCCGCCCGGTTCGGCCGGCACGAGGGCGAGCTGGCCGTCGGCGGCGTCCCGGTGCGGCGGCTGGCCGCCCGCGTCGGGGCGACGCCGTTCTTCGCCTACGACCGTGCCCTGCTCACCGAGCGGGTCGCCGCGGTCCGGCGCGCGCTGCCGGACGGCATCCACCTGAGCTACGCCGTGAAGGCCAACCCGATGCCGGCGCTGCTGCACCACATGAGCACCCTGGTCGACGGCTTCGACGTGGCCTCGGGCCTGGAACTGCGCGCCGCCCTCGACACCCCGGTGGGCCCGGCCAAGGTGAGCTTCGCCGGCCCCGGCAAGACCGCGGACGAGCTGAGCCAGGCCGTGGCCGCCGGGGTGACCGTCGAACTGGAGTCAGAGCTCGAACTCGCCCGGGTCCGCGCCGCGGCCGCCGAGACCGGCGTCACGGCCCGGGTCGCGGTCCGGGTGAACCCCGACTTCGCCGTGCGCGGCTCCGGCATGCGCCTGGGCGGCGGCCCGCAGCAGTTCGGCGTGGACGCCGAGCGCGTCCCGGACCTGCTGGGCCTCATGGGCGGCGGGGACCTGGAGTTCCAGGGCTTCCACATCTTCGCCGGCTCGCAGAACCTGCGCGCCGAGGAGATCTGCGAGGCGCAGCGCCGCACCGTCGACCTGGTCCTCACCCTCGCCGAGCACGCGCCCTCGCCGGTCCGCTACGTCAACGTCGGCGGCGGCTTCGGCATCCCCTACACCGCACGGGACTCCGCACTGGACCTGGCGCCGATCGGGGAGAACCTGGCGAAGCTGACCGACGTGGTGGCCGCCGGCCTGCCCGGCGCCCGGATCGCGGTCGAGTTGGGCCGCTACCTGGTCGGCGAGGCCGGCGTGTACGTCACGCGGGTACTGGACCGCAAGGCGTCGCGCGGCAAGGTGTTCCTGGTCGTGGACGGCGGCATGCACCACCAACTGGCGGCCTCGGGCAACTTCGGGCAGACGATCCGCCGCAACTACCCGCTGGCGGTGGCGAACCGCATCGACGACCCGGCCGCGGCCAAGGTCTCGGTGGTCGGGTGCCTGTGCACCCCGCTGGACCTGCTCGGCGACGACATCGAGCTGCCGGACGCGGACGTCGGCGACCTGATCGTGCTTTTCCAAGCTGGCGCCTACGGTCTGACGGCCAGTCCGACCGCCTTCCTCAGCCACCCGGCACCGGTCGAGGTGCTTGTCTGAACGGTGGCCGGATGCGGTTTGTCCGGAGGTTGACAGTCAAGGGCGTTTTCCAACCCCACCTGTATGGGATGCGGGATCCACGTGTCACACAGGACTCGGCCCTCGATAGCCGACCACCGTGTGACACGTGGATCCCGCCACACCATAGAGGGCTCTTTGTTCCGGGTCCCCCGCCGCGTCGGCGGGCGTAGCCAAGCTGGCCGGGCCGGTGGTGTCAAGTCGCTGATACCCGGCCACAGCAACAGCGATCCGACTTGATACCACCGGACCGGCCTGCTTCCGTCAGGCGTCGACGCGGCGGGGGACCCGGAACATGGTGACCACAAGCAGCACCGCCACCAACAAGCGCAACGCGCCCACGCACGAAGACAAAGCCGAACAGTCGCGGGCCGCCGCCATCAAGCAGGCCCGCAGGGGGCGCCCCCCGCTGTAGAGCGCCTGCCGGAGGCACCTGCCTTTGATCTTAGGCACCCACCAAATGCGGCAGGCAGCCGCCAGACCAAACGCGTGCGCAGTGACTCGGACCGATGCGCGCCCTTACCCAGCCACAACCGCCGCCCGCCGCCCGCCGGCCCCAGCCCCCAGCGCCTCTAATCACCAGGGAACAGCGCCGGATCGGGCTCAGCGGGCGTCCATAGCTCCTTGAGCCCGCTCTCCGGCGCCGCCACCGCACGCTGGACGCCGAACGCGACCGTGCGCAGCATCCCGGCCAGCGCCTCGGCGTCCACGACGTCCGGATCGGTGCGCAGCTGGACGCTGGTCCGGCCGTCCTGAGCCGTGACCCGCACGTCGAACGGCTGCCCGTACTCCCGCGGCTTCTCCGTCCAGACGAGTTCGGCCGGGGCGTGCTCAGCCGGATCGGCGACCCGGTCGTCGAACGGCAGGTAGTTGAACCAGGCCGGGAACAGGCGGTTGTACCAGCCGTCGGCAGATCCCTCGGTCTGCGCGGCGATCCGGTCCACGTCGTAGCAGGAGTACCGGTAGGCCTTCGCGCCGGCCCAGTGCGTTCGCTTCACGTGCTCGGCCAGCGTTCCGGCGCGGTCCACCGGCAGGGCGATCGGGATGAGCTGGTTCAGCGTGCCGACCACGTGGCGGTGGTCCGGTGCGAAGCGGTTGTTCGACATCAGGCTGATGACCGTGCCCTCGGTGCCGAGGTGTTCCGCGAGGGCCGCGGTGACCATCGCGAGCAGCACGGCCGGCACCGTGACCGCGTGCTGGCGCGCAGCCTCGGCGGCCAAGGCCGTCAGCCGGTGGGAGTGCAGGACGGCCTGTACGCGCGGCTTGGTCTGGCCGGTGCCCAGCGTCGGCAGGGCCTGTCGGAACCCGGCCGGCGCCTCGGCGAGCACGCCGCGCCAGTACTTCTCCGCGGACGCCTGCCTTGTCTGCCACTTCTCAGCATACTGAGCCGTCGATAGATCCCGCTGCGAGGCCCCGGCGTCGAGATCGGCCCCGGGGTCCTCGGCCAAGATCCGGAAGCGGCGCTCCAGCTCGATCATCGACCAGACGTCCAGGATCAGGTGCGAGAACGCCAGCGAGACGAACATCGGCGCGCCGTCGGTGGTCACCAGCGAGCCGCGCCAGCAGGGGCCGCCGATCATCGGGATCGCTTGCGCCGCCAGGGTCTCGGTGGTGCGGATCGGGTCGGCGAAGTCGGTGATCTGCCGGTCGGCGGTCTCGATCGCGCGCGGCAGCCCGGTGGCGGGATCCAAGCCGCAGAGGCCACCGCCATCGCCGCCACCGCCGCCGTCGTGGACGTCACCGCCACCATCGCCGCCGCCACCGCCCTCCACCGGATGCACGTGCTGCGCCGGGACGCCGTCGCCGTCGACCGAGTAGCTGGTGCGCAACGGCTCGTGCAGCTCGATCAGCCGGCGCAGCGCCGCCGCCAGCCGCTCGGGGGTCAGGCCTCGCAGGTCCCAGGTCGCCGACAGGTTCGCCTCGGCCCGCCACGGCGGCGGGTAGGACTCCACCTCGCGCCAGCTGTAGAGCTGGCCGTGGCTGAGCGGCGTGGGCGCGACGGTGTTCGGCATAGGGCCCATTGCCCCAAGGCCGGACGACGATCGCAAGGTGATGACGATGGCACAATGCGGCGGCCGTTAGTTGCCATCGCCGCGGGGCCGGTATTCGTTGACTGCGAACGCCTCGCCAATTGATCCTCGTTCTCGGAACTCCCGGACCGGCGATTGTGCCGCGGCCATTCCTCGGCCTTTCCGGGAGGGCGAATCGCGATTCCTCCCCCAAGGTGGCGTGGGCATGGCAGATGTGGTTGTGGAACCGGTCGCCGTGATCGGCCTGGCGTGCCGGCTGCCCGGCGCGGACGGACCGGCCGCGCTGTGGCGGCTGCTGCGCGCCGGCGGCGACGCGGTGCTCGAGGCTCCCGAGGAGCGCTGGCCGAGCGCGGTGCTGCCCGACTTCCGCTTCGGCGGCTTCGTCGAGGGCGTGGACCGCTTCGACGCCGCCTTCTTCGGCATCTCCCCGCACGAGGCCGCGGCCATGGACCCGCAGCAGCGGCTGCCGCTGGAACTCGCCTGGGAGGCGCTGGAGCACGCCCGGCTGGTGCCCGGCGAGCTGGCCGGCACCCCGGTCGGCGTGTTCCTCGGCGCGATCGGCTCCGACTACGCCGTCCTGGCCGGCCGCACCGATCCCGCCGCGCAGAGCGCCCACACCTACACCGGCGCGCATCGCGCGATGATCGCCAACCGCGTCTCCTACGCGCTCCAGCTGCGCGGCCCGAGCCTGACGCTGGACGCCGGCCAGTCCTCCTCGCTGCTCGCGGTGCGCCAGGCGTGTCAGAGCCTTGCCACCGGCGAGTCGACGGTGGCGCTGGCCGGCGGCGTGAACCTGAACCTGCTGGCCGAGACCACGGCCGCGATCGCCGGGTTCGGCGCGCTGTCGCCGACCGGCCGATGTCGGGTCTTCGACGCCGCCGCCGACGGCTACGTCCGCGGCGAGGGCGGGGCCGTGGTGGTCCTCAAGCCGCTGGCCGCCGCCCGCCGCGACGGCGACCCGGTGCTGGCCGTGATCCTGGGCGGCGCCGTCAACAACGACGGCGGCGGCGACGGGCTGACCGTGCCGCGCGCCGAGGCCCAGCGCGAAGTGGTGCAGGCCGCGTGCCGCGAGGCCGGGGTGCAGCCGGGCGACGTGCAGTACGTCGAACTGCACGGCACCGGCACCCGGGTCGGCGACCCGGTCGAGGCCGCCGCGCTCGGTGCTGCGCTCGGCGGCGCGCACCGCCCCGCGGACCGGCCGTTGCTGGTCGGCTCGGTGAAGACCAACATCGGGCATCTGGAAGGCGCCGCGGGCATCGCCGGCCTGGTCAAGGTGGTACTCAGCCTGCACCACCGCGAGCTGCCGGCCAGCCTGCACTTCCAGACTCCGAACCCTGACATCCCGCTGGAGGAGCTGCGGCTCCAGGTGGTGCGGGAGACGACGCCGTGGCCGGCGCCCGATGGGGTGGCGCTGGCCGGCGTCAGCTCCGTCGGCATGGGTGGTACGAACTGCCACCTGGTGCTCGGCGCGGCCCCGGACGAGACGGCGTCGCCGATCCAGGATCCTGATGGCCTGCCGTGGGTGCTCTCCGCGCGGTCGCCGGAGGCTCTGCGCGCCCAGGCCGCGACCCTCGCCTCGGCCGTCGGTGACGGGTCCGACGGTCCCGACCCGGCGCTGGCGCTGCTGCGGACCCGCAGCCGCTTCGAATACCGCGCAGTCGTCGACGCCGCAGGCACCGCCGCTCGCGACGAGCGCATCAAGGCCCTGACCTCGCTGGCCGACGGCATGCCCGACGCCTCGGTCACCCTGGGCACCGCCGTCCGGGGCAAGCACGCGTTCGTCTTTCCCGGCCAGGGCTCGCAGTGGATCGGCATGGCCGTCGCCCTGCTCGACGCCGAGCCGGTGTTCGCTGCGCGGATCGCCGAATGCGACGCCGCCCTGGCGCCCTTCGTGGACTACAGCCTCACCGACGTGCTGCGCGGCGCGGCCGACGCACCTGGCCTCGACCGGGTCGACGTCGTCCAGCCCGCGCTGTGGGCCGTGATGGTAGCGCTGGCCGAGCTATGGCGCTCGCGCGGCGTGCAGCCCGACGTCGTGATCGGCCACTCGCAGGGCGAGATCGCCGCGGCCACGGTCGTCGGTGCGCTGTCGCTGGCCGACGGCGCGCGCGTTGTCGCTTTGCGCAGCAAGGCGATCATCCGGCTGGCCGGGGCCGGCGGGATGCTGTCCGTCGCCGCGCCGCTGGACGTCGTGCGGGCCGGCCTGGGACCTGAGGCCACCATCGCGGCGGTCAACGGTCCGCGCTCCGTTGTCGTGTCCGGACCGGTCGGCGTGCTGGAGGCGCTGCAGGCCGAGTTCGAGGACGCCGGGCACCGCGCGAAGCTGGTCCCGGTCGACTACGCCTCGCATTCCGAAGCCGTCGAGGCGATCCGCGAGGAGTTGCTGGAGGCGCTGGCCCCGGTCAGCCCGAGCTCCTGCGTCACCGAGTTCGTGTCCTGCGTCACCGGCGCGCCGATCGACACCGCCGAGCTCGACGCCGAGTACTGGTACCGCAACCTGCGGATGACCGTGCGCTTCGCCGACGCCGCACGGCACGCGCTCGACGAGGGCGTGGCGCTGTTCGTCGAGTGCAGCGCGCATCCGGTGCTGACCGGCGCGCTGGAGGAGACGGTCGAGGCCGCCGAGCGGACCGCCGCCGTCGTCGGGACGGTGCAGCGCAATGTCGGCGGGCCCGACCGGTTCCGCCAGGCGCTGGCCGAGGCGTATGTCGCCGGGGCCCCGGTGGACTGGACCGGCGCGTTGGACGTGTGGCCGAACCAGCTCGCCGAGCTGCCGACGTACGCCTTCCAGCGCAAGCGGTACTGGATCGCGGAGAGCGCCACGGCTCCGAAATCCGCCGCACCGCGCACGGTAACCCCGGCCGCCGAGGCCTCCGACCGGGCCTCGGGCGGCTTCGCGGATCGTCGAGCCCTGCGAAACCTCGTCGTCGCGACGACGGCGGACGTCCTCGGCCACAGCGACGCATCCGCTGTCCGGTCCGACTGGCGGTTCAAGGAGCTCGGCGTGGACTCCGCGGCCTCGGTACGGCTGCGCAACCGGCTGCGGGCCGCGACCGGACTGGCCCTGCCGACCGGCGTGCTGTTCGACTATCCGAGCCCGGACCAGCTCGCGGACCGGATGTGGACTCTTTCACAGGGCACTGATGAGCGTTCGGATGCCGGTGTCCGCAGCGCCGCCGAGGACTCCGATCCGGTGGTCATCGTCGGCATGGGCTGCCGCTACCCCGGCGGCATCGCTTCGCCGGAGGACCTGTGGGACCTGGTCCTCGCCGGCGGCGAAGCGGTGTCCGACTTCCCGGCCGACCGCGGCTGGGACTTCGAGGCCTTGTTCGCCGAGGGCGGCGAGGCGTCCGGGACCAGCTCCACCCGCCGCGGCGGCTTCCTGCGCGACGCGGACAAGTTCGACGCCGCGTTCTTCGGCATCAGCCCGCGCGAGGCCGCGGCCATGGACCCGCAGCAGCGCCTCATGCTCGAGGTCTGCTGGGAGGCGGCCGAGCGCGCCGGACTGGACGCCGACACGCTGCGCGGCAGCCGGACCGGCGTCTTCGTCGGCGCGATGGCCCCGGACTACGGACCCCGTCTGCACCAGCCCAGCGCCGGCACCGACGGACACCTGCTGACCGGCAGCGCGCTGAGCGTGGTGTCCGGCCGGATCGCCTACAGCCTCGGGCTCAACGGACCGGCGCTGACCATCGACACGGCCTGCTCCTCCGCGCTGGTCGCGATGCACCTGGCCGCGCAGGCGCTGCGCCGGGGCGAGTGCGACATGGCCCTGGCCGGCGGCGTCACCGTGATGGCCACCGCCGGGATGTTCGTCGAGTTCAGCCGCCAGGGCGGACTGGCGCAGGACGGCCGCTGCAAGGCGTTCTCCGCCGACGCGGACGGCACCGGCTGGGCCGAGGGCGCCGGCGTGCTGCTGCTGGAGCGGCTGTCGGACGCGCGGCGCGCCGGGCACCCGGTGCTCGCGGTGCTGCGCGGCTCGGCGGTGAACCAGGACGGCCGCAGCAACGGACTCACCGCCCCGAGCGGTCCGGCGCAGGAGCGGGTGATCCGCGCCGCGCTCGCCGATGCCGGACTGGCCGCCACCGACGTGGACGCCGTCGAGGCGCACGGGACCGGGACCCGCCTCGGCGATCCGATCGAGGCCGAGGCGCTGCTCGCCGCGTACGGCGGCGACCGGCCCGCCGACCGTCCGCTGTGGCTGGGTTCGGTGAAGACCAACATCGGCCACACCCAGGCCGCCGCCGGAACCGCGGGCGTCATCAAGATGATCGAGGCGCTGCGGCACGGAGTGCTGCCGCGCACGCTGCACGCCGATCAGCCGACCACGCATGTGGACTGGAGTTCGGGGACCGTCAGGCTGCTGACCGAGCCGGTCGAGCTGCCCGTGCGGCGGATGGCGCGAGCCGGGGTGTCCTCGTTCGGGATCAGCGGCACCAACGCGCATGTGATCATCGAGCGCGCGCCGCAGCTGGTCGAGCCCGAGCCTGAGCCCGAAGCCGAGCCCGCGCCCGAGTCGGACGTCGCGGCTGCGGCACCGCTCGTATGGGTCTTCTCCGCGCGCACTGCCTCCGCGCTTCGTACGCAGTCCACACGGCTGCACGCCTTCGCCACCGATGCCTCCGACGCCGACCTCGTCGCGGCCGGCCCGACGCTGGCCCTGCGCACCGCGATGGAACAGCGAGCGGTGGTCGTCGCGCAGGACCGCGAGGAACTGCTCGCCGCGCTGGACGCCCTCGCCGAGGGCCGCCCGCATCCGGCAGCCGTCCAGGGCACGGCGTCCGCCGACGTCCGGCCGGTGTTCGTGTTCCCCGGCCAGGGTTCGCAGTGGGCCGGAATGGCCCGGGAACTGTCGGCCTGGCACGCCGGCTTCCGAGCCGCCTTCGAGCGCTGCGATACCGCCCTGGCCCCCTACACCGGATGGTCGGTCGCCGACGTCCTGGCGGGCCGGGACGGGGCGCCTGCGCTCGAAGGCTCCGATGTCATCCAGCCGGCGCTGTTCGCGGTCATGGTCTCCTTGGCCGCGCTGTGGCGCTCGGCCGGCGTCGAGCCCGCAGCCGTCATCGGCCACTCCCAGGGCGAGATCACGGCCGCCTGCGTGGCCGGCGCGCTCGACCTGCCCGACGCCGCGCGGATCGTGGCGATGCGCAGCAAGGCCCTGATGAAGCTGACCGGGACCGGCGCGCTGCTGTCCGTCCCGCTTCCCGCCGATCGGGTGCGGGAGTTGGTGGAACCGTGGCACGACCGGCTGTGGGTCGCGATCCTCAGCGGGCCCGCCAGCACCGTGGTCGGTGGAGACCCGGACGCGTGCGAGGAGTTCGCCGCCGCGCTCGGATCCGACGTGCGGGCGCGGCGCGTGGCGATCGACTACGCCGCGCACACCCCGCACATCGAGGCGCTGCGCGAGGACCTGCTCGCCGCGCTGACCGGGGTCGAATCGCACGCGACAGACATCGCGTTCTGCTCCTCGGCCGAGGGCCGGTTCGTGACCGCCGAGGCGCTGACCGCCGAGTACTGGTACCTCGGCCTGCGCAACCCGGTCCAGTTCGAGCAGGCGATCCGGCAGTTCGGCGACTGGGACGGCACGCCGCTGTTCGTCGAGTCCAGCCCGCATCCGGTGCTGATCGGCAACGTGCAGGACACCCTGCGCGCGGCCGGGATGGCCGGGGACGCGTTCGGGACGCTGCGCCGCGACGACGGCGGTCCGCGGCGGTTCCTGCTGGCGGCCGCGCAGGCCTACGTCGCGGGCGCGCCGGTGGACTGGCGCGCGGTGCTCGGGACGGTGTCGCACCTGGTCGTGCTGCCGACGTATCCCTTTGAACATCAGCGTTTCTGGGTCGACGGCTCGCCGGCCCGAGCGGAGGCCGGGCACCCGCTCATCGACGCCACGGTGCGCCTGGCCGAGGGCGACGGACTGGTGCTGGCCGGCCGGCTCTCGACGGCCGCGACGCCGTGGCTCGCCGACCACGCCGTGGACGGCAACGTCCTGCTTCCCGGCACGGCCTTCGTGGAACTGGCGCTTCAGGCTGCCAGTGCGGTGGGCAGCGGCGGGATCGACGAGCTGATGCTTCAGGCGCCGGTGGTGCTCAGCGGCGGCGAGGCGGTGGACATTCAGCTGACGGTCGGCGAGGCCGACGAACGCGGCCGCCGGACCCTCGGTGTCTACACCCGGAGTGCCGGAGAGGAGGATGAGTGGACGCGCAACGCCACGGCCATGCTGCTCGCCGATGCCGAGCCGCTCGCCGCGTCCTGGGAGGAGTCGGCCGCCGACGCTGCCGAGATTGCCGGGACCGATCTCGAAGGCATCTACGACTGGCTCCTCGACCGTGGCTACGAATACGGACCCTCATTCCAGGGCCTGCTGCGGGCGGTCGCGGCCGAGGGCACGCGCTTCATCGACGTCGCGCTCCCCGAAGCGGTCCGCGCCGATGCCGGACGGTTCATGGTGCATCCGGCGCTGCTCGACGCGGTCCTGCATCCGCTGGTCCGCGACAGCGTCGGCGACGACGACATGCTGGTGCTGCCGTTCGCGTTCGCCGGGGTGCGGGTCGCGGCGCGAGGCGCCGAGGCGCTGAGCGTCCGGGTCGCCGAGCGGGGCTCCGACCGGTACTCGCTGGTCGCCTTCGACGGCGCCGGACAGCCGGTGCTCGGCGTCGACGAGCTGACGCTGCGCCGGGTGCCGCGCCGCCGGACCGCGAGCGGCCCGGCCTCGTACGCCTTGGCGTGGAACGAGCTGACGGTGTCGGAGTTCGAGCCGGCAGGGGAGCGGGTCGCGGTCGTCGGCACCGACGCCGCCGCCGACGAGCTGCGTGCCGTGCTGGGCGGGCTCGGCGCCGAGGCGACGCTCAGCTACGACCTGCCCTCGCTGCCGGACATGACGGCGGGTCAGGTCCCTGCGACGGTGTTCGTGTCCTATCGGCCGGACGTGGATCCCTTCGATCTCCCGTACTCGGTGCACGAGGGGCTGTACCAGGTCCTGGACCTGATCCAGGGCTGGGTCGCCGACGAACGGTTCTCCGCCAGCCGGCTGGTCTTCACGACCTCGGGCGCCCTTGACGGGACCGACGACGGTCTGGCCGCCGCGCCATTGTGGGGCCTGGTGCGGTCGGCGCAGGCCGAGCACCCCGGGCGCTTCGCGATCGTGGATGTCGCCGATACCGATGAGCAGACCTGGAAACTGGTCCTCGCGGCTCTGGCTACCGGCCGCACGCAGCTGAAGGTCCGTGATGGCGTGGTGAGCACCCCGCGCCTGGTTCGCACCGAGCCCTCTGAAGCAGCGATCGACCTCACTACCGGCACCGACCTCACCACCGGCACCGTCCTCATCACCGGCGGCACCGGCGGCCTCGGCGCCCTCGTGGCTCGCCGCCTGGTCGAGTCGCATGGCGTGCGGCACCTGCTCCTCGCCTCGCGGCGCGGTGCCAACGCCCCGGGCGCCGCCGAGCTGGAATCCGAGCTGTCCGCCCTCGGTGCGTCGGTGACCATCGCAGCCTGCGATGTCTCCTCCCGGCACGCCGTAGCCGCGCTGCTGGATGCGATCCCCGCCGACCAGCCACTGGCCTGTGTCGTGCACACCGCTGGCGTCCTGGACGACGCCCCGGTTGCCGCACTCTCCACGGCCCACCTCGACGAGGCGCTGGCCGCCAAGGCCGACGGCGCCTGGCACCTGCACGAGCTCACCGAGAAGACCGCTCCGAACGCGCTGTTCGTGCTCTTCTCCTCGGTCGCCGGCACCATCGGCACCGCCGGGCAGGCCAACTACGCCGCCGCCAACGCCTTCCTCGACACCCTCGCCGCCACCCGCCACCGCGAAGGCCGTCCGGCGGTGTCCATCGTCTGGGGCCTGTGGGCCGACCACACCGGCATGACCGGCGCGCTGACCGACGCCGACCTGGCTCGCCTGGCCCGGACCGGCGTCGCTCCGCTGCCCACCGGCGAAGGTCTCGAGTTCTTCGACCGAGCCCTGCGATCCGATACGCCGCTGACCGTCGCGGCCCGTTGGGACCTGGCAGCGTTGCGGGCCCGCGTCGACGGCGGCGGTGCGATCCCCGAGGTCTTCGAGGGCCTGGTCCGCACCACCGCTCGCCGTGCGTCGACTCCGAACGCCGCCGCAGCCAACCGGACAGCGGCCACCGCCTCGGCTCCGGCAGGTGCCGTCAACGGATCGCAGAACACGTTGACGTCCCGCCTGGCCGGCCTCTCCCAGGCCGACGGCGTCAAACTGCTGGCCGGCCTGGTCCGGGCGCACGCCGCCGCCGTCCTCGGCCACGCCTCCGCCGACGCCGTGGACGCCGACCGCGCCTTCACCGAACTCGGCTTCGACTCGCTGACCGCCGTCGAGCTGCGCAACCGGGTCGACGCCGAGACCGGCCTGCGGATGCCGGCGTCCATGGCCTTCGACCATCCGACGGTCGCCGCGCTGGCCGCGTTCCTGCACACCGAACTCGCCCCGGCCCAGGCCTCGCCGGAGGACGCGCTGCGCGAGGCGCTGGAACAGATGCAGGCCGCGCTGCCGGACACCGACGAGTCCACCCGCACCAAGCTCGTCGCCCTGCTGCGCAGCGGCCTGGACCGGCTGGGTCCGGCGACCGGCTCCGGCTCTGGCTTCGGCGCTGGCCCTGGCTCCGGCTCGGCCGGCGGCGAGCAGGCCGCCGCGCCGGCCTCGGCCGACGCCGTCCTGGACCCGGCCGCCGAGGCCACCGACGAGGAGATCTTCGCGTACATCGACCGGCAGTTCTCCGAACCGCCCAGGGTCTGACGGAAGGGGCACGCGCATGGCGACGACCGAGGACAAGCTCCGCGACTACCTCAAGCGCGTCACCGTCGACCTCACCGAGGCCCGGCGGCGGCTGGAGGAGTCCGAGAACGCCCGCCGCGAACCGATCGCGATCATCGGCGCGGGCTGCCGCTTCCCCGGCGGGGTGAGCACCCTGGAGGGGCTGTGGGAGACGGTGCGTTCGGGCACTGACACGATCACCGGCTTCCCGACGAACCGAGGCTGGGACACCGACGGGCTCTACGACCCCGACCCCGACGCCCCGGGCCGCACTTACACCCGGCACGGCGGCTTCCTGCACGACGCCGCGGACTTCGACGCCGAGTTCTTCGGCATGAACCCGCGCAGCGCGCTGGCCACCGACCCGCAGCACCGGCTGTTCCTGGAGACGGCCTGGGAGTCCTTCGAGCGCGCCGCGATCGTGCCGGACTCCTTGCGGGGCAGCAAGACCGGCGTCTTCGCCGGGACCATGCACAACGACTACGCGATGCGCTACATCAACGCCCACCCCGCCGAGTTGGAGGGCGCGTTCCTGCTGGCGAACGCGCCGAGCGTGCTGGCAGGCCGGCTCTCCTACACCTTCGGGCTGGAGGGTCCCGCGCTGACGCTGGACACGGCGTGCTCCTCCTCGCTGGTGGCGCTGCATCTGGCGATGCGGGCACTGCGTGCCGGCGAGTGTTCTCTGGCGCTGGCCGGCGGCTCGACGGTGATGTCGACCACTGATTCGTTCATCGAGTTCTGCCGGCAGCGCGCGCTGTCCGCGGACGGCCGATGTCGGCCGTTCTCCGCCGACGCCGCCGGCGCCGCGTGGTCCGAGGGCGTCGGCGTGCTGCTGCTGGAACGGCTCTCGGACGCGCAGCGCAACAACCGCCGGATCCTGGCGGTGGTCCGGGGGAGCGCGGTCAACCAGGACGGCCGCAGCAACGGGATGACCGCGCCGAACGGCCCCGCGCAGGAGCGGGTCATCCTGGCGGCCCTGGCCGACGCCGGACTGGACACCGCCGACGTGGACGCCGTCGAGGCGCACGGCACGGGCACGCCGCTGGGCGACCCGATCGAAGCCAGGGCGTTGGCCGCGACGTACGGCCGCGGACGCAGGACTGACGATCCGTTGTGGTTGGGCGCCTCGAAGTCCGTCTTCGGGCACACCCAGGCCGCCGCCGGGCTCGCCGGGATCCTGAAGATGGTGATGGCGATGCGGCACGGGGTGCTGCCGCCGACGCTGCACGCCGACGTGCTCAGCCCGCATGTGGACTGGGAGTCGGAGGCGCTCAGCCTGGTCACCGCCGAGCAGGAGTGGACGCGGCGGGGCGGCCCCCGCCGGTGCGCGGTCTCGGCGTTCGGGCTGAGCGGGACGAACGCGCATGTGGTGCTGGAGGAGGCACCGGATGCGGCTGAGCATTCGGGTGGTGCGGGGCCGGTGCCGGGACACACGCGTCCGCTGGCATGGGTCATCAGCGCTCGAAGCTCCGGCGCTTTGCGTGCGCAGACCGAGCGGCTGCGTTCTTTCGAAGCGGAACCGCACGACGCGGGCGACGTCGCGCGAGCCCTGGTGTCGACCCGCACGCTGTTCCCGCACCGGACCGTGGTGCTCGGCGACGACCGCGACGCGCTGCTGGCCGCGCTCGACGACCACGTGGCGGGACGGCCGAACCGGGATGTGGTCACCGGGATCGCACCGGACCACGCTCCGGCGGCGTTTCTGTTCACCGGCCAGGGCGGGCAGCGCGCCGGGATGGGACGCGAGCTCTACGCGGCGCTCCCGGCGTTCGCCACGGCCTTCGACGAGGTCTGCGACGCTCTGGACCCGCACCTCGATCGTCCGCTGAAGGACGTCGTCTTCGCCGCCCCGGACAGCCCCGACGCCGCGCTGATCGACCAGACGCGGTACACGCAGCCGGCCTTGTTCGCCTACGAGGTCGCCGCCTTCCGGCTGCTGGAGTCTTTCGGCGTCACACCGGATTTCGTGGCCGGGCACTCGATCGGGGAGTTCGCCGCGGCCTATGTGGCCGGGGTGTTCTCGTTGGCGGATGCCGCGCGGCTGGTCGTGCTGCGCGCCGCCCTGATGCAGGGCCTTGATGCGCCCGGCGCCATGGTCGCCGTGGAGGCTTCGTACGACGAGGTGGCGCCGACGCTGGCGGGGCTGGAGGACGAGGCGGCCGTGGCCGCCGTCAACGGTCCGGCCTCGGTGGTGCTGTCCGGCGAGGAGAAGGCATGCCTGCGGCTGGCCGAGCAGTGGTCGGCGGCGGGGCGGCGGACCCGGCGGCTGGCGGTCAGCCACGCGTTCCACTCGCCGCTGATGGCGCCGATGCTCGACGCGTTCCGGCAGGAGTTGGCGCGGGTCGAGTTCACCGCGCCCCGGGTGGCGCACGCGACGAATCTGGGTCCTGATGGGCCGGGCTGGGACGACCCGGAGTACTGGGCGCGGCAGGTGCGCGAGACCGTGCGGTTCGAAGGGACCGTGGACGGCCTGGTCGCGCAGGGTGCCGGAGTGCTGGTGGAGGTCGGGCCGGACGCGGTGCTGGCCGGGCTCGCGCAGGGGTGTCCCGGCGCGGCCGGGGTGCCGGTCGTGGCCATGCAGCATCGGAAGCGCGCGGAGGTCGAGGCGCTGGTCGGCGCGCTGGCGCAGGGATGCGTGGCGGGACTCGGGGTCCAGTGGACCGCCCTGCTCGGATCCGTTGCCGGAGTGCCGGAGTTCGACCTGCCGCTCTATGCCTTCGACCGCACTCGGTACTGGCTGCCGCCGCGTCCGCGCGAGGCGGACGTGGAGTCGGTCGGTCAGCGGGCCCTGACACACCCGCTGCTCGGCGCGGCGGTCGAGGTCGGGGACGACGGCGCGCTGGTGCTGACCGGGCGTCTGGCCGCCGCAGACCTGCCCTGGCTGGCCGACCACCGGGTGGCCGGTACCGAACTGGTGCCGGGCACGGCGGTGCTGGACGCGGTGTTGGTGGCCGCCGAGCGCGCGGGATGTGAGCGCGTCGAGGAGCTGGTGTTCGAGGCGCCGATCGTGCTGCCAGTTTCCGGGGCGTTGTTCGTGCAGATCGCCGTGGACGCCGAGCGCGGCGTGCGCGTCTACACGCGCGATGCCGATGACGAGGTGTGGACCAGGCGGGCCAGCGGACGGCTGGGCTCCGGTGCTTCCAGTTCGACAGAGTCCTGTGAATGGGCGATCTCCTGGCCGCCGTCCGGGGCGTCGGAGATCGACGCCGAGGGCGGCTACGACCGGCTGGCCGACCTCGGGTACGAGTACGGACCGGCGTTCCGGGGCGCGGTGCGGGTGTGGCGCGGCGACAACGAGCTTTTCGCCGAGGTCGCGGCGCCCGAAGACCTGGACCTGAGCGGCTTCGGATTGCATCCAGCGCTGCTGGACGCGGCGTTCCACCCGATGCTGCTGACCGCCGACGAGGCCGAGCCGCGCGTGCCGTTCCTGTTCCGAGGCGCGCGTTTGGCGGCCACCGGAGCGTCGGCGCTGCGGGTACGGCTCGCGGTGCGCGGCGACGAGGTCGAGGTCGCGGTGGCCGATCCCGCGGGCCGGCCGGTGTTCGGGATCGACGCCGTGGTGGTCCGAGCGGCGCCGGCGAGCGCGATGGCCGCCGGGGCGACGGCGTACGGCGTGGAGTGGATTGACGCCACGCCGAGTGCTCGCGGCGATTTCGACGCCGCTACTGAGGTTCTGGCCCTGCCGATGCCCGACACCGAGCCCCTGGCCGCTGTTCGCGAGGCCACGGCTTCGGTGCTGGCGAGTCTTCACCAGGCTGTGGAATCCGGCGGTCGGGCGGTCTTCCTGACACACGGCGCCTTCGACGGCTCGCTGGCCGGCGGCGCGGTGTGGGGACTGGTGCGTGCGGCGCAGGCTGAGAATCCGGGCCGGTTTGTCGTAGCCGATGTGCCGGCGGGCTTCGCGGACTGGGGCTTGCTCGCCGCATGCGAGGATCCGCAGCTGCGGATCACCGAGGGCAGAGTCTCGGTCCCGCGCCTGGTCCGGCAGACCCGATCCGCGACCACGGTCTCGGTGGACGGCCCGGTCCTGATCACCGGCGGCACCGGCGGCCTCGGCGCCCTGGTCGCCCGCCACCTGGTCGAGCAGCACGGTGTCAGCGAGCTGATTCTCGTCTCGCGCCGCGGCGCCGACGCCCCGAGCGCCGCCGAACTGCGCGAACTCGGCGCGACGGTGACCATCGCCGCGTGCGACGTCGCCGACCGCGACGCCGTGGCCGCCCTGCTGGCCGAGTACCCGCGCCTGGCAGCGATCGTCCACACGGCGGGCGTCCTCGACGACGCCACGCTCGCGGCCATGACCCCCGACCGCATCGATGCGGTGCTGCGCCCGAAACTCGACGCGGCCTGGTACCTGCACGAGCTGGCGCCGCAGACGCCGCTGGTGCTGTTCTCCTCGCTGGCGGGAGTCCTCGGCAACGCAGGCCAAGCCAACTACGCCGCCGCCAACGCTGCCTTGGACGCACTCGCCACGCACCGGCGGGCCAACGGCCTTCCGGCGATCTCGGTCGCCTGGGGCTTGTGGGACAACGGGACCGGGATGTCCGGCGCGCTGGATGTGGACCGCCTCAGCCGCGCCGGTCTCGCGCCGCTCAGCACCACAGATGGTCTCGCACTGTTCGACGCCGCGCTCGCCGCGGCCGCCGCGGGCAGCTCGGCCACCGGCTCCGATTCTGGCGCCGCGCTTGCCGCAGCCACCGCGCTCAGCCTGGCCGCCGGCCCCGGTTCCGGCGGTGCCCTCAGCCGGGCTGGCACCGGCGCTGGCCCATCGGTCGCGACCGAGCATCAGCCAGCTGATTTCATCGCCGCCGCCTTCAACATCCCCGGCCTCCGTGCCCGCGCCGACTCCGGCACCCTGCCCCCGATCCTCCAGTCCCTGGTCCCGGCGCGTCGCAAAGCCGCCGCAGCCGCCGCCACCTCGCCCACCGACCTGCGGACCCGCCTCGCCGCGCTCCCCGAGGCGCAGGCCGCGCAGGCGCTCGTCGACCTGGTTCGCTCGCACGTCGCCGCCGTCCTGGGCTATGCCGGGCCGGCGTCGGTCGATCCCGACCGGGCGTTCGTCGAGCTCGGCTTCGACTCGCTCACCGCCGTCGAGCTGCGGAACCGGCTTGAGGGCGAGACCGGGCTGAGCCTGCCGCCGGCGCTGGCCTTCGACCATCCCACCGTCGCCGCCGTCGGCGCGCATCTGCTCACCGAGCTCGCGCCGGCCGCGCCCGATCCGCACCACGTACTGCGTACCGCGCTCGCCGATATCGAGGCGCTGCTGCTCGCTCAGCCGGACCCTGATCCGGCGCTCGCCGAGCTGGTCGCCGCCACGTTGACGCGCCTCGTCGCCGGTTCCGCCACCGACGGTGTCGAGCAGCGCATCAACGACGCCAGCGATGAAGAGATCTTCGCCTTCATCGACAACGAACTCTAAGCATCCGCTGCCCCTTCGAAAGGTCCGGTCACATGGCCACAGAGGAAGAGCTCCGCAACTACCTGAAGCGGGTCACGCGCGACCTCACCGACACCCGTCGGCGGCTCGCGGAGACCGAGCAGCAGCTGTCCGACACCGAGCGCGCGCGGCACGAGCCGATCGCGATCATCGGTATGGGCTGCCGCTACCCCGGCGGGGTCGCCGGTCCCGAGGACCTGTGGGACGTGGTGTCCACCGGCCGGCACGCGATCGGCGAGTTCCCGGCCGACCGGGGCTGGGACGTCGAAGGGCTCTACGATCCCGACCGCGACGCCTTCGGCAAGTCCTACACCCGCAACGGCGGCTTCCTGTACGACGCCGCCGACTTCGACGCCGGCCTGTTCGGCATGAGCCCCGGCGCCGCGCTGACCAGCGACCCGCAGCAGCGGCTGATGCTCGAGACGGTGTGGGAGGCCTGCGAGCGGGCCGGCATCGACCCGATGGCGCTGCGGGGTTCGCGCACCGGTGTGTTCGCCGGGGTCATGTTCGACTTCTACTGCACCCGCTTCCTCGGCGCGGTGCCGCAGGAGGTCGAAGCGTCACTGTTCACCTCCGCGCTGCCCAGCGTGCTGGCCGGCCGCATCTCCTACACCCTCGGCCTGCACGGCCCCGCCATCAGCCTGGACACCGCCTGCTCCTCCTCGCTGGTCGCCGTCCACCTGGCCGCGCAGGCGCTGCGCAACCGCGAGTGCTCGATGGCGCTGGCCGGCGGCGCCACCGTGATGGCCACGCCGGACTCCTTCGTCGAGTTCAGCCGCCAGGGCGCGCTGGCCCCCGACGGCCGCTGCAAGCCGTTCGCCGAGGGCGCCACGGGCGCTGCGTGGGCCGAGGGTGTCGGCGTCCTGATCCTGGAGCGGCTGTCCGACGCCGAGCGCAACGGCCACACCGTCCTGGCCGTCATCCGCGGCTCGGCGGTCAACCAGGACGGCCGCAGCAACGGCCTGACCGCTCCGAGCGGACCGGCCCAGGAACGGCTGATCTGGGAGGCGCTGGCCGACGCCCGCCTGGACGCCCGCGACGTCGACGTCGTCGAGGCGCACGGCACCGGCACCCCGCTCGGCGACCCGATCGAGGCCCGGGCCCTGCTGGCCACCTACGGCCAGAACCGCGGCGAGGGCGAGCCGCTGCTGCTCGGCTCGGCCAAGGCCAACTTCGGCCACACCCAGGCCGCCGCGGGCGTCGCCGGCATCATCAAGATGGTCATGGCGATGCGGCACAACGAGCTGCCGCCCTCGCTGTTCGCCGAGAACCCCTCCTCGCAGATCGACTGGGACAGCGGCGCGGTGCGGCTGCTGGACGCGGCCCGGCCCTGGCCGGCGGTGGACCGGCCGGTGCGCGCGGCGGTGTCCGGCTTCGGGATCAGCGGCACCAACGCACACGTCATCATCGAGCAGGCCCCGCAGCCGGGTGACGCCGAACCGGCCGAGGCGGACGCCGGAATCGAGACAGCGGCCACCGCTGCGACGGAAACCGCAATCACCGAAAAACAGAACCCTTATGTCTGGGTCCTGTCAGCCCGCACCGAGAAGTCCCTGCGCGCCCAAGCCGGCCGCCTCGAAGTCTTCTCCCGCGCCGCCGACGCCGCCGACCTGGCCGCCGCCGGCCCGGCCCTGGCCCGCCGCACCACCCTGGAACACCGCGCCGTCGTGGTCGCCGCCGATCGCGAGGAACTGACCGCCGCCCTCACCGCCCTCGCCGACGGTACCCCGCACCCGGCGCTCGCCGTCGGCACGGCAGCCGCCGACGTCCGCCCGGTCTTCACCTTCCCCGGCCAGGGCTCGCAGTGGGCCGGCATGGCCGTGGAGCTGATGGCCGCGAACCCGGTCTTCGAGGACTGGATGACGCGCTGCGACACCGCGCTGGCCCCGCACACCGGCTGGTCGGTGGTGGACGTGCTGCGCGGCGCCGAGGGCGCCCCCACGCTGGACGGCACCGAAGTCATCCAGCCCGCGCTGTTCGCCGTGATGGTCTCGCTGGCCGGGCTGTGGCGCTCGATCGGCGTCGAGCCGGCCGCCGTCATCGGCCACTCGCAGGGCGAGATCGCGGCCGCCGCCGTCTCCGGCGCGCTGTCGCTGGAGGACGCGGCGCGGGTCGTCGCGCTGCGCAGCCGTTCGCTGCTGCGGCTCAGCGGGACCGGCGGGATGCTCGCCGTCGCGCTGCCCCCGGAGGAGATCGTCAAGCGTCTGGAGCCGTTCGACGGCCGCCTGTGGCTGGCCGTGTACGCGGGCCCGGCCAGCGGCGTGGTCGCCGGCGACCCGGACGCGCTGGACGAGTTCGTCGAGTCCTGCGGCGAGAACATCCGCACCCGCCGCGTCGGCGTGGACTACGCCTCGCACACCCCGCACGTCGAGGCCCTGCACGACGAACTCCTGACGGTGCTCGCCGGAACCGCGCCGGTGTCCACGGACATCGCGATGTGCTCCTCGCTGCACGCCGAGTTCATCGACACCGCGCGCCTGGACGCCGCGTACTGGTACGAGAACCTGAGCAACCCGGTCCGCTTCCGCGACGCCGTCGCGGCCTTCAAGGACTTCGGGACGCCGCTGTTCGTCGAGGCCAGCCCGCATCCGGTCCTCGTCGGCGACATCGCCGACATCCTGGAGGACGCCGGCGCGGCCGGCGCGGCGACCGGTTCGCTGCGCCGCGACGAAGGCGGCTGGCAGCGCTTCCTGCTCGCCGCCGCCGGGGCCTACGTGCTCGGCGCGCCGGTGGCGTGGACCGATCTGCTGGGGCCGGTGCGGCGTCGGGTCGAGCTTCCGACGTACGCCTTCGACCGCCAGCGGTACTGGATCGAGAGCACGGAGCGGGCCGCGTCCGGCGCCGGCATGAGCGCCTCCGCGCACCCGCTGTTCTCCTCGGTGGTCTCCCTGGCCGACGGCGGCCTGCTGCTGACCGGTCGGCTTTCGCGCACCGCGGCGCCGTGGCTGAACGACCACGTGGTCGAGGGCGCGGCGCTGTTCCCGGGCGCCGGATTCGTCGAGCTCGCCCTGGAAGCGGCCGCCGCGGCGGGCTGCGGCCACCTGGAGGAGCTGGCGCTGGAGAACCCGCTGATCCTGCCCGAATCGGGGGGCGTGGATCTGCAGGTGGTGGTGGGCGCTCCGGACGCCGACGGCCATCGCAGCGTCGGTATATACGTGCGGTCCGGCTCGGAGTGGGAGCGGTGCGCGGCCGGCTCGGTCGGGACCGGCATCGCCGCAGCCGGCGGCTGGACGTGGGCCGCGCAGTGGCCGCCGTCCGCGTCCGGTTCGGGCATGGATGTCGCGCAGCGCTACACCGACCTCGTCTCCGCGGGTTACGAATACGGGCCCGCGTTCGCCGGTGTGACGGCGGTCTGGCGCCAGGGCGACGAGATCTTCGCCGAGATCGCCGCGCCCGAGGAGCTGGACGTCGCCGGCTTCGGCATCCACCCGGCGGTACTGGACTCCGCCTTGCAGCCGGTGCCGCTGACCGGGGGATTCAGTGAGCTGATGCTCCCGTTCATCTTCCGCGACGTGCGCCTGTACGCCGCCGGGGCGTCCGCGCTGCGGGTCCGCCTGACGGTGACCGGCGACGACATCGAGATCGCCGCGGCGGACCCCGAGGGCCGGCCGGTGTTCGCGGTGAGGTCGCTGCGGGTGCGCAAGATCGCGGCCGAGGCGCTGCGGTCCCGGTCGGAGAACCGGGTGGCGCTGTCCGGGATGGACTGGACGCCGCTGGCGGTCACCGCCGACGACAGCCTCGGCTGGCGCGTGGTGGACGATCTGGCCGAGCTGGACGGCGCGACCGAGGCGCCGGACTTCGTGGCCGTGCGGGTCGCCGGTGGCGGCCGAACGCTTCCCGATGCCGCTCGGGCCCGCACCCTGCACGTTCTCGACATCCTGCGCGACTGGCTGAACCGCGGCGAGGCCGAACTCTTCGCCGACACCCGCCTGGTACTCGTCACCTCCGAAGCTGTCGGACCGCAGGCCACTGACATCGCTGGCAGTGCGGTGTGGGGTCTTGTCCGCGCCGCGCAGTCCGAGCATCCCGGCCGCTTTGTGCTGGCCGACGTCCCCCAGGGCTTCTCCGGCTGGGGCCTCCTCGCCGCCGCGATCGCCGCCGACGAGCCGCAAATCGCCGTCCGCAACGGCGAGCTGCTGGTGCCGAGAGTGGCGTCCCGGACCTCCGAGCCCGCCGCCGAGCAGCCCTTCGGCACTGGCAGTGTCCTGATCACCGGCGGCACCGGCGGCCTCGGCGCCCTGGTCGCCGAGCACCTGGTGTCCCGGCACGGGGTCCGTCGCCTGATCCTCACCTCGCGGCGCGGCCTGGCGGCCCCCGGCGCGGCGGAACTGGTCGACCGCTTGGCGGCGGCCGGGGCCGAGGCCGATGTCGTGGCCTGCGATGCCGCCGACCGCGAGGCGCTGGCCGCCGTCCTGGCCGCGATCCCGGCCGAGGCGCCGTTGACCGGCGTCGTGCACGCCGCCGGCGTCCTGGACGACGCGCGGCTGGAGGCTCTGAAGGCCGAAGGCGTGGACCGTGTCTTCCGCCCGAAGGTGGACGCGGCGTGGAACCTGCACGAGCTCACCGCCGAGCTGCCGGTTCAGGCCTTCGTCCTGTTCTCCTCGCTGGCCGGGGTGCTGGGCAACGCGGGCCAGGCGAGCTACGCCGCGGCCAACGTGGTCCTGGACGCCCTGGCCGCGCAGCGCCGCGCCGTCGCGCTCCCGGCGGTCTCGGTCGCCTGGGGCCTGTGGGGCACCGCGACCGGCATGACCGGCGAGCTGACCGAGGCCGAGCTGGCCCGGCTGGCCCGCTCCGGGGTCGCGCCGCTGACCGGTGATCAGGGTCTTGAGTTGTTCGACGCGGCCTTGAGCGCGGCCGATCCGCTGGCCGTGGCCGCCGTGTGGAATGCCGCCGGGCTGCGCGCGAGCCAGACCGACGGCGTCCTGCCCGCGGTGTTGCGGGCCCTGGTGCCCGCGAGTCGCCGGGCCGCCGCGGCCGGGCCCTCGGCGGCGGCCGGCGGCCTGACCGCACGGCTGGCCGGGATGGCCGCGGAGGAGGGGCGGCAGTTCCTGGCCGACCTGGCCCGCTCACATGTCGCGGCGGTGCTGGCCGTGCCGGGACCGCAGGCCGTGGACCCGGACCGGCCGTTCAGCGAGCTCGGCTTCGACTCGATGACCGCCGTCGAGCTGCGCAACCGGCTCGGCGGCGCCACCGGGCTCCGGCTGCCGGCCACGCTCGCGTTCGACCACCCGACGGTCAACGCCCTGGCCGACTTCCTGCACGGCAAGCTCGCCCCGGCCGCGCCGTCACCCGACGACACCCTGCGCGCGGCCCTGGACGAGATGCAGCGCTCGCTGGCCGGCAGCGACGACGCGATGCGCGCCAAGATGACCGCCATCCTGCACAGCGCGTTGAACCGGCTCGGCTCCGGCGGCGAGGGGACCGAGGCCGCCCCGGACAAGATCGCGATGGACGCGGCGTCCGACGACGAGCTGTTCGCCTTCATCGACAGCCAGCTGTGAACGCCGCCGACCGGATCCCCTTGCCCGCTCTGACTTCCCTGCCCGCACTGGCTTCCTTGCAAAATTCTCGAAAGGCCCCAGCACCGTGACCGAGGACAGACTGCGCGCCTATCTCAAGCGCGTCACCGTCGACCTCGCCGAGGCGCGCCGCCGCCTGGCCGAGGCGGACGGCGATCGGCACGAGCCGATCGCCGTGGTCGGGATGGCCTGCCGGTACCCCGGCGGCGTGCGCACGCCCGACGATTTCTGGTCCCTGCTCAGCGAGGGCCGGGACACCGTTTCGGACGTGCCGAAGGCGCGCTGGGACATCGAGGAGTACTACGACCCCGACCGCGGCACCGTCGGCGGCGTCTACACCAAGCAGGGCGCCTTCCTGGACGACATCGCGGGTTTCGACGCCGGGTTCTTCGGGCTGTCTCCGCAGGAGGCGTTCCGGATGGACCCGCAGCAGCGCCTGCTGATGGAACTGATGTGGGAGGGGCTGGAGGACGCCGGGACCACCCCGGCGGCCCTGGCCGGGAGCCGGACCGGCGTGATGGTCGGGCTGATGGACACGGTGCAGTACGGCCGGCTGGAGATGGAGCGGACCGGCCCCGCGGTCGCCGCCGATCCGCTGTTCGGACAAGGGGTCTCGACCTCGGTCGCGGCCGGGCGGCTGGCCTACCAGTACGACCTGCGCGGCCCGACGCTGACCATCGACACGGCGTGCTCCTCCTCCCTGGTCGGCGTGCATCTGGCCAGCGAGGCGCTGCGCCGCGGCGAGTGCGACATGGCGGTCGCCGCCGGTGCGTATCTGGTGATCCGGCCCGACACCTTCGTGCAGGGCTGCGCGACCTCGATGCTCGCGGTCGACGGACGCTGCAAGACGTTCGACGCCTCCGCCGACGGCTATGTGCTCGGCGAGGGCGGCGGCCTGGTCGTGCTGGAGCGGCTGTCCTCGGCACTGGCCAACGGCCGCCGGATCCGCGCCGTCCTGCGCGGCTCGGCGGTGAACCAGGACGGGCGTAGCAATGGTCTGACAGCCCCGAACCGCGGCGCGCAGGTGGACGTGATCCGGCGCGCGCAGGCGGTGGCCGGCGTCGACCCGAGCGAGGTCGCCTACGTGGAGGCGCACGGCTCCGGCACGAAGCTCGGCGACGCGATCGAGCTGTCGGCGCTGCACGACGTGTTCGCCACCACGCGCGCGACCGAGCGCCCGCTGCTGGTCGGCGCGGTGAAGACGAACATCGGCCACACGCAGTCGGCGGCGGGCGTCGCCGGCCTGATCAAGACGGTGCTGGTACTGGAGAACGGCACCGCGCCCGCGAACCGCAACATGGACGATCCCTCGGACGCCATCCCGGGGGACGGAACGGTGCGGCCGCTGGCCGCGGCCGTGGCCCTGCCCGAGGGGCGGGTGGTGGCCGGGGTGAGTTCGTTCGGCTGGTCCGGGACGAACGCCCACGTGGTGGTGGAGACGGCGCCGGCGGCGGGGGAGGCGGACGGTCAGGGGGCTGATCAACCTGCGGCCTCGCTGCCGGCGCGCACAACTGTGCAGGGCATCGGTGCCGGCGGCGGGCCGGCGCTTGTGCCGGGCGCTGCCCAGGGCTTCTTCACGCTGCCGGTTTCGGCGGCGAGCGCGGGTGCCCTGCGGGAGCGTGCCGGCGGTCTGGCGGCGTTCCTTGCTGAGCGGCCGGATCTGGAGCTGGCCGATGTGGCGCACACTCTGCAGCACGGCCGCGCCGGGCTCGACTACCGGAGCGGCGTCGTTGCGCTCGATCGTGAGGACGCCATCCGGCAGCTGTCGGCGCTCACCTCCGGCGTCGAGGCGAAGCGCCGGCCCAAGGTCGCCTTCCTGCTCCCCGGCACCGGCGACCAGTACGCGGGTCTCGGCCGCGAGCTCTATGAATCAGAGCCCGTTTATGCCGCCGTCATCGACGAGTGCCTGGCCGTCGCCAAAGAGCGCTGCGGGGTCGATCTTCGCCCGCTGATGTTCTCCGAGGCTTCCTCGGCCGCCGCGTCCAACGACCTGGCTGCTCTGCTCGGCCGCGCCACCGACGCCGAAGCCGAGGACCCCGACCCGCTCGCGCACGCCGAGCTCTCGCACCCCTTCCTGTTCACCGTCGAGTACGCGCTCGCGAGGCTGCTCCAGGAGTGGGGTGTGCGGCCGGACGTGCTGGTCGGGTACAGCCTCGGCGAGTACGTCGCGGCGTGCCTGGCCGGTGTTCTGACTCTCGAAGACGCGCTGCACGTGGTGGTCGAGCGGGCCCGCCTGATCGCGACCGCGCGGGCCGGGCGGATGCTGGCGGTGGCCGCCGACGAGGCGCGCGTGCGGGCGGCGTTGGCCGCCAGCGGGGCGCGGGTGGACGTGGCCGCGCTGACCGGGCCGACGATGACGGTCGTCAGCGGGACCGAGGACCAGGTCGAGGTGCTCGCCGAGGCGCTGCGCGGGGCGGGGGTGGCGTGCCGTCCGCTTCGGAGCGAGCACGCGTTCCACTCCTCGCTGCTGGCCCCGGTGCGCGACAAGCTGGCCGCGCTGCTGGAGTCGGTGCCGCGCGCGGTCCCGACGACCACGATCGTGTCGAACACCACCGGGACCGCGCTGACCACCGAGCAGGCGGCGTCGGGGGACTACTGGGGCGACCACCTGGTGAGCCCGATCCGGTTCGCCGACAGCGTGAAGTACTGCGTCGAGCAGGGCGTTGACGTCTTCGTCGAACTCGGCGCCGGGAACACCCTCGGCGGCCTGGTGCGCCAGAACCTCGCCGGGGCCGGCGGCGCAGCCGTGGTCGGGACGCTTCCCGCCGCGTGGACCGGCGCCGCCGGCGCGCCGGACGTGCGGCTCGACATGGCCGGGACGCGCGCCCGGCTGTGGGAGCAGGGCCTGCCGGTGGCGTGGCCCGAAGGCGGACGGACGGTCAGCCTGCCGCCGTATCCGTTCCAGCGCACGGCTTTCTGGCCGGAACAGAACCCTGATGCACCTGCGGATCGGCCGAGGCGGTCGCGGCCCGCGGAGCTGGCTTACGTGCCGGCCTGGCGGCGTGACGTGACCGGCGCGGCGCCGAGCGGACTTCCGCTGGACGGCCCGCTGGTGGTCTTCGCCGGCGACGAAGGGCTTGCGGACCTCGCCGAGGCGGCGGGCGTGCGGGTGGTCGAGGTGGTCCCCGGCGCCGAGCTGAAGCGCGAAGGACGCCGCCTGACGATCGACATCGCGAAGCCCGAGCACTACCGCGAGGCATTCACCGGATTGCCGGAGGACGGACCGGTGCACGTGGTCCACGCCTGGAGCACCCTGGCGGCGGCCACCGACGACGCAGGGCTGCGGCGCTCGATCGAGCTCGGCTTCGACAGCCTGCTGCTGACGGTCCAGGCACTGCCCGGCACGCGGCCGGTCCGCCTGCTGACGGTCAGCCGGGGCGCGCTGGATGTGCACGGCGGCGATGCGGTCGCGCCGCATCAGGCGGCGGTGCATGGGCTCGGAAGGGTGGTCCACCACGAAATCAAGGGCCTGACCTGGCGTGGTGTGGACTTGGACGCAGACACCCCGGGCACAGCGGATCTGGCTGCGGAACTCCTGATCCAGGATGCGGAACCCGAGCTCGCCGCTCGCCGCCGCAGCCGCCGATGGGTTCAGGATTGGGCCGAGCTGCCGGTCTCCAACGAGTCGGTTGAGTCCACGGTTGCTTGGCGCCCCGAAGGCACCTACCTCATCACCGGCGGCACCCGAGGCCTCGGCCTCACCCTCGCGAACCACCTCGTGGCAGCCGGCGTCCGCAAACTCGCCCTCGTCGGCCGCAGCCGCCCCGACCCCACCGCTCCGGGCATCGCAGCCCTCGAAGCCGCCGGCGCCGAGGTCCTGCTCCTGGCCGCCGACGCCGGTGTCCCTGATGCGCTGCGCGCCGCTCTCACCGAGACCCGCCAACACTTCGGCGCCCTCACCGGTGTCATCCACGCCGCAGGCCTTCCGGCCGGCGGCATGGCCCAGCGCCGCGCGGTCGCCGAGGCCGAGACGGTCCTCGCGCCCAAGGTCCTCGCGATGGGTCCGCTGGCCGAGCTCGTCGGTTCGGCGACGCCTGAGGCCGAGCGGCCCGAACTCCTCGTCCTCTACTCCTCGGCGGTCACCGTCTTCGGCGGGATCGGCGAGGGCGACTACTGCGCCGCCAACTCCGTCCTCGACGCCTACGCCGCCGCCCTGGCCGCCGAAGCGCCCTCCACCAAGGTGGTCTCCGTCGCCTGGGGCCCGTGGCTCCACGACGCCTGGCAGTCCGCCGCGCCGGCCAGCGGCCTCGCCGAGCGCGCCGCCGCCTACCGCCGCCAATACGGCTTCAGCGACGAGGCCGGCTGCGCGCTCCTGGACCGCATCCTGCGCAGCGACGCCGGTTCCGGCAGCGTCGTCGCCGTCCGGCAGCGGCTGGAGGATTCGCGGCGGGAGTGGGCCGCGATGGTCGACCTGGACTCCCTCGTGGACGCCAGTTCCGTCGCGCCCGCGACCGAGCGCTTCCCGCGTCCGCAGTTGCGGACCGAGTATGTCGCGCCGCGTACCGCGCGCGAGGGCGCCGTGGCCGAGATCTGGCAGGCGTACCTGGGCATCGAGCGCGTGGGGGTGCACGACCCGTTCTTCGACCTCGGGGGGAACTCGCTGGTCGGGATGGCCATGGTGCTGGCCGTCGAGAAGGAGCTGGGCCTGGCGATCGCGCCGGCCCTGCTGTTCGAGCACCCCACCGTCGCGGCCTTCTCCGCCGCGCTGGACCCCGCCGGCGGCAAGGCCGCCGCGCGGGACCTGATCGCCACATCCTCGGCTCGGGGGCATCGCCGCCGCCGGGCCCGTACGGGAACCGAATGAGGGGACTGACCGTGAACGACCGTCTCTTTGAGACTTCCGACCAGACCGACGGCCCCTCCGGCACCGACATCGCGATCGTCGGGATGGCCGGGCGGTTCCCGGGCGCCGCCGACGTCGGCGCGCTGTGGTCCGGGATCCGGGCCGGGGCCTCGGGGCTGACCCGCTTCAGCGACGCCGAGCTGCGCGCCGCCGGGGTCGCCGAGGACCTGCTCGCCGATCCCGCCTACGTGAAGGCCGCGCCGGTGGTGGACGGCGTCGAGCAGTTCGACGCCGGCTTCTTCGGGGTGAACCCGAAGGAGGCGCAGATCCTGGACCCGCAGCACCGGCTGTTCCTCGAGCACTGTTGGGAGGCGCTGGAGGACGCGGCGTGCGACCCGGCGCGCTTCGAGGGCCTGATCGGCGTCATCGCCGGCTGCGCCTGGAGCTCGTACCTGACCAACAACCTGGAGCCCGCCGGCGTCGGCCAGTCGCTCGGCGAGATGGCCGTGGGCCTTGCCAACGACCGCGATTCGCTGACCACCCGGGTCGCGCACGCGCTCGGTCTGACCGGCCCCAGCTACACCGTCCAGAGCTACTGCTCCACGTCTCTGGTCGCGGTCTGCGCCGCCGCCACCGCGCTGGCCAACTTCGAGGCCGACATGGTGCTGGCCGGCGGCGTCGCGCTGTCCGTGCCGCACCGCGTCGGCTACCTGTACCAGCCCGGCGGCATCACCCCGCCGGACGGCGAGTGCCGCGCCTTCGACGCCGCGGGTCTGGGAAGCCCGATCGGCAACGGCGTCGGCGTGGTCGCCTTGCGCCGCCTGGAGGACGCGCTGGCCGACGGCGCCCGCGTCTACGCTGTGATCCGCGGTTGGGCCGTCAACAACGACGGCGGTCGCAAGGTCGGCTTCACCGCACCCGGCGTGCAGGGCCAGGCCGCCGTGATCGCCGAAGCCCTGGCCGCCGCAGGCCTGGAGCCCTCGGACGTCGGTTACGTCGAGGCCCACGGCACCGGCACCGCCCTCGGCGACGCCGCCGAACTCGCCGCGCTCCAGCAGGTCTTCGACGGCGCCTCGGTCCGCGTCGGCTCGGTGAAGTCCAACCTGGGCCACCTGGACCGGGCCGCCGGCGTCACCAACCTGATCAAGGCCGCGCTGGTCCTGCACCGCGGCGAGATCCCGCCGACCCGCAACTTCACCGACCCCAACCCGCAGCTCGGTGCCGGCGGTGCCGAGCTGGAGGTGGTCACCGAGCTGACTCCGTGGCCGCGCACGCCCGAGACGGTGCGCCGGGTCGGCGTCAGCGCGTTCGGGATCGGCGGCACCAACGCGCACGTCGTGCTCCAGGAGGCGCCGCTGCCGGTGCCCGCCGACGCCGACACCGACGACCAGCGCCCCGAAGTGCTCATGTGGTCCGCGCGCTCGGCCGAGGCCGCCGACGCGATGACCGAGAAGCTGTCCGAGCACCTCCAGGACACCGACGACGAGCTCACCGACATCGCGAACACCCTGCAGACCGGCCGCAAGGTCTTCGAGCACCGGCGCATCGCGGTCGGCTCGACCGCCGCCGAGCTGGCGTCGGCGCTGCGCGACAACAGCATCCTGACTCGCACCGACGGCCGCTCCGACCGCGAGGTCGCCTTCCTGATCGCCGGAACCGGCGAGCAGTACCCGGGCCTGGCCGAGGACCTGTACCGCACCGAGCCGGTCTTCCGCGAGGTGCTGGACGAGTGCCGCGCGGTGCTCCAGGACAAGCTCGGCCGCGACGTGCTGACCGACATGCTGCGTCCGCGCGACACCGCCGGGGCCGGCGATCTGGCACGTCTGCTGGGTCGCGGCACTGAAGAAGAGAGCGCCGAAGGCCAGGCGACGGCGGTCCTTCAGCCGGCGCTGTTCGCGGTCGAATACGCGCTGGCCAAGCTGCTCGAGTCCTGGGGCATCCGGCCCGGTGTGATCGTCGGCTACAGCCTCGGCGAGTACGTCGCCGCCGCGCTGTCCGGCGTGCTGTCGCTGCCCGACGCGCTCGCGCTGGTCGCGCACCGCGCGCAGCTGATCGACGCCCAGCCGCACGGGGCCATGGCCGCCGTGCCGATCGCCGCCGCCGACGTGGCCGCCCGGATCGAGCGCGCCGGTATCGCAGAGCTCGATGTCGCCGCCGTGAACGGCCCCGAGCTCACCGTGGTCTCCGGCACCGCCGAGGCGGTCGCGGCCCTGACCGCGCTGCTGGAGCCCGACGCCATCCCGGTCCGTGTGCTGACCACCACGCACGCCTTCCACTCCTCGATGCTGGCCGGCATCAAGGCGGAACTGACCGCGTGGGTCGCGGCGAACGTCACCACCGGCGCACCGCAGACCCCTTACTTGTCGAACGTCACCGGCACCGCCGTCACCGCCGAGCAGGTCGCCGACCCCGGCTACTGGGCCGAGCACATGTGCGCGCCGGTCCAGTTCGACGCGATGCTCGCCGAACTGCTGGCCGCCGGCGACCCGGTGCTGCTGGAACTCGGGCCCGGTCCGTCGCTGGGCACCATGGCCCGCGCGCACCGCGCCTGCTCGCCGGAGCGCTGGCCGCTGATCGTCCCGACGCTGCCGGGCGGCGCCGACCCGCGCTCGGGCGCGACGGTGCTGGCCGAGGCCCTCGGGCGGCTGTGGCTGACCGGCGTGCCGGTCGACTGGTCCGGCTACCGCGAGGGACACCCGGCGGCGCGCCGCGTCAGCCTGCCGACGTACCGGTTCCAGCGCCAGCGGTACTGGATCGACGCCCCGGCCGGCGGCCGCGCCGCGGTGAAGGTGAAGCAGGCCGCGCAGCTGACCGGACCGGTCGCCGACGCCGAGCACGTCCAGCTGCTGAGCCCGCGCTGGACGACGGCGGAGCTGTCCGGGACCACCTCGGCGCCGGACCGGTTCGTGGTCCTCGGCGAATCAGAGCTCGCTGATGCGATCGCGGCCACGCTGCGCGCCGACGGTGCGGACGTCGCAGTGGTCGGCGACGGCTTCGGCACTGACCACGCGAGTGCCACCACCACGGTCATCGACCTGCGCGCTCTGGCCTCCGACGCCGGCGAGCCGGGTGCTCTGGTTCCCGGGGTGGCGGCCGCGCTCGACGCCTGGGGCAGCACCAACGGCACCACGCGCTATCTCATCGCGACCGCCGGCGGCCAAGCTGTCGCCGATGGCGAAATCCCGAATATCGCGCAGGCAGCGCTCGCCGCCCTGCCGGCTGTCGCGAACCAGGAGTACCTGAACCTCGACTGCCGCGCGGTTGATTTTGCTTCGAATACAGACCTTGATGGGCATGAGGAATCGGCGCGTGTCCTCGCCACGGAAGCCTCGGGCGATGGCGAGGAAGTCCTGGTCGCCTACCGCGACGGACGCCGCCACATCCGCGAGCACGTCTCGGGCCTGCCCGGTGGCGAGCCGGTGCCGGTCCGCTCGGGCGGCACGTACCTGATCACCGGCGGACTCGGCGATGTCGGGCTGCTGGTCGCCGGTCATCTGGCGGCTTCCGGCGCCTCGCGGCTCGTGCTGGCCAGCCGCAGCGGCATCCCGGCCGGTGCCGGCGACCGCCGCTCCGACGGTGTGCGGCGGTTGACCGATCGCGGTGTCGAGGTCCTGACGCCGCAGCTCGACATCACCGACCCCGATGCGGTGCGCCAGCTGTTCGCCGAGCTCGGACGGATCGACGGTGTCATCCACGCCGCGGCCACCACGAGCCCTGACACGTTCCGGGCTCTGCGCGATCTCGACGCCGACACGGTGGCCACACACTTCGGAGCCAAGGTCGATGGCGCGCTGGTGCTGCGCGAGGTTCTGGGCGGGCTGCCGGAGGATCAGACTCCTGATTTCTGTCTGCTGTTCTCCTCGACGTCCTCGCTGCTCGGCGGTATCACCTTCGGTTCCTACGCCGCCGCCAACGCCGCACTGACCGCTGTCGCAGAGCTCGGGGATACGTCCACCACCCGCTGGCTCGCCGCTGCCTGGGACACCTGGTCGATCACCCTGGAGCGCCTCCAGTCCGGCTTCGGCGCCGGCATGGCCGCCCACTCCATGAGCACCGAGCAGGCCTTCGCCGCCCTCGACGCGCTGCTGGCCAAGCCGCGCGCGGCCACCGCCGTGGTGGCCGGGGGCCTGGGCGACCGGCTGCCGCGTGCCGCCGCGCTCCTGGACGTGGCGATCGGCACCGGGGAGCGCTTCCCGCGTCCGGAGCTGGCGCAGCCCTACACCGCGCCGCTGACCGCGACCGAGCGCGCGCTGACCGAGCTGTGGTCCGACGTGCTGGGCATCGAGCCGGTCGGCACCCGCGACGCGTTCTTCGACCTCGGAGGCAACTCGCTGCTGGCGTTGCAGATGCTGGCTCTGGTCAAGAAGCGCTTCGGCGTTTCGGTTCCGGCGGTGCAGCTGTTCGAGGCGCCGACGGTTCAGACGCTGGCCGCGATCCTGGACGGTGAGAACGGCCAGAGCGCGCAGAGCACGGCCGCCCCGGTCGTCACGCAGCGCCCGATCGTGCGCGCCGGTACCGAGGAAGACCGCCTCATCGCGGTCGTCGGCATGGCCGGCCGCTTCCCCGGCGCGCCGAACGTCGAGGCCTTCTGGCACAACATCCGCGAGGGTGTGGAGTCGATCAGCTTCTTCAGCGACGAGGAACTGCTCGCCTCCGGCGTCACGCCGGAGGAACTGGCCGATCCCTCCTACGTCCGGGCCCGGCCGGTCCTGGACGACGTCTCGGGCTTCGACGCCGCGTTCTTCGGCATGAACCCGCGCATGGCCACCTTGACCGACCCGCAGCAGCGGCTGTTCCTGGAGGTCTGCTGGGAAGCGCTGGAGCAGTCCGGCTACGTCGTGCCGGAGCTGCGCGGGCGCGTCGGCGTCTACGGCGGCGCCAACATCAGCAGCTACCTGATGCGCATGCCGGAGCAGATGACCAGCGGTGACTTCAGCGTCTACGAGGTCATCATGGGCAACGACAAGGACGCCCTGACGACCACCGTCTCCTACCTGCTCGACCTCTATGGCCCCAGCGTCGCGGTGCAGACCTTCTGCTCCACCTCGCTGGTCGCCACCCACCTGGCCATCCAGAGCCTGCGCAGCGGCGAGTCCGACATGGCGATCGCCGGCGGCGTCTCGGTGCGCGTGCCGGACAAGATCGGGCACGAGTTCATGCCCGGCGGCATGGAGTCGCCCGACGGGCACGTGCGCACCTTCGACGCCGAGGCCCGCGGCAGCATGTTCGGCGACGGCGCGGCGGCGGTCGTGCTCAAGCGGCTGTCCGACGCGCTGCGCGACGGCGACCACATCTGGTCGGTGATCCGCGGCTCGGCGATGAACAACGACGGCGCGCTCAAGGTCGGCTTCACCGCGCCCAGCGTGATCGGCCAGTCGCGGGTGATCGTGGACGCGATGGCCGACGCCGGGGTGACCGGCGATGACATCAGCTACATCGAGGCCCACGGCACCGCCACCGAGCTCGGCGACCCGATCGAGGTGACGGCCCTGACCCGGGCTTTCGGCGAGACGGACGCCAAGCAGTACTGCCCGATCGGCTCGGTGAAGACCAACGTCGGCCACCTGGACCGCGCCGCCGGTGTCACGGGTCTGATCAAGACCTCGCTGGCGCTCACCGACCAGGTGATCCCGCCGAGCCTGCACTACACCGCGCCGAACCCGCGGATCGACTTCGCGAACAGCCCGTTCTACGTCAACACCGAGCTGACCCCGTGGCGCACCCGCGAGGGCCGCCCCGCGCTGGCCGGTCTGAACTCGCTCGGCATGGGCGGCACGAACGTGCACCTCGTGGTGCAGCAGGCGCCGGTGCGCGCCGTCGCAGACCCCGCGGACACTTCCACGGTGCGCCGCTACCAGGTGCTGCCGCTGTCGGCACGCACCCCGGCCGCTGTGGAGGCGACCGCGAGCCGGCTGGCCGATTTCCTGGCCGACGCGCCGCGGACCCGCCTGGTCGACGTCGCCTACACCATGCAGGTCGGCCGTAAGCGCTTCGACCACCGCCGGGCCCTGGTCGCCGACGGCCTGGCCGCCGTGCAGGACAAGCTGCGCGAGGGCGACCTGCTCGGCCGCGTCGACGCGGTCACCGGCCGTCCGGTGGCGTTCCTGTTCTCCGGCGTGGGGGAACAGTACCCGGGCCTGGTCCGCGAGCTCTACCAGCGTGAGCCGGTGTTCCGGGCCCTGCTCGACGAGTGCCTGGGTCATCTGCGGACCCTGATACCGGACGCCGACCTGAAGGACCTGCTGACCGGAGAGCGCGGCGGTGGCGGCGCCTCGGATCTGGCCGCGATGCTGGGCCGTGGCAACGGTTCCGACGACGAGCGCGCGGCGCTGCTGGAGCGCACCGAGATCGTGCAGCCGGCCATGTTCGCCGTCGAGTACGCGCTCGCCAAGACCCTGATGACCTGGGGTGTGCAGCCCAAGCTGATGCTCGGGTACAGCCTCGGCGAGTACGTCGCGGCCTGCCTGGCCGGCGTCCTGTCCCTGCCGGACGCCCTCAAGCTGGTCGCGCACCGCGCCGAGCTCATCTCCGCGATCGAGGCCGGGGCCATGACCGCGGTCTCGGCGACCCCCGCCGATCTGGCCGCCTACAAGCTGGCCGACCGCGGCCTGGACATCGCGGCCGTCAACGGTCCGCAGGTGACCGTGGTCGCCGGTCCCGTCGAGGCGATGGCGGCGTTCGTCGCGGAACTGCGCGATGCCGAGGTCCCGCACCGCGCGCTGAGTACCGCGCACGCCTTCCACTCGCGGATGCTGGAGCCGTTGCAGGACCGGCTGACCGAGTGGGTCGCGGCCAACGTCACGCTGAACGCGCCGCAGATCCCTTACCTGTCCAACGTCACCGGCACCCGCGTCGGCGCCGAGGACGCGACCGACCCGGCGTACTGGTCCCGGCACATGTGCCGCACCGTCCGCTTCGGCGACGCGATCGCGGCGCTGCTGGCCGATCCCGAGATCGCGATCCTGGAGATCGGCCCGGGCCAGTCGCTCGGCACGATGATCCGGGGCGCGAAGTGCCCGCCGGACCGCTGGCCGCTGATCCTGGCCACGCTGCCCGCCGCCGACGACAAGCGGCCCGACGACCTGGCGTTCACCGAGGCGCTGGCCCGGTTGTGGCTGGTCGGCGCGGACCCGGACTTCGTGGCGTATCAGGGCCGGAACACGGTCGGCGAGGGCGACGACCCGCTGCTGCCGGGCCGCATCCCGCTGCCCACCTATCCCTTCCAGCGCCAGCGGTACTGGACCGAGATCCCGACCGGCGCGACCACGGTCGCGGCGCCCAGGCGCGCCGCGTTGCCGACTCCCGCGCAGGCCGCGAAGCCGCAGGCCAAGCCGGAACCCGAGGAAGTCCTCGTCGAGGTGCTGCGGCCGCGCTGGTCGGCCGCTCCCATCGCGGCCGGCGCCGGCGCGCTCGGCAAGGTCGTGCTGGTCGCCGACGAGGGCGGGGTCGCCGAGGCGCTGAGCGAGGTGCTGGCCGCCTCCGGAGCCGAGGTGGTCTGCGTGCCCGGCGGCCCGGCGCTGACCCGGGAGGAGCACGCCGCGATCGTGGCCCGCGAGGCCGCCGAGGACCGCACCACGGTCGTCGATCTGCGCCTGCTGGACCGGCCCGCCGGCGACGCCGCCGATCTGGACGGCCGCGACGTCATCCAGCCGCTGGCCCGCCTGCTGGACGCCTGGGGCAGCGACGGCACCGGCAGTGCCCGGATGCTGATCGCCACCCGCGGCGGCCAGCCGGTCGGCGGCGACGTGCCGCGCCCGGCGCAGCACGCGGCGGCGGTGCTCCAGGTCGTCGCGAACCTGGAATACCTGAACCTGGAGTGCGGCACTGTCGACGTCGGCGCGGACGCCGACGCCCCGACCGTCGCCGCCGCGCTGGCCGCCGAGATCGGCCGACCCTCCGACGTGGACGACGTCCTGGTCGGCTACCGCGACGGCGAGCGGCACGTGCGGGACTACGTGCCCGCCGACGCGCCGCCGGCCGAGCCGGTGCACCAGATCCGCACCGGCGGCAGCTACCTGATCACCGGCGGTCTGGGCGACCTCGGCCTGATCCTGGCCGAGCACTTCGCGGCCTCCGGGGCCGGCCGGCTGATCCTGACCAGCCGCACCGGCGCCCCCGAGGGCGGCAAGCGGCTGGACCGGCTGGAGGCCTTGCGCGCGGCCGGAGTGGAGGTCCTGACCCCGGCCGTGGACGTCACCGACGCCGACGCCATGCGCGCCGTGCTCGCCGACGCGCTCGCCGACGGCGGCCGCATCGACGGCATCGTGCACGCGGCAGCCGTGACCCACCCGGACACCTTCCGCGCTCTGCGCGCGGTCGACGACGAGGCGGTCGGGCTGCACTTCGGCGCGAAGGTCGGCGGCGCCCTGGTGCTGGACGGGCTGCTGGCCGAGCTGGCGGCAGATCCTGAATTCAACGCAGATCAGGCCCCTGAGTTCTGCCTGCTGTTCTCGTCCACCTCCTCGGTCCTCGGCGGCATCGCCTTCGCCTGCTACGCCGGCGGCAACGCGGCGCTCGCGGCGATCGGCCAGCGCAACCACGCCCGGTTCCTGGCCGGCGACTCGCCGACCCGCTGGATCTCCACCAGCTGGGACACCTGGTCGGTGACCATCGACAGCCACCACGTCGGCGCGGTCATGATCAAGCACTCCATGACCCGCGAGCAGGCCCTGGCGGCCTTCGACGCCACGCTGGCCGGCCCGGGACCCTCGCTCGTGGTCGCCGCCGGCGGTCTGACCGACCGGCTGCCGCGCGCCATGGCCCTCACCGACGTGGTCGGCGGCGGGGAGAAGTTCCCGCGCCCGGATCTGCCGCAGCCCTACAGCGCGCCGTCCACCGACGCCGAGCGTTCGCTGGCCGAGCTGTGGTCGCACCTGCTCGGCGTGGAGCCGGTCGGCGTCAAGGACGCGTTCTTCGACCTCGGCGGCAACTCGCTGCTGGCGTTGCAGATGCTGGCGCTGGTCAAGAAGCGGTTCGGGGTCGCGATCCCGGCGGTCACGCTGTTCGAGGCGCCGACCGTGCAGGGGCTGGCGGCGATCCTGGACAACGAGGGCGCGACCGACAAGGAGGCTGCCTCGGTCGCCGCGCGGCGCGCCGAGCGCCCCGCGGCGGTCGGTGGGAACAGATCCGCAGGTCTCGCCGCCTCCGACGACGACCGCCGCATCGCGGTCATCGGCATGGCCGGACGGTTCCCCGGCGCTTCGGACGTCGAGCAGTTCTGGACCAACGTGCGCGGCGGTGTCGAGACGATCAGCTTCTTCACCGACGAGGAACTGCTGGCCTCCGGCGTCACCCCCGAGGAGCTGGCCGATCCGGCCTACGTGCGGGCCCGTCCGGTGCTGCCGGACGTCCGCGGCTTCGACGCCTCCTTCTTCGGGATGAGCCCCCGCATGGCGGCCCTGACTGACCCGCAGCAGCGGCTGTTCCTTGAGGTCTGCTGGGAGGCGCTGGAGCAGGCCGGCTACGCGGCCCCCGAAGGCCGCAGCCGTGTCGGCGTCTATGGCGGGTCCAACATCAGCACCTACCTGATGCGGCACCCCGAGATCCTCGCCGACCCCGAGTTCAGCGTCTACGAAGTCCTGATGGGCAACGACAAGGACGCGCTCACCACCACCGTCTCCTACCTGCTGGACCTGTACGGGCCGAGCATCGCGGTGCAGACCTTCTGCTCCACCTCTCTTGTCGCCACGCACATGGCCGTGCAGGCGCTGCGCAACGGCGAGTGCGAGATCGCGCTGGCCGGCGGCTCCTCGGTGCACGTGCCGGAGAAGGTCGGCCACCGCTTCGAGGCCGGCGGCATGGCCTCGCCGGACGGGCACGTGCGCACCTTCGACGCCGGCGCGCGCGGCAGCATGTTCGGCGACGGCGCCGCCGTCGTGGCCCTCAAGCGCCTGTCCGACGCGCTGCGCGACGGCGACCACATCTGGTCGGTGATCCGCGGCTCGGCGGTCAACAACGACGGCGCCCTGAAGGTCGGCTTCACCGCGCCGAGCGTGGTCGGCCAGTCCTCGGTGGTCATCGAGGCGATGGCCGACGCCGGGGTCACCGGGGACGACATCAGCTACATCGAGGCCCACGGCACCGCCACCGAGCTCGGCGACCCGATCGAGGTCGCGGCGCTCACGCGGGCCTTCGGGGACACCGACGGCAAGCAGTACTGCCCGATCGGCTCGGTGAAGACCAACGTCGGCCACCTGGACCGTGCTGCGGGCGTCACAGGTCTGATCAAGACCTCGCTGGCGCTGAAGGACCAGATGATCCCGGCGAGCCTGCACTACGAGACGCCGAACCCGAACATCGACTTCGAGGACAGCCCGTTCTACGTCAACACCGAGCTGTCCCCGTGGCAGACCCGCGACGGCCGCCCGCCGATCGCCGGGATCAACTCCCTGGGCATGGGCGGGACCAACGTCCACGTGGTCGTCGAGCAGGCCCCCGAGCGGGTGCCGGCCGAGCCCGCGGACCCGAACGCGGTGCGGCGCTACCACGTGGTGCCGATGTCGGCGCGCAACTCCGGGGCCGTCGAGGCCGCCGCCGAACGGCTCGGGGCGTACCTGTTGGACGCCGCCGCCGATGCCCCGGACCTGCGGCTGCGCGACGTCGCCTACACGATGCAGGCCGGGCGCAAACTGTTCGAGCACCGGCGCGCGGTCGTCGCCGACGGCGTCGAGCAGCTGGCCGCCGCGCTGACCGGGCCGGACAAGGCCGCGGTGCTGGGCCGGCTGGACACCACCACGAGCCGTCCGGTGGCGTTCCTGTTCTCCGGCGTGGGGGAGCAGTACCCCGGGATGGTGCGGGAGCTGTACCGGCGCGAGCCGGTGTTCCGGACGCTGCTGGACGAGTGCCTGGAGCACCTGCGGGTTCTGATTCCCGACGCGGACCTGAAGGACCTGCTGACCGGGACCCGGGGCGGCGGTGCCGATCTGGCGGCGCTGCTGGGCCGCGGCGGCGGTTCCTCCTCCGACGAGCGGGCTTCGGCGCTGGAGCGGACCGAAGTGGTGCAGCCGGCCATGTTCGCCGTCGAGTACGCGCTCGCCAAGACCCTGATGACCTGGGGTGTGCAGCCCAAGCTGATGCTCGGGTACAGCCTCGGCGAGTACGTCGCGGCCTGCCTGGCCGGGGTGCTGTCGCTGTCCGACGCGCTGGCGCTGGTCGCGCAGCGGGCCAAGCTCATCGGCGCGCAGCCCGCCGGCGGGATGGCGGCGGTGTCGCTGTCGCCGAAGGGGCTGGAGAAGTACGGACTGGCCGCGCGCGGGCTGGACATCGCGGCGGTCAACGGGCCGGAGGTCACGGTCGTCGCAGGACCCGACGACGCGCTGGCCGCCCTCGGTGCCGAGCTGCTGGACGCGGAGATCCCGTTCCGTCCGCTCCAGACCACGCACGCCTTCCACAGCCGCATGCTGGAGCCGGTGCGCGAGGCGCTGACCGAGTGGGTCAAGACGAACGTGACGCTGAACGCGCCGCGGGTGCCGTACATCTCCAACACCACCGGCACCCGGGTCGGGGCCGACCAGGTCACCGACCCCGGCTACTGGGCCCGGCACATGTGCCAGCCGGTGCAGTTCGCGACCGCGATCAGCACCCTGCTGGCCGACCCGGACCTGGCCGTGGTCGAGATCGGCCCGGGCCAGTCGCTCGGCGCCCTGGTGCGCGCCGCCGGCTGCCCGCCCGAGCGCTGGTCGACGATCGTCAGCACCCTGCCGGCCGCCGGCGACGGCCGCGCCGACGACGCGGTGCTCACCGACTGCCTGGCCCGCCTGTGGCTGGTCGGCGCGGACCTGGACTGGGCGACCATGAACGACCGCCAGCCCGGCGCCCGCCCCGAGGACCCGGCGACCGTGCCGAACCGCGTGCCGCTGCCGACGTACGCGTTCCAGCGGCAGGTGCACTGGATCGACGCGCCGATGCGGCCCGCCGTGTACATGGGCGGGGTCACCGGCGGAGCCGCAGGTGGTAATGGCGGCTTCGGGGGCATCGGCGGTGAGACGACGCTGGAGACGGTCGCGGACCTGCCGAAGCTGCCGGAGGAGCAGTGGCTGCACCTGCCGGTGTGGCGGCAGACCGCCGCGCCGGCCGCCGTGGAGCTGCCCGAGTCGTGGCTGGTGTTCAGCCGGGACGGGGTCGCCGAGCGGGTGGTCGAGCGGCTGCGGGGGAGCGGTGCGGCGGTGACGGTGGTGCGGCCGGGTGAGGCTTACGCGGATGGGGACTATGCCATCCGGCCTGGAAACCTGGACGACACCCTGCGCTTGTTGCGCGATCTGCGTGCGAACGGCGGGGTGCCTTCGCGGGTGGTGCACCTGTGGGCGCTCGGGTCTTCGGACCCGGTGGTCGACGGCTTGCACACGCTGGTGACGCTCGCCCGGGCCGCCGGCGAGGTCGGCATCGACGACTGGTCGCTGGATGTCGTGACCGCCGGCGCGCAGCAGGTGCTGCCGGGCGACGCCACCGACCCGCTCGCGGCCACGCTCACCGGACCCGCGCTGGTGATCCCGGTCGAGTACCCGAGCGTCACCGCGCGCCTGATCGACCTCGACGCGCAGCCGACCGCCAAGACGGTCGCCGCGCTGACCGCCGAGCTCGCACGCCCGGCCGCCGACCGGATCGTGGCGCTGCGGCATGGCCGACGCTGGATCTGCGGATTCGAGAGCATGCCCGCCGAGCCGCAAAGTCAGGATGCTGTCACTCTCCGCGAATCGGGCGTCTACCTCATCACCGGCGGCCTCGGCGGCATCGCCCTGGCCATGGCCGAGCGCCTGGCGGCCGAGTGCCGCGCCAAGCTCGTCCTGTTCGGCCGCACCGGCCTTCCGCCGCGCGAGCAGTGGTCCGACGTCGCCGACGAGCCGACCCGCGAGCGCGTGCGCAAGGTGCAGGCGCTGCTCGATCTCGGCGCCGAGGTCGAGATCGTCGTCGGCGACCTGGGTCGGCCCGAGGACGTGCGGCGCGCCGTGGACACCGCCGTCGATCGCTTCGGCGCCCTGCACGGCGTCCTGCACGCCGCCGGCCTGCCCGGCATGGGCCTGATGCAGTTCAAGGAGCCCGAGCAGCTGGACACCGTCCTGGCGCCGAAGGTCGCCGGGACGCTGGCCCTGGCCGAGGCGCTGCGCTTCGGCGAGGCCGACGAGATCGAGCTGGACTTCCTGGTCCTGTTCTCCTCGATCACCTCCGCCACCGGCGGCGGGCCCGGCCAGGTCGACTACTGCTCGGCCAACGCGTTCCTGGACGCCTTCGCCGCGCAGCAGTCCGCCGCCGGACGGCGGGTCGTCGCCGTGGACTGGGGCGAGTGGCTGTGGAACGCGTGGTCGGCCGGGCTGGACGGGTACGCCGAGGCGCTGCGCAGCTTCCTGGAGGAGAACCGGACGCGCATCGGCATCGGCTTCGACGAGGGCTGGCGCTGCCTGCGGCGCGCGCTGGCCGCCGGCGAGCCGCGGGTGGTGGTCTCCACCCAGGACTTCGGCCCGCTGGTGCGGCTCAGCTCGCAGTTCACGCTGGACGCCGTCGCGGCCACCGCGGCGCTCGACGGCGGCACGCCGCACCCGCGGCCCGAGCTCATGACGCCGTTCCAGGAGCCCGACGGGGCCACCGAGGAGACCATCGCCCGGATGTGGCGCGAGTCGCTGCGGCTGGACCAGGTCGGCGTCCTGGACAACTTCTTCGAGCTCGGGGGCAACTCGCTGCTCGGGGTCACGATCGTCACCGCCCTGCGCAAGGAGTTCGGGCTCGACGACCTGCCGCCGCACACGCTCTACGAGGCGCCGACCGTGGCCGCGCTGGCCGAGGTCGTCGACAAGGCCCGCTCCGGGGCCCCGGTCCCGATGCCGGACGCCGACGCCGGCGTCCGGGCCCAGCTGCGCCGATCCGGCGTCCGCACCGCGGCCGCCCGCAGGCGCTCAGGCAGCTGAGCCGGCCCGGTTCTGCCAAACCGACAAGAAATCCAGAAAGGGACATCACATGTGCGGAATCACCGGGTGGGTCAGCTACGAGCGTGACCTGTCCGCCGAACGCGCCACCGTCGATGCCATGACCGAGACGATGATCTGCCGCGGCCCGGACGAGGGCGGCGTCTTCATCGACGGTCCGGTCGCCCTGGGCCACCGGCGCCTGGCGGTCATCGACATCGAGGGCGGCAAGCAGCCGATGACCGCCCAGGGCCTGGCCCCGGTCGCCATCACCTACAGCGGCGAGGTCTACAACTTCCAGGAGCTGCGCGCGGAGCTGGAGGGCAAGGGCCACAAGTTCCGGACCTCCAGCGACACCGAGGTCGTGCTGCACGCCTACCTGGAGTGGGGCAGCACCTTCGTGGACCGCCTCACCGGCATGTACGCCTTCGCGGTCTGGGACGGCCGCACCCGCGAGCTCCTGCTGATCCGCGACCGCATGGGGATCAAGCCGCTGTACTACCAGGTCACGCCCGACGGCGTCCTGTTCGGCTCCGAGCCCAAGGCCATCATGGCCTCCGGCCTGGTCGACCCGGCCGTCGACCTGGACGGCCTGCGCGAGATCTTCGCCTCCGTGAAGACCCCGGGCACCGCCTACTTCCGCGGCATGAAGGAGGTGAAGCCGGGCACCTTCGTGCGGGTGCGCCCCGAGGGCACCACCGAGCACCGGTACTGGGCCCTGGAGGCCACCGAGCACACCGACGACCTGCCGACCACCGTGGCGACCATCCGCGAGCTGCTGGACGACATCATCGCCCACCAGGTGGTGGCGGACGTCCCGCTGTGCTCCCTGCTGTCCGGAGGCCTGGACTCCAGCGCCATCACGGCCCTGACCCAGCGCGCCCTGACCGCGCGCGGCCAGGGCCCGGTCCGCTCCTTCTGCGTCGACTTCGAGGGCCTGACCGAGAACTTCGTCGCCGACCACCTGCGCGCCGAGGCGGACACCCCGTACGTGCACGCCCTGGCCGAGTTCGCCGGCACCGAGCACCGCGACATCGTCCTGCGCACCTCCGACCTGATGGACCCGGCCAACCGCACCGCGGCCCTGCTGGCCCGCGACGCCCCGCCGCAGGGCGACATCGACATCTCGATGTTCCTGCTGTTCAAGGCGATCCGCGAGCACTCCACCGTCGCCCTGTCCGGCGAGGCGGCCGACGAGGTCTTCGGCGGCTACAGCTGGTTCCACGACGAGGCCGCGGTGAAGGCCGACACCTTCCCCTGGCTGGCGGGCCTGGGCAACCTGGACGGCGCGGACTTCCTGGAGCCGGAGCTGGCCGCGAAGCTGGACCTGGCGACCTACCGCGCCGACCGCTACTCCGACGCCATGGCCGAGATGCCGCGCCTGGCGGGCGAGGACGGCCTGGAGAAGCGCATGCGCGAGATCAGCTACCTGCACCTGACGCGCTTCGTGAACATCCTGCTGGACCGCAAGGACCGCCTGAGCATGGCCAGCGGCCTGGAGGTGCGCGTCCCGTTCTGCGACCACCGGCTGGTCCAGTACGTGTTCAACACGCCGTGGGCGATGAAGACCTTCGACGGCCGCGAGAAGAGCCTGCTGCGGGCGGCGGTCGCGGACATCCTGCCGGAGAAGGTGCTCCAGCGCGTGAAGAGCCCCTATCCGACGACCCAGGACCCGAGCTACTACCTGGCCCTGCAGAAGGCGGCGCAGGAGATGGTGGCGAACGACCCCGAGGCGCCGATCATGTCGATCATCAACCCGTTCATCCTGCAGGTGATCCTGACCGCCCCGGCCGACGCCGACCCCCGCCTGCGCGACGGGCTGGAGAGCGCACTCGGCGGCAACGAGTGGGCGCAGCGGTACAAGGTGACGCTGGACGTGTGAGATCCCCGGGTCCCCCGGATGAGGGAGCCCCGTGGACGGTGCGAACTGTCCGCGGGGCTCCCGCGCATTGGTTCGAGTGCCGACGGCCTCGGCCACGGGTAGACAGACTCAATGTGCTCTGACAAGACCGGCCGCCCGACGCTCGGAACCCCCTCCCCGTCCCCGGACGCCGTAGCCGCTGTGGAGGAGTTCGCCGCGGGTCTGCAAGCGGGACACGACCAGCGCGATGCCGACGTCCTCAACCGCCAGTTCGCCGCCGACGTCGCCTGGGGCAGTCCGTTCGGCGCGCTGGTCGACGGGTACGAGCAGCTGCATCCCATCCACGTCCGGTTCCAGGAACAGGCAGCCGCCGCGCCGTCGGTCCGTTACGAGGTCCGGCACGTGCTCGCCGTGGGCACGGACACGGTCGTGGCGCACATCGCCCGGATCGTGCTCGACGTCGACGGGGAGCCGGTGGAGCCCAACAACGAGCCCTACCGGCCGTTCTCGGAGCTGGCGATGTACGTCCTTATTCGGCGCGACGGGCAGTGGTGGCTGGCCGCCGGCCAGAACACCCCGATGCGTCCCGGCGGCGCCGTGCCGGCTGACTAGTGCGTGATCCTGACCGCCCCGGCCGACGCCGACCTGCGGCTGCGCTGGACGTGTGAGCCCGGTTCCTCGCCGTCACCGGTTGAGGAAGGAGTGGGTACGGCCGAGCTCGGTGAAACCGCGACGGCCGTACCACTCGCGCCGCCAGTCGCTCGCGTCCGCGATCAGGAAGAGCTGCGGGATCCCGGCGGCGGCGGCCAGCGCCAGGCCGGTGGCGAGCAGCGTGTCGCCGTGGCCCCGCCCCCGATGCGCGGCGCCGGTGACCAGATCCTCCACCTGCGCCAGCCCGGCGGCGGGGTCGAGGTAGAGGTCGCACCAGGCGGCGATCTCACCCTCCGGCGTCCGCGCGGCCAGGAAGAGTACTGTCTCGGCTCCGCGCAACCGGGCGCTGCGGCGTTCGGTGAGCTGCCGGGCCAGTCCCTCGTCCGGGCTCCACTCGAACTGCTGGTGGAAAACCGGGTCTCGCAGATCGGCCAGCTCGACGGGCCGCGCGGCGGGCTCGGGCAACAGGCAGCCGGCCGTGTCCCGGGCCAGGACCAGCTCGGTGTCCCGCTCGTAGCCGGTCGCCGCCAGCACCGGCGTCGCACGCTCGCCGAGCGCCTCGTCGAGCACGTTGATCCGGTACCGCCGCCGCGGCCCGAGGCCCTGCACGGCCAAGCCGGGCAGCGCCGCCGGATCGGCGTCCGGAGCCTCGACGATCAGCTGGTTGTGCTCCTGCGAACGCGGGAACTCCGGATCGCGCACCGCGAAGGCCCCGGGCAACTCGACAAGTTCCGCGGCCTGACGGCGCGCGAAGGCGGCACGGAACGCGGTGACGCGCTCGAGGAGATCGGACACCCCGTCATCGTCGACCTGCCGGGCGCCGTGGGCAACGGCTTTTCGCCCTCAAGACCGCTTCGACACCGGCACCACATACCGCGTGAACACCAGATCCCGCAGCACGTCGTCGCCGCCCTCGACGATCGACACGTAGCGCACGTCCCGCAGCAGCTTGCCGACGATCGACTCGTTCGTGTAGCCGAGCCCGCCGAACATCTCCGAGGCCGTCGACACCACCTGCCAGCCGGTCTGGCCGCAGAACATCTTCGCCGTCAGGGCCGACTTCAGGGTCCCTGTGCGCAGGAACTCCTCGCCGGCGTCGGGGCGGGTGGCGATGGCGTCGTAGTCGCGGGCGGCGGTCAGGCATTGGTTGGCCATCACGTCGATCTGCATCTCCATCTGGCCCAGCTTCGCCGCGAACACCGCGTTGCCGGCCAGCGGGGCGCCCTTGACCTGCTTGGTCTTGGCGTAGTCCAGGCACAGGTCGCGGGCGCGGCGGGCGATGCCCAGGCCCGTGGCGGCGATGAGGACGCGGCTGGCGTTCAGGCCGACCTCCAGCAGGCGCAGGCCGTTGCCGCGCAGGGCGTTGGCCGCCGGGACGCGGACGTTCTTCAACGAGACCTGGTACGTCGCCGAGGACCGCAGTCCGATGACCTCCCAGCGCTTGTCCACCGTCAGCCCCGGCGCGTCGCGCGGGACGACCACCGCCAGGTAGCCCGCCGGGTCGTCCTCGGCGCGCGCCACCACCACGGTGAAGCGGGCGAAGTCGGTGTCGGTGGAGAACGCCTTCAGGCCGTTGAGGATCAGCTCGTCCCCCTCGCGGCGGGCGGTTGTGGTGATGCGTGCCAGTTCGCTGCCGGCCTCGTGCTCGCTGCCGAGGGTGGCGGCGAAGCCGTGGCCGGACACCAGGTCGGACAGCAGGGTCTTGCGGAGCGGGTCCTCGGCGTACCAGGCCACCATGCTCGTGGTGAGGATCGGGATGAACAGGGTGAAGGCTGCGCCGGCGTCGCCGTAGGCGAGTTCTGCGACGATGCGCACGCTCTCCTCCAGGCTCAGCCCGGCGCCGCCGTACTCCTGGCCCACCCACCAGTTGGCCAGCCCGGCCTCGGCGAAGCGCGCGTAGAGCGGCAGCGGCATGGCGGCGAGCGCGTCCAGCGCCGCCTCCTGGCCGATCAGCTCGCGGCGGGTGAAGGCCTGGACGGCGCGCACGTGGTCGGACGGTTTCATCGCGAAGCTCCTCTCGGCGGACGGCTGCTCAGCCGTCGATCAACGCGGCCAGCCCGCGCACGGTCGGGGCCTCCAGCAGCGCCGTGGCCGGCACCGAGGCGTTCAGCGTCTTGCGGATCCGGGTGGTGACCTTGATCGCCACCAGCGAGTGGCCGCCGAGGGCGAAGAAGTCGTCCAGGGCGCCGACCGGCTCCACGCCGAGGGCCGAGGACCAGATCTCGGCCAGGGCCGTCTCGGTTCCCGGGCGCGGTTCTTCGAAGGCCGTCGGGAGATCGGGGCGCGCGTAGCGTTCGCGGACGTCGTCCTGCTCGTCGCCGCTGCCCGGGCCGCCGTTGGTCACCCACTGCGCCAGCCGGGCGGCCAGCGGCCCGGTGGAGATCACCACGTGCCCGATCCGGTCCGAGGCGGCCAGCGCGCGCTCGAAGACGTCGATGCCCTCGGCCGGCGCCATGGTGAAATCCGTGACGGTCGGGCCGTGGCCGTCGAGCCGCTCGGCGTCGATGTTCCAGGTGTCCCAGTCCACGGTGACCCAGCGCCCGGTCCCGGCCGTGCGCGCCGCGCGGGCGTACGCGTCCAGCCCGGCGTTGGAGGCGGCATACGCCCCCAGAGTCAGCCCGCCGAGCACCGCCGACAACGAGGACAAGGTGATGCGCCGGTCCGGGCAGTGGCCGGCCAGCACCCGGTCCAGGACCAGGAAGCCGCGGATCTTGGCGTCCAGGTGCGCCTCGCTCTGCTCGCGCTCGGTGAGGTGCGCGAAGGCGAAGAAGCGCGAGTCCTGCACGCCCGCGCCGTGCACCGCGACGTCGATCCCGCCGAAGCGCGCCACCGCGGCGTCGACCACGGCCTTCATCGCGACCGGATCGGCGACGTCCGCCGTCATCGCGATCACCTCGGCGCCGCTGGCCTCCAGGGCGAGGATGTTCTGGACGTGCCGTGCCGTCCGCTCCTGTCCGGCCGGGACCTCCGCGAGGAAGTCCTGCCACGCCGAGCGCGGGGGGAGTGTCGAGCGCGTGCACAGGATGAGGCGGCAGCCATAGCCGGTCGCGAGGTGCCGCGCCAGGGTCAGGCCGACGTCGCCGAGGCCGCCGGTGATCAGGACCCGGTCGCCGGTCTTGAACGCCGAATCCGTTTTGGGAAGCGGGTGGCGCAGGTAGCGGCGGATCCAGGTCTGGGCGGCGCGCTCGGCGACAGGGCCTTGATACTCGGCGGTCGCGGCGGCCAGGACGGCCTCGGCCTGGTACCGCGCGGACGAGGAAGAGGCGGACAGGCCAGAAATGGACGAGGCAGAGGCGGGCGATTCGTCGATGTCGATCTCACGGGTCCGCAGCCGCGGGTTCTCCTGGGAGAGGGTCGCGGCGAGTGCGGCCATCGTCGCGTGCTCGGGGTGCCGCAGATCGGCGCCCGCGACCGTGGTGGCTCCCGAGGTGAGCAGCACGAGGTCCAACGGCGGCGCCGAGCCCGTGTCGTCGACCAGATGCCGCGCGAGAGCCAGGACGCTGTGATACCCGCGCTCCTGGGCGGCGCTGAACGTGATGACCGGGTCGGCGTCGGCATCCGTGTCGCCGACACCGCCGGCCAGGCTGAATCCGTGCACGATCGTCCGCGGCGCCACCAGCATCGACTCGAAGAGCTCGGTGAAGTCGTCCAGGCGCGCGAGGAAGAAGTCGCCCACGTCGTCCTGGTCGAAGGCCGGTCCCGGCCGCACCGCGATGACCTCGGCTCCGGCCCGGCCCAGGCGCTCGATCAGCGCCTCGGCCCGCTCGTCGTCGGACAGCACCAGCCACGGACCGGCCAGCCGCAGGCGCTCGTCCAGATCGGCGGTCGGGACCGGGAACGGGTCCCAGACGGGCAAGTTCGTCCACTGCGAAGGATCGGCGGCGCGCCCCGTCGGTTCGCTCGCAGCCGCCTCGGGCCGTGCCTCGACCCAGTAGCGCCTGCGCTGGAACGGATACGTCGGCAGTTCCACGCGCCGCCCCGCGCCGCCGTGCAGCATCGGCCAGTCGATCGCCGCCCCGGACTCCCACAACCGTGCCACGGTCGCGAGCAGCCACGACGCCGCGTCGGTAAAGCCTTCCGGGGCCACGACCACCTCGTCGCCGTCCTCGGCAGCCCGAACACCGAGTAGCTGCAACGCGTCCTCCAGTGCTGCCATCACAGCGTCCTGTGTGGTGGAGACGCCGACTTCCGGAGCGAGTACCGCGATCGCCGCACCGAGTTGTGGCCACCACTGCGCGTCCACGGCCTCCGGTGCCGGCTCCACGAGCCGCACCCGCGGCGACCGCCGCCGGGCCTCGCCGTCGATCCAGCGGTCCGGATCCGCCAGCGCGGCGATCGCGTCCTCGCGATCCCGCACGACCACAGCTCGCCGCAGCGCGAAACCGCCGCGCGAGACCTGCAGGGTGAAGGCCACGTCCGCGAGATCGACCGTGTCGTGCTCGGTCAGGAACTCCCGCAGCTGCTCTGTCACGGCGGTCAAAGCCCCCGCGTCCGCTGCCGAGAACGTCAGCAGGTGCGGCCCCGGCCGTGCGGTCCGCGCCTCGCGCTCCGGCGCCTCCTCCAGCACCACGTGCGCGTTCGTGCCGCCGAGCCCGAAGGAGCTCACCCCGGCCCGGCGCGGATCGGCTCCGCGCTCCCAAGCCTGGTTCTCGGTCAGGACCCGGAACCGGTCCGGGGCGCCGGCCATCGCGGTGTTCGGCGCCTCGTAGTTCGGCATCGCCGGCAGGATCCTGTTCTCCAGGCACAGCGCGGCGCGCATCAGCCCGGCCACGCCCGAAGCGCGGTCCAGGTGCCCGATGCTCGGCTTCAGCGAGCCCAGCACGCACGGCACCTCCGGCGTCTGCCGGAACACCCGCTCCATCGCCGCCAGCTCGATCGAGTCACCCAGGCCCGTGCCGGTCGCGTGGCACTCGACGTAGCCGACCGTCTCCGGCTTCACCCCGGCCACCTCCAGTGCGGTGGCGATCACCTCGGCCTGGCCGTCTACGCCGGGCGCGGTGTAGCCGACGCGGACGCGGCCGTCGTTGTTCACCGAGGAGCCCAGCAGCACCGCGTGGATCACGTCGCCGTCGGCCAACGCCTCCGTCATGCGCTTGAGCGCCACCACGCCCACGCCGCTGCCCATCACCGTGCCGTCGGCGCCGGCGTCGAAGCTGCGGACCCGGCCCTGCGGGGACAGGATGCCGCCGTGCTCGAACTGGTAGCCCACCGGCTGCGGCAGCGGGATGTAGGCGCCGCCGGCCAGCGCGATGTCGCACTCGAAGGTCAGCAGGCTCTGCACCGCGAGATGGACCGCGACCAGCGAGGTCGAGCAGAAGGACTGCACCGCGATCGCCGGACCGCGCAGGCCGAGCTTGTAGGACACCAGGTTCGCCAGCGAGTCGCGCTCGTTGCCCACCCCGAGCAGCAGGTCGCCGCCCGGCTCCTCGGCGACGTGCCGGACGTTGCTCATCATGTAGTGCGGGAAGCCGCTGCCGCCGAACACGCCGACATGTCCGGGGGTGTCGGTGGGGCAGTAACCGGCGCTCTCCAGCGCCTCCCACGAGCACTCCAGGAACATCCGGTGCTGCGGCTCCATGGTCTCGGCCTCGCGCGGGCTGAAGCCGAACACCCCGGCGTCGAACCGGTCCACCTGCGGCAGCGGCCCGCCGACCCGGATGTATTCGGGGTCGGCGAGCTTGTCCGGGCCGACGCCGGCCGCGGCCAGCTCCTCCTCGGTGATCGCGCGCAGGCCCGGTACGCCGGCCAGCAGGCCGCGCCACAGCGCCGCGACGCTCTCCGCGCCCGGGAAGCGCCCGGACATGGCGATCAGCGCTATCGCGCCGTCGTAGTCGGGGTCGGTCATGAGTCGCCTCCTTGGGCGGTGGGGCAAAGGGTTCGCGCCGGCCAGGACTGCGGCCGGTCGGAGCATCGGTGAAAGGGAAAGGGCCGGAGACCTAAAGCAGATGGCTGCGACCCCACCCGCGGGCCAGCCGGTACGTGGCGAACGTGCCCGCCGCCAGCGCCCCGGCCAGCAGCAGCGCCGCCGGACGCAGCGTCCCGGCGGTGTCGCCGCGCACCGCGGCCTGCATCATCCGGATCGCCCAGTAGCCGGGGGACCCGTGCGCCGCGACCGCGGCCCAGGTCGGCATGATCGACACCGGCACCAGGGCGCCGCCCAGGGCGCTGATGGTGATGGCGCCGACGTCGGAGACCATGCCGAGCTCGGCGTGGCTGCGCAGGATCGTGGCCAGCGCCGCGCCGAGGGCCAGCAGCGCCAGGCCCCAGCTGCAGATCGCGATCGCGACCAGCCCGACCGAGTGCGGGAACGGCAGGCCGATGATCAGGCAGCCGTAGGCCATCAGCAGCGTCTGCTGGAAGACCACGATCAGGTAGACCGGGATCAGCTTGCCGAGCAGGATCTCGGCCACCGACGCCGAACTGGTCCGCAGCCGGTCCCAGGTGTGCCACTCGCGCTCGACCAGGATCGAGTTGCCGATGATGGCCAGGGTGAATACCGAGAACATGATCAGCGGCCCGGTCACCACCTGCAGCGTGCCCTGGTTGCCGGCGAAGGCGCGCAGGTACAGCGGTTTGAAGACCAGCATCAGGATCATCGGGGTCAGCACGTAGCTGATCACCTGGCCGGGGTCGCGGACGCGCATGATGACCTGGTGCCGGACCAGGACGCCGATCCGGCGCGCCGCGTCGAGCGGGGAACCGGCCGCGGAGCCGCCGGGGGTGTCAGCTGTTGCCGTGGACATCTGTGTTTCCGTGGACATCTGCGTTGCCGTGGACATCGGTGCTTCCGGGGAAATCTGTGCTTCCGGGGACATCTGTGCTGGGGACATCTATGACCGCCAGGGACCGGTAGAGGTCGTCGAGGGAGGGGTTGTGCACTTCCACGCCGCGGACCGGCCGGGCGCCGTCGTGCAGCAGGGTGACCAGGGTGGCCGTGGGATCGGCGGTGCTGATCCGCACGGTCTCCTCGTCGAAGGCGACGACGACCTCGCCGGGCAGCCGGCCCAGCAGATCCTCGGCCGTGCCGCGGGCGATCACCTTCCCGGCGCGGGCCACCGCGATGGTGGCCCGCAGGTCGGTGAGCTCGGGCAGGTAGTGCGTGGTGTACAGGACCGCGGCGCCGTCGGTGGCGCGCTGCTTGACGGTGTCCAGCAGCGCCTGCCGGGTCTCCGGGTCGGCGCCGGCGGTGGGCTCGTCCATCAGCAGGACGGTGGGCCGGTGGATCAGCGCGCACGCCGCCTGGGTCCGGCGCTGCTGGCCGCCGGAGAGCACGCCGGCCCGCCGGTCCAGGAACGCGGTCAGCCGCAGCGCGGCCGCCAGGTCGTCGATCTCGGCGCGCAGCGTGCCGCGCCGCAGCCCGGACAGCCCGCCGAACAGCCGCAGGTGCTCCCGGACGGTGACCGATGGGTACAGCGCGATGTGCTGCGGCGCGACGCCGACGCGGTCCCGGGCCCGGCCCGGCGGCCGGCCCTCGATCAGGATCCGGCCGCTGTCCGGCCGGGCCAGCCCGGAGGCCATGGAGACGAACGTCGACTTGCCGGCGCCGTTGTGGCCGACCAGGCCGACGATCTCCCCGGGCTCGACCCGCAGGCTGAACCCGTCCAGGGCACGCAGGGTGCCGTAGTTCTTCACGAGGTCGATGGCTTCCAGCACTTCGTGGCCCTCCTCGAGACGGTCGGCACGCGCCCTCTGCCCGGACCCGTTGCCACTATCCGGGCCCGCTGTCACCCTCGGCCAGAGGGCACTTGCTGCCGGGCACTTGTTGCCACCGGTCTGTCCGCCTCCGATCACCCGGCGGAGTCGACTGCCAAGTATCAGGATGCGATGATCGGTGCTTGTGATGCCCGAACCGCGTGCCGCCGACCGCGCCCTGCCGCCGTTCGCGGCAGGTCCCGTGGCGGCGGTGGCGGCGGTGTACGCGGCGGTGCTGACGGCGCTGTCCGGCCGATACGGGTTCCACCGCGACGAGTTGTACTTCCTGCAGGCCGGCCATCACCTGGCCTGGGGCTACGTCGACCAGCCGCCGCTGACCCCGTTGCTGGCCCGCGCCAGCACGACGGTGTTCGGCACCAGCCCGATGGGGCTGCGCGCGGTCGCGACCGCCGCCGGGGTGCTGATCGTCCTCACGGTGGCGCTCCTGGCCCGCGAGACCGGGGCCGGCCGGGCGGCGCAACTGCTGGCGGCGGCGGCCACGGCGGTCTCGTCGATGGTCCTGATGTCCGGGCACCTGGTGTCCACCGCGACCTTCGACCTGCTGGCCTGGCTGGTGATCTGCCTGCTGGCCGCACGACTGCTGCGGACCGGCGACCGGCGCTGGTATCCGGCGATCGGCGCCGCGACCGGGATCGCACTGCTCAACAAGGACTTGGCGGTGTTGCTGATCGCCAGCCTGGCCGCCGGCGTGCTGCTGGTCGGGCCGCGTCCGGTGACGGCTGCCGCAGGGCGTTCATGGCCGTGGGCGATCAGTGGAGTCGTGCTCGCGCTGCTGATCGTCGCGCCGAATCTGTGGTGGCAGGCCCGGCACGGCTGGCCGCAGCTGACCGTGGCCTCCGGCATCGACCGCAAGGACGGGATGCTGAACCGCGCGACGTTCGTCCCGTTCCAGTTCGTGTATCTCGCGCCGACGCTGGCCCCGTTGTGGATCGCCGGATGGCTGCGGCTGTGGCGCGACCCTGATCTGCGCCGTCTTCGGGCGTTCACCGTCGCGTACCCGGTGGCCTGCGTCGTCGTCCTGGCGACCGGCGGCAAGTGCTACTACGTGCTGCCGCTGCTGCTGGTCCTGCTCGCGGCCGGGACCGAGCCGGTGGTCGGCTGGGCCGCAAGAGGCCGGGGCTGGAACCGGCCCGCGATTCTGGCGGCCGGACTGCTGGTCACGGCGGTGATCGACGGTGTCGCGACGCTCCCGGTGCTGCCGCCGAGCTCGCTGAGCGCGGTCAACGGGGTGAACAAGGAGCAGGGGGAGCAGGTCGGCTGGCCCAAGCTGGTCGCCACCGTGGCCGGTGCGTGGAAGACGATCCCGGCCGACCAGCGCCTCCGGGCGGTGATCCTCACGCAGAACTACGGGGAAGCGGGCGCCATCGCGATGTACGGACCTGGATATGGTCTGCCCGAGCCCTATTCGGGCCACATGAGCTACTCCGCATGGGGGCCGCCGCCGGACTCGGCGACCGGGCCGGTCCTGCTGGTCTTCTTCCCCGACAACAAGATCCTGCCCTCGGAGTTCACCGGGTGCCGCCTGGCCGCGACCGTCGACGACGGTGTCGGGCTGAGCAATGACGAGCAGGGCGCCCAGATCGAGGTGTGCTCCGGCCTTCGCGGCACGTGGAGTGATCGCTGGCCGGCTTTGCGGTCGTACTATTAGCGCTTTCCAGAAGCGAATTCGTTCGCCGGCATCCGTCTGCGGGATTTGTTCAGTCAGACGACGGAATCCGTACCCGGCCCCCCGACCGGGCGTATGCGGATCAGGCCAGTTCGATCAGATCGGAACTGGCCGCACGCACTCCGGCCTGGAAGCGGCTGACCGCGTCCAGGCTTCCCATCAGGGCCGCTATGTGCCGGCGGCACGTGCGGACCGACATGCCCAGCCGCCGGGCGACCGCCTCATCGGTGTACCCCTGGGCCATCAGTTTGGCGATGTCCTGCTGCAGGCTGTCCGCGGCCTCGGCGTAGCCGAACTCCGCGACGTCCACCGGGTTCGCCGTGTCCCACAGGTGCAGGAAGTGGTCTATCAGGAACTTGACGACATCCTGCGCGCGGACCCGGGTCACCACGCAGTCGTCGGCCGCACCGCAGCCCAGCACCGACAGCTCGTTGTCGAAGACCATCAGCGACTGCGGGACCCGGCTGATGGTCCTGACCTCGGCGCCGGCCTCGATCAGCCGCTTCATCGCGGCCCGCGAGCGCAGGTGCGAGCGACATCGGTGCGGGAGGACGATCCGCAGCCGGATTCCGCGGTCCACCGGGACGTGAAAACACTGGAGTAAATCGTCGAATTCGTTCTCGTCCTCAATGTAGGGTTGGAGAACGATGATCTCCTTTTCGCAGGCATCTCCGGATTCCTTCAGGAATCCCTTGAGGACCGCGCCGCCGTCGATACGCTCGATGGCGGCCGGCGCGGCCGGTACGAGGTGGGGATTCAGCGAGCCGGACTGGGCCAGCGTGCCGAAACTCCCCTTGATGCGCGCGATGAACTCGCGGCGCTGATAGATCTCGCGCTCCATCGGATAAGTCAGGAGCGCCGTGGCCACGTCAGGGCCGATCGGCAGGTACAGACTCGGGTTGCAGGTGTCCCTGATGATCAGCCCGATGTCCATGAGCTGGTTGATCGCGGCCACCACCAAGTCGGGGTCCAGCCCCAGTTCCAGTGCCGTTTTGTCCAGGCACTCGATCATGCCGTGCCGCACGGCGTGGCAATAGATGTCGATCACATACTGATCGACGGCGGATAGTGCGGTCACGTGCGGAACAGTCTCATCGCGCATATTCGGACGGCCTCCTTCGCCCACACACAATGGCATCCATCGGCGGCCGTCGCAGAGTCCAGCGCGAGGCCGTCGTAAGCGTCTGAGAAGTCCGCCGAGTGAACAGCCGATATCGCCGGGAGCGACACTTGGGCAACGCGGCAAGAATTCCCGACTATGCCTCCCCGTTGGAGTCAATATGACTGTAGCAGAACACGATGACAGCAGGGAAGTCATCCCAGCTGGAATCCCTGCCGAGACGGGTGGCCGAGAATTGTTGAAATCTGAAGTGGTGTCGACACAACAGCGGTTGTTTGTAAAGCGCGACCGGGCCGACCTCGTGAAATACCGGCGGCGGCGGCCGGCGGGCCGCCGAGGGCCACCGTGCGTCACGACGACGGATTCCGTCGAACCTTCCGTAGGGGGAAGGTCGCACTCTCTGTGCAGGTGGGGCCGGACTTGTCGATCTTCCTCGGTCCGGCCGGCCGGATGCCTCCTCCGTTTGCGCAACCGGTTCCGTCGCCGGTAACCGGGGAGTGGGCTTCGCGGATGTTACTCATAGGTAATCGCGAAAGGCGTCGGCCGGGTTGGAATTGACGGGCCGTCAGCTTCAATGGGGACGCCTCGCGTGGCGAAGCACGCCCCGCGGCCAGATGATGAAGTGCGGCAAACACGATGAGGGAGCCGATGCGAGGCGAGCGCTGGATGTCCCGGGCGGTTCGGTGTCTGTCGGCTGCGGCGGCTGTGCTCGCCGTGGCCGCTCTCCTGGCGACCTCCGGTTGTGGGCAGGGCTCGGGCAGCAGCGCGCAGAGCACGGTACCGGCCACCAAGGCGCCGGCGGCGCAACTGGGCATCGACGTCTATTGGCACACGCCGACCGACCCCGCCAAGGCCCGCGGCGCGGCGGCCCCGATCCTGAACTACGTTGTCGGCCTGCACGCCAACAGCATCGCCCTGGCCTTCCCGATCTTCACCGACGGCGCCCGGCCGACGCGGGTCTACACCGACCCGGCCTCGACCCCCGACCCCGCGACGCTCGGTGCGCTCGTCGCCGCGGCCAAGGCCCGCGGGCTGCGGGTGACGGTCCGGCCGCTGATCGACGAGACCGACATCTCCGTCACCCCGGGCCAGTGGCGCGGCTCGATCGTGCCGGCCGACGCCGACGCGTGGTTCGCGAGCTACCGTTCCGTGCTCGATCCCTACCTCGCCGCCGCGCAGACCGTGCACGCCGACGAGTTCGTGCTCGGCGCGGAACTGAACTCGCTGATCCACGCCCCGCAGTGGCAGGACGTGTACACCGACGCCGCCGCGCGCTTCCACGGCGAGCTCAGCTACGCCGACAACTGGGACACCTGGGCCCGGGGCGAGGCGCCGCCCGCCATCCCCACCATCGGCCTGGATGCCTACCCACCGGTGGACCTGCCCGACACGGCGACCGTCGGCGAGCTCACCACGGCGTGGACCGCCTGGTTGCAGCACAGGTCGGCGGCGACGCTGGCGGCCACGGTGATCCAAGAGGTCGGCATCCCCGCGCAGCCGGGCGTGTTCAAGACGCCTTACGTCTGGGGCGTCAGCGGTGCCCCCATCACCCCGGCCATCCAGCAGAACTGGTTCGCCGCCGCGTGCCAGAGCGCTCGATCGCTGGGCATGCCCGGCCTGTACTACTGGTCGGTCGACAGCACCGATCCGTTGAACGGCCACAGCGACTCCCCGGGGTCGTTCGTCGGACGCGGCGACTCGGCGATCAAGGAGTGCTTCGCCGATCCGTGGAACGCGGCCTGACCCCGACTGGCGGGGCCGCACTCTGACCGGCGGCCGTACTCCGACTGACTGGGCCGCTCAGGGATTCTTGGCGTAGGCGGCGACGTAGGCGACCGTCATCGAGCCGCCCGAAGACGTCTGCGCGGTCGGGGTCGTGCACCCGCAGGCCGCATCGGGATACCCGCCGCCGACGGCCAGATCGAAGATGACGGAGTATCCGTGGTCGACCGCCTGCTGCCAGGTCGCGGCCGGGAACTGGCCCTCGGCCACCCGGAACATCTGCCGGCCGTCGATCGACCAGGTCATCGACTCCTTGCCGGGGGTCGTGCGGTCGATGAGCACGCTGTAGGTGTGGAAGCCGCTCTGGCAGTCCGGGCACGGGACCAGCCCGCTGCCGATGCCGTTCGGCTCGTCGCACGGGCCTCCCGGCAGGATCCCGCAGTGGAACGTTCCCGAGAAGTCCGGCAGTGCGTTGACGTTCTCCAGGATGTCGACCTCGCCGGTTCCCGGCCATTGCCCCGGCCCCAGCAGCCAGAACGCGTCCCAGTAGCCGAGCCCGGATGCCGGGGTGGGCTGGTCGATGGACGCGGTCACCTCCAGCTCCCCTCCCGCCGGAGCGGTCACCAGCTCCGTGCTCTGGATCCGCCCGGACGTCCAGGAACCGTTGGCCTTCAACGCGGTGATCACCAGATCACCCTTGCCGTCGAGGTGCGTGTTCGCGGTCGCGGTGGTGTAGGTCTGCGCGTTGCCGCTGGAGTACATGCTTCCGGGACCCACATTGTGGGCCCACACCGAGGACGAGGGCGCGCCGCCGCCCCGGCCCTGGAAGTCGTCGCCGAACACGGTGGTCCAACCCGGCGGCGCGGCGGGCAGGCCGGCCCGCGGGTCGGGCGCGTGTCCCGAACCGCCGGGGAACCACAGGACCGCCACCGCCGCCGCCACGAGGACCGCGCAGGCCATGGCCACGAGTGCGGCCGGCGAGCTGTGTCTGATCGATCCGCGGCGCATCATGGCCCCTGAGCCCGATCGATGCCGCTCCGATCGATGCCGCGGCGGACACCGGCCGCCACTGTCGACACTCCCCGTGCGACAGCGAGTCCGGCGAACCTTGTGGAGGCCACGACAAAGGGGAACATGTCGTCCCGCGCGAACCACGCGGTCTCCCGCCGGGTGTCCACGGCGCGCACCGGTGCCCGGTGCCCGGCCATCCGCGTCACCAGGCCAGCCGCCAGATCGAGGTGCTCGACCCGCAGTTCCACACCGTCGATCTGCGTCCCCTGCGGGACCGGCCTGCCGGTGAGATCCAGATGCAGGGCCCGTACTCCGTCCACACCGGCCGTCGTCCGGAACACCTGTGCCTGCGCGCCTGTCCGGGGATTGAAGTCGACCAGATGGAATCGGCCGGATCGTGCGTCGAAGCGCCAGTCCAGGTCCCCGAGCCCTCTGTACCCGATCGAGCGGCAGAACCGCGTGCTGAGCTCCGCCAGCTCCGGGTTGGCCAATGCCAGACCGCGCGCGGTGATCCCGCCGCCGGCCGGCCAGGCGCGGAGCTTGGCCCCGGTGAAGCAGACGAGGGCCCGGGACTCGGCGTCGCAGTACAGGTGCACGAACCAGTCAGGCGGATTGTCGCTCACCGTCGCCTCGGCCGGCAGGTACTCCTGCACCACGGTCGCCGCCCGGCCCGGCCCGGCCATCGCGCGCTTCACCTTCTCGACGTCCTCGCGGGTGCGCAGCACCGTGGTCGACTGCACGACCGGGGTGCGCAGCCGGTTGAAGGGCGCCCGGTGCTTGACCACCGCGGGCAGGCCGATGGCCGTCACGGCTTCGTCGAACTCGGCAGGGGAACGCGGACACACGCTGTGTGGTGTCGGGATCCCGTGCTTGAGACAGAGCTCGTGCAGGTCCTGCTTGTCGGCCAGGAGGCGGGGCAGGCCGGGGGCGATCGCCGGGGCGATCAGCCGGTCGGCAAAGGCGTCCCGGTGCTCGGCCAGCAGGATCGCGGCCTCGTCGTCGTTGGCGACCGCGACCGCCGGGTGCCCGATCCGGCCGGCGATCCGGCGCAGGCCGGCCACCAGGTCGGCCTCGTCCTCCAGGCCGGTGGTCGGCCAGGCGAACGAGCCGGTCAGGTACCGGGACAGCGCGCCGGGCAGGCGGCCGCTCTTGGTGATCGTGTAGACCGGGACGCCCAGCCGTCCCAGGCTGCGGATCAGGCCGGTAGTGCCGTGGTGCGGCGCGTAGTCGCCGATCCGGACGATGAGCACCGGGATGTCCCGGTCCAGTGTCGGGGCCACGTCGTTCACCTCCGCACGGCGTGCAGCCGTGCCCGGGAGCGGCGGTACTGCCGCCACAACATGGTCTGCGGCTGCTCGTGGGCCGAGGCCGTGGGAGCTCCCGTGCCGCTGAGCCAAGAGGCGAAGGTCTCCGGGCTGGTGTCGCGGCAGACCATGAGCCGGGCGATCCGGTAGGGATCGTCGTCCTCCGGGCTGAAGGCGTTGCGCACGGCGAACGCCCCGAGGTAGCCCGTGTGCCGCGTCTGGTTCCGCACCTCAAGGCTCGAATACCCGTAGGGATAGGCGTAGAGCGACACCGCGTGCCCCAGCGCCTCTTCGAGGATCGTCTTGGGGATCAGGAGTTCCTGGGTGATCCGCTGCGACGGCAGCGTGTCCAGTTGTTCGTGCACGTGGGCGTGCGAGCAGATCTCGATGCCCTCCTGATCCAGGCAGACGACGTCGTCCATGCTCAGCATCGGTGCGTCCCCGAGGACGCTGCGGCGGTGCGGGTGCAGGGCCCCGGTGGTGACGAACAGCGCCGCCGGCAGCGACCGCGCGGCCAGGGCCGGCGCGACGGTGTGCGCGAAGTCGCGGAACCCGTCGTCGAAGGTGAGCGCGACGGCGTCCGGCGGCAGGGCCGGCCCGCCGCGCCGGGAGGCCACGACCTGGCTCGCCGTCACGATCGGGCGTCCGCTGTCGACGACGGCGTCGAGCTGGCCGAGGAAGGTACGGGTACTGACGGAGAACGGCGCCACCCACGACGGCGGGTCGTCGTTGATCGTGTGGTAGAGCAGAACAGCGAGCGGGTTCATGACTTCGCCTCCCCGAGGTGGGTGAGTCTGGGGATCAGGGCCAGACCGGTGGTCAGCGCGGCGAGGGTGATCACGCACCGCGCCATGGTGAACGTCCCGGTCAGCGTGAACGCCTCGCTGACCAGCGTGGCCAGCGCCAGGCTCACGGCCACGGCCAGGACCACGGAGGCGAGCGCTCCGTAGGGACGGACACCGCGCCTGGCCATCAGGGCGTCGGCGAGCAGCACGGCTGCCGCCCCCGGGCACACGAGCAGGAACACGACGGAGACGACGACGCGGAGCGGCGACTGCGCCGGCAGCGCCGTCGCGGCCAGCGCGATCCACCCCGAGACGGCCAGCAGGATGATGACGGGGATCTTCATTGCGGTACCTCCGGGTGGAGCTCGGTGCCGGTGTTCGGTGGCTGTTGGGGTTGGGCCTGTGGCTGTGGCTGCGGCTGCGGGATGAGCCGGTAGACGGTCGCGTTCTCCGTCCGGTAGACGGTCTGGACCTGCGGCGACGTGTCGAGCGCCGACTGGATCTCGGCGTACACCCCGTCCGGCATCAGGCTGTTGTCGGTCACGGCCGCCTCCTGGCTGCGCGTGAGGATGACGAAGGTCGCCGCGTTGGGGGTTTGCTGGGACAGCGCCTGAAGTTCCCTCACCGGATCCTGCGCCAGCCGCTGGGTCACCTGGACGCCCTGTCCGTCGAACTGCACGAGCGGGTCGTTCCAGTAGTCCGTGTACGCGCGGTCGAACTCGTCGTTGGCGGCCAGGATCAGCGAGTGCGGCGGAGCCACGGAGTACATGTACTCGGCCGCGCGCACCTGGTCTGGCGGCGAGTAGTTCACAAGCTCGTTGCCGTAGTTGCCGAAGGTGTACGCGACGAACATCACGACCAGCGCTGCCGCCCCGGCGACGCGGATGCCGGCGTTGAACAGCCTGCGCCCGAGGCGGTGCGTCGACTCCCACGCGGCGCGCCATGGCACGAGCGCGGCGGCGGCCAGCAGCGAGGCGGCCGGGAGCATGAACAGGTAGACCCGGAAGATCACCGCGCTGCCGTAGGTGGTCAGCGCGAAGATCGGGATCGGCGCCAGGAACAGGGGGATGAGCGCGACGCGCTCGGGCCAGCGCCTGCGCAGCATGCCGATCAGCGCCAGGACGACGATCGAGGCGGACAGGGCGCGGTCGATGTTGGCGATCATCACCACGTGCGGCGGCACCGTTCCCAGCTGGATCACCCCGACGCTGGTCCCGAAGCCGAGCTTGCCGACGGCGCTGATGAACCCGCTGAGGTTCGCCGCCATGAACGGCCGGGCCACGGTCCCCGCCCACACCACGACCATCAGCGTGGTCCCGGCCAGCAGCGGCAGCGAGACCTTGCGGTAGGCGCGCTTGCACGAGACCGCCGCCAGTGCCGCCACGAGCATGAACGGCGTCAGCTGGTGGCTGGTGACGATCGCCGCGGCCATGACCAGCAGCATGGCGGTCTCGATGTGGGGCGCGCGCGGGACCCGGGTACCCCGCTTGACGGATGTGAGCCGGTGCACCAGCACGGCGATGAACGTGATGTACAGAAGCAGCGAGAAGGACTGCGGGGAGAAGTAGTCCTCGCCGATCCACGCCCCGACGTAGAAGATCCAGACACCGGTCCAGATCAGGGCCCGGCGCGAGGTCACCGACCGGAAGAGCAGCACCAGCGGCATCAGCATCAGCAGGTTGAACACCAGCGGGGCCCAGGCGGCGTAGGACGTCGAGTCCTGGACGCCGATCATCTTGGACAGCAGCGCGTTCAGGGAGAAGAAGCCGGGCCAGTCGCTGTACGCGGACAGGATGTTGGTCCCGGGCAGCGATGGGACCTTGCCGTGCGAGGCGATGTAGGAGGCGACCTCCGTGTGCTTGAAGGCCCAGGGGTAGCGCAGGGTGGAGTACCGGAAGATCGGGGTGGCGTTCTGAATGAAGATCAGGACGATGACATAGGCCGCCGGCGGCACCGCCCTGCGGACCGGCGCCGCAGTGAGGGTGAGGCAGAACCCGATGGTCAGGATGACGGCCGCGATCCAGTAGGAGTGGGGCAGGATCCCGGTCAGCCCGAGGTCCCCGAGCTTGTCCAGCGGGATGTGGTGCAACGACCGGATCCACAGCCCCAGCGCGGCGACCAGCGCCGACACCGTCGCCGCGACCAGCGCCCAGCGGAGCGCCGGGTGGGCCGCGATGAGGGGGTTGGCCGGTTCCGCGGCTCGCTCGGGTTCGGCCTGTTCCGGGGTGGCGACTGGTTCCACCGGCTCGGGCGGCTCTGGCGGCTCGGGCGGCTCGGGCGGTTCGAGTGGCTCGAGCACTCCCGCCAGGCGCGCGGCACCATCCCGATCGGCGTCCGCGCCGACCACCGGCACCTCGCTCGTACTCGCGCTCGCTGCCACCGTCGCGCTCGAAGCCAGGCCCTTGTTCGCGCTGCCGACGACGAATCCCGAGACCGTGGACACGACCCCCGCGATCAGCATCGGCACCGTGGCCAGCGAAGGCCGGTCCGGGCCGCGGCGCAGCGGCCGCACCAGCGCCGCCGGGATCGCGCTGGACAGATATCCGCGTTCCGAGGCCAGTCCGGCCCCGCTGCCGGACATGCGCCGGACCACGGACTTGGACAGGCCCTCGGCGAAGCAGCGCGACAGAAAGTAGTGCCGGGTGCCGCGATGCTCGGGTACGCGGTGCCGGACCCGGGCCCCTTCCTGGTAGACCAGCGAGCCGCCCTCGGTCTCGGAGGTGGCCCGGATGCAGAACTCGGTGTCCTCGCCGCCGACCGGACGGGTCCCGACCCGTCCCAGGTCGGTGCGGAATCCGCCGATCCGCACCGCGACGTCGCGCCGGAACGACATGTTGGCGCCGATGAAGTTGCGGACCGGGACCTGCATGCCCCGGTAGCTGCAGCCCACGACCCAGTCGAATTCCCGGGCGAACCACGACGGGCGCCCGGCGTCCCAGCGGGGCGTCACGAGGCCGCCGACGCCGAGCACCGACTCGTTCTCGTAGGAGGCCAGCAGCCGCTCCAGCCAGTCCGGATCGGCGACGGCGTCGTCGTCGAGGAAGGCCAGGACGTCGTGGGAGGCCGTCTGGATCCCGGTGTTGCGCGCCCCGGACAGGCCGCGCAGGCCCCGGCTGGGCACCACCCGGACGCCGGGCAGCGCCTGCTGGGCCCGCCGCAGGAGCTCCGGGCAGTGGTCGATGACCAGGACGACCTCGTCGGGGCGGACCGTCTGGTGCCGCACCGAGTGGACGGCGGCGAGCATGTCGTCCCAGCGGTCCGGGGTGTAGGCGCAGACGATCACGCTGACGCTGGGCAGCGCCGTCCGGACCGTCGCCGGTGCGGTTGCCGGTGCCTGTGCCGAAGCGAGGGCGGCGGCAGGCAGATCGCCGGTGAGCCAGGCCCGCCGCTTCCACAGCAGGCCGGCCGCGACCACCGTCAGGCTGGCCAGCCACGCGACTCCGGCGCCGGTCACGCCCATCACCGGCAGCAGCACCACGGTCAGCACGATGAGCAGGACGAACTGCACCAGGTAGACCACGGCGACGACCTTCATGCGCATCCGCGCGCGGGCCACGCTCACGGCCATCACCAGGACCACGTTCGGCAGCGCGGACAGCACCAGGATCCGCAGCAGGTCGGTGGCCCCGTGCTGGTAGTCGCTGCCGTATATCCGCAGGATCAGCGGCGCGGCCGCGACCGCCAGCGCGATGCAGGGGACGAGTATCGCCATCGTGTGCCGGAACATGTGCCGCAGCCGGGCCGGGTCCACCGTCTGCCGGTGGGCGCTCTCCACCACGAACGCCAGCCCCATGTTGATGCCGAACATGTAGAGCGCGTTGGTGATGGACCACGACACCGAGAAGTACGCGCTGTCCACGGCGCCCAGCCGGTCCAGGACCATGATCGGCGGCAGGCTGTTCGCGCTGATCCACAGCAGCTGCCCGACGTAGTCGGCCGTGATGTAGCCGGCCGTGGGAGCGGGAACTGAGCCGGTCTCCGTGGCCTGGCTCCGGGCCAGGGAGGCCAGTCTGCGATACAGGAACGCGTTGGTCACCAGCACCGCGGCGACCAGGGCCACGATCCAGGACACCAGGATCCCCTGAGCCCGCACGGCCGTGACGGCCAGGACCGAGACCAGGAAGATCTTCACGAGGGCGAACAGTGCGTTCTCCCAGACCACCCAGCCGGGCCGGCTCAGCCCGGTCAGGGCGCCGTCCTGGAGGATGAAGATCGAGTACGCCGCCGCGCCGACGACGAACGCCCCGCCGATCAGCGGCGAGTGCAGGAAGGCGAGCCCGGAGGACAGCCGCGGGACCAGGAGGATGAATCCGAGGGCCGCGGCGGCGGCGCCCACGGCGGCCGCGGCGTACATCGTGGTCACCAGCCGGCGGGCCCTGGGCCCGGAGTTCGGCAGGAACCGGACCAGCACGTTGCCCAGGTTCAGCCCGCCGACGCTGGCCAGCAGCGTCATCGCCGACACCGCGGCGTACGCCCGGCCGACGCTGGCCGGGCCGTAGACCCGGGTCGCGACGGCCCAGTAGATCGCGCCGACCGCCGCGGTCAGCAGGGAACTGAGGGTCAGCAGGTGGCCGGTGCGGACCAGCTGGTCCCGGTACGTCGGCAGGCGTATGCCGGCCAGGCTGCGGCCCGTCGTGCGGGCGCGCGGCCGGGGCTTGGTGACCGTGGAGGTCACCACTGCTCCTCCCACCGCGGCTGGTTCCGGGCCTGCCAGCGGCCGCGCAGGTAGGCGGCCGGGCCGCAGAGCATGCCGCGGCGTTCCAGCGCGGCCAGGCGGGCTGGCCAGGCGCTGCGGTCGTAGCGGTCGGGCGCGGAATTGCGCAGGGCGTAGGCCAGGCCGCGCGGCAGCCGCCGGAGCAGTGCCGGCAGCATCGCGGGTTCCCGGACCACGGCCGCGGTCAGGTAGGCGCCGAGTCCGACGCCGTACCCGAAGGCCTGCGCCGCCAGCGCCTCGCGGTTCCGGCGGTGGTGGTGCCAGACCACCGCGTCGGGCTGGTAGACCAGCCGGCTGCCGGTCGCGACGGTGCTGAACAGGGCCAGCAGGTCCTCGCCGGCGCGGGCCTTGGTCCCCGGGCCCAGCGAGATGTCGAAGCCGTCGAACTGCTTCAGGACCGAGGCTGTGAACGCCATGTTGGCGCCGGATCCCATCCGGCCGGCGGTGAACGGGAACAGCGGGTCGTCGGTGTGCCGCCCGGTCTGGAAGACGCGAGGCTCGAAGCCCCTGGAGTACCCGCCGCGCCGCTCCAGCATCGCCTGGGTCCGGTTGCCCAGTTCGGCCGGCATGATCAGCCCGGTCACGCAGCCGACGCGGGGATCGGTGAAGGCCTCGGCCAGGGCCGGCAGCCAGTCCCGGTCCACCTTCACGTCGTCGTCGGTGAACGCCAGGATCGTCCCGGTCGCCGCCTTGGCGCCCAGGTTGCGCGCCGCCGCCAGGCCGCGCCGGCGCTGGCACAGGTAGAGCACCGAGATCGGGGCCCGGTCGGCGACCCGCCGGGTCCGGTCGGTCTCCGGGTCGTTGTCGACGACGATGACCTCGAAGCGCGGGTAGTCCACGGCCGCCAGGGAGCGCAGGCAGCGCTCCAGCTCGGCGGGACGCTCCCGGGTGCCGATGATCACGCTCATCCGCGGCGGGTCGGCGCGGATCGCGGCGCGCGTCCTGAGGCAGGCCGGCAGCCCGGCGTAGCCGTTGACGGCCTGAGCCCGGCCCGGGCGCCCGAACGGTTCGGCGTCCATCCGCCGGTGCCGTTCGATCTCCGGCGCGAGGTCGCGCGCCGCGGCCTTGCGCAGCGCCGCGCGCAGGTCGTGGCCCGCGCCGACACGGGTGCTCACCACGCCCAGGGGATGCCGGTGCAGCCAGACCAGGGCCATCACCGGCCCGGCGTGCCCGGTGCGGATCGCGGTCCGGTCCGGATCGTCGAGGTCGAGCTGGGTGACCAGGATCGGCGCGGCGTTCGGGTCGATCCGGCCCGCGAGCCAGACCTGGTCCTTGCTCTGGGGGACCCGGTGGCGGGACGGCGGGGCGTAGGGACCTGACGTCGGAGGCGCGGACCGGGTGTTCTGCTCGTCCATCGCTGCTCCCGCACGCCGGGGATGAAGGGTTCAGCACCCACGCTCGGCGCCCGAGGTACGGTCGCCCTCAAGCAGTTCTCAGCGTTTGCTCAAGGGCCGCGTCCGCTCAGCGGTGCGCGGACCGGAGCAGCTGGTTGAGCGCGGTGAGCAGCGCCGCGGTGGTGAACGGCTTGCGGATCAGCGCGACCGGGCCCCGGGGGGCGAAGCCCTCCGAGAGCCCGCCGGCCGTGTAGCCCGACATCAGCAGGACCGGCAGCTCCGGGTACCGGGCCCACATGCGCTGGGCCAGCGCGGTCCCGGACATCTCCGGCATGACGACGTCGGTCAGCATCACGTCGTAGCGGCCCGGAGTCTCGGCCAGGGCCAGCGCTGCCTCCGGCGAGGAGGCCGCGACGACCTTGTAGCCGGACCGGCTCAGCATCACGATCACCAGCTCGCGGACGTCGTGGTCGTCCTCGACGACGAGCACGGTCTGGCCCCGGCCGTGCGGCGGCGCCGGTTCCGGGCCGGGCGCCGGGGACGCGGCGTACGGGGCCGCCGGCAGGTCCACCTGCACGGTCGTGCCGTCACCCGGTGCGGAGTCGATGGTGATGCTGCCGCCGGCCGCCGTGACCACGCCGTGGGCGGTGGACAGCCCCAGCCCCGTGCCCGTGGCCGGATCGGTGGTGAAGAAGGGCTCGAAGACGTGCTCGACGATGTTCTCGCCCATCCCGATCCCGGTGTCGGCCACGCTCAGCCGCACCCGGGGTCCGGGCTCGGCACCGGGCTCGGCACCGGGCTCGGCGCCCGGCTCGGCGCCCGGCTCGGCATCGGATCGGCTCGCACCGGGCTGGTCGTCACCGGACTGGTCCTCGCCCGGCTCGCCGCCGGCCTCCCGCTCGGTCGCCGGCACGTTCCGGGTCCGGATCGTCAGGCAGCCGCCGTCGGGCATCGCCTTGCGCGCGTTGACCACCAGGTTCAGCAGCAGCCGCTCCAGCTCGCTGCGGTCGATCATGACCCGCCACAGGTCCGGGGCCAGGTCGGCGACGAACTCGACGTCCTCCCCGATCGCCCCGCGCAGCACCTTCTCGGTGAGCGCGACCGCCTCGTTGACGTCCACGATCTCCGGCGCCACCGCCTCCTGCCGGCTGAACACCAGCAGCTGCCGGGTCAGCCCGGCGCCGCGCTCGGCCAGCTGCCGGACCAGCCGCAGGTTGGCCCGGACCCCGTCGTCGGCGGTGTCCTCGGGGCTGTCGGCCAGCGCCAGCTCGGTGTGGCCGAGGATGACCGCGAGCAGGTTGTTGAAGTCGTGGGCGATGCCGCCGGCCAGCCGTCCCAGCGAGTCCAGCCGCTCGACCTGGTGCAGCTGCTGCTCCAGGGACTCGCGTTCGGCCGAGGCCTGGACCTGGTCGGTGATGTCGCGCAGGATGCCCTCGGTGGCCACGGTCTGGCCCTCGGCGTCGCTCAGGGCCACCACGCGCTGCTCCGTCCACACCTTCGCGCCGTCGGACCGCCGCCAGCGGATCGTCAGCGGCCCGGGCACCGGCGTCTCCCAGGACTGCCGGAGCAGCGCGCGGTCCCCGGGGGCTACAAGCGAGAACACCGTCTCCGGATCGCCGCACAGCTCCTCCGGGTCCCGCCCGAGGATGACCGAGGCGGCCGGACTGAAGTACTCCACGTCCAGCGTCGGGTGGATCCGGACCCGGAACAGCGCGTCGGGGATGCGCTCGGTGAGCTGCCGGAACCGCTCCTCGCTGACCCGCAGTGCCTCCTCGGCGGCCCGGCGCTCGCGGCGGGCGTGTGCCTGCGTCAGCTCCCGGCGCACCACCGGAACCAGCCGCACCATGCGGCCCTTCAGGACGAAGTCGTGGGCGCCGGCCCGCATCAGGGTGACCGCCGACTCCTCGCCGATCAGCCCCGACACCACGATGAACGGCACGTCCAGACCGCTGGCGTGCAGCAGCTTCAGCGCCTCCTCGGCGGTGAACCCGGGCATGACGTAGTCGGAGATCACCAGATCCGGGGGACGGTCCCGCAGCGCGCCGGCGACGTCGGCGGCGGTCTGGGCCCGCTCGTACTCCACCGACAGGCCGCCCCGCCTCAGGTGCCTGACCAGCAGGACCGCGTCGTCGTCGCTGTCGTCGCAGATCAGGAGCCTGAGTTCGGGGGCGGTGCCGACGCTCACGGGTCCCCGGCGGCCGGCCGCCGATCGGGGCCGCCGGGCAGCGTGAAGTAGAAGGTCGCGCCCTTCCCGACCTCGCTCTCGGCCCACACGTGGCCGCCGTGCCGCGCGATGATCCGGGCGACCAGCGCCAGGCCGACGCCGCTGCCGGCGAACTCCGCGGTGGAGTGCAGGCGCTGGAACGGCGCGAACAGCCGGTCGGCGTGCCGCATGTCGAAGCCGGCGCCGTTGTCGCGGACGAACAGCACCGTCCCGCCCTCCTGCTCGGTCGAGCCGACGTGGATCACCGGCTGCGGCCGCTTGGCGGAGAACTTCCAGGCGTTGGAGACCAGGTTGCGCAGCACGATCTCCAGCAGCGCCGGATCACCCACCGCGAGCAGGCCGTCGTCGACCGAGACCCGCACCGAGCCGGCCGTCTCGGGATGGGCCGTTGTTAGCTCGCCGGCCACCCGGTGCGCCATCGCGCTCAGGTCGACGGGCCGCCGCGACAGGTCGGCCCGGCCGGCCCGGGACAAGTTCAGCAGGTCGTCGATCAGCCGGCCCATGTGCTTGGTGGCGGCGACCACGCGGTCCAGATAGTCGCGACCGTCCTCGTCGAGCTGCCCGCTGTGGTCCTCGAGCAGCATCTCGCTGAACCCGGCGACGGCGCGCAGCGGCGCGCGCAAGTCGTGCGACACCGAGTAGGCGAACGCGTCCAGCTCTCGCGCCGTGGCCTCCAGCTCCGCGGTCCGGTCCCGCACCCGGCCCTCCAACTCGGCGTTGAGCCGCCGCTCCTTCTCCTCGACCCGCTTGAGCGGTGTGATGTCGGTGGAGATACCGCAGATCGCGTATGTGCGGCCGGCGAGATCCCGGATCGGGTACTTGACGGTGATGTACGTGTGCACCCCGTCCGGATGCGGCGCGACCTCCTCCATCTGGATCGGCGCGCCCCGCGACAGCGCCCGCAGGTCGTTGGCCCGGAAGTCGTCCGCCATCTCCTTGGGGAACAGGTCATGGTCGGTGAGCCCCACGATGTCCTGCCGCCGGATTCCGAAAAGCTGCTCGTACTGACGGTTCACCAGCAGGTAGCGGCCATCGTTGTCACGCATGTAGATGACCGCGGAGGTGTTGTCGATGACCTTCAGCAGCCGATCGGTCTCCGCCCGCTCCGCCGCCAACCGCTGCTCAGCCAGCCGCCGCCCGCTCAACAGCCGTGCCGCACTGGCGCACACACCGACTCCGAACGCGGCGAGCGCGCTCACTCCCAGCAGCCTCGGCGCCCGCAGCCAACCCGCGCCGGACCGCCGGACCCGCACCGAGGACCCGGAGCCCGCCCCGGCACCCGGGCTCAGCAAGGTGACCGACGGCGCACCGCCGATCCGCTGCCCGTTCATAGTGCCTCCGCAGCATGGGCGACCGGGTTCATTGTCGGCGGCATCCCGGGCGCGCACCACCGGAGGGTCGACCGGACGGGCCAACGGCGAGGGGCGGCGGCTGGGTGGGCGGCCGAGCCGGCAGCCGACAAGGCGGCCGAGTTGGCCTCCGACATGGCCTCCGACATGGCAGCCGAGTTGGCAGCCGAGCTAATGGCCGGGTGGGCAGCCGAGCCGGCAGCCGACATGGGGCACACAGCGCCCGGCACCGCCTCGGCCGGCCCCCTCGATCGAGCCCGCTGCCCGCCGCTCGCCACCTCAGCCCTCGCCGGCCTGGTACCGCACCGTCGGAACCCCGTCCGGCCGGTCTGCCGTCCGCGCGCCCCGGCTCAGCTCGTCGGCCGGCAGCATCGCGAACATCCGCAGCGGGTGGTTGCGGCGCGCCCGCGTGAGCCGCACCAGCAGCGGTTCCTCCATCCCGCTGGTCCCGCGCCGGTTGGACACCAGCGGCGAGTCCCCGACCCCCGCCTCGTCGCGGGCCCGCTGCGGCTTGAACAGGTACTTCTCCGTGAGCATCAAGTGCACCCCGCCGACCTTCGCGTTCGCCGCCAGCAGCGAGTACCAGGCGGCCAGGTCCGGATGCTCGCGCACCAGGTCCCGCAGCTGCTCCCGGGTGGCCGTGGCGAGCTCCGCCGGCGCCAGGTCGAGCGCCCGCAGCAGCGTCGCCGGCAGGGCGGGCCGTGCGGCCTGCCGGTCGAGCCCGGCCCGCTCCTCGTCCAGCAGCGCCGGATAGTTGCGCCGCATGTGGTGGTGGTATCCGGGGAAGTCGATGCCGAGCAGAAGGTCCCGGCGCAGGAACTGGGCGTCCTGCGCGCCGCTGGGCGGGATGTCGTCGGGCTGCCAGTGCACCGCGAACTGGCGGAAGACGTCCATGAAGTGCTCCGTGCCGAGCCCGCCGTGGTCGGGCGCCAGCGCGGCGAACCCCTGGTTGGCCGTGGCCAGCGCGACCAGGAACCGGGTCGCGGCCCAGGCCCGCTCGGTCGCCTCCGCGGAGCCGATGTCGCAGGAGCCGTCCGCGATCGGTTCCAGCGCGTCGTTCGCCGCCAGCTCCAGGACCTCGGACGTCTTCAGCAGTTCCAGGAACGCCAGCTCACCGGGGTCGCCGGTGTAGGTGCGGATCCGGCCGTCCGGGAAGACGCCCGGCAGCGCGGCGACCGTCTCGCTCCCGACGCGCACCTCGGCGGTCGGCACGTTCCACCGGACGATGGACGCGTAGCAGTCACGCCCCGGGTGCCCGGTCCCGGAGGCCTCGGCCACCGTCGCGAAGTAGCTCAGGAACGGCGCCCCCGTCGCCCCGACCTCCAGCCCGCCGAACGACTCCTGCGGCTTGGCCTTGCGCGCGACGTCGGCCTCCTGGTGGTGCCGCGCGGCCGAGGCCCCGAGCAGCCCGAGCAGCACCAGCACCCGGCGCGCCTCCCGCGGCGTGTACTCGCCGGCGTCCGGCAGATCCGCCAGCACCTCCGCCCGGGCCTGCGCGACCAGATCCCGCGCCGGCCGGCGCCCGCGGATGACAGCCCGGTTGAGCACTGGAAGCTCGGAGAGCGTCCACTGGTTCCACCGCTCCCACCACACGGGATCCACCTCTCCAGGAGATCATTCGCGGCAGGTGGGGCGACACCCGTGACACCTGATCATGGGCCGTTTGAGCAGAACCTGACGCAGCGCAGATCTCCGCTTGGGGTTCGCCGGTCAGGCTGTGGCCCATGGTCCCTCCGACACCCGCGTCAGGACCCGCGGAACCCGTGGACCGCGTCCGCCTGGCGAGAGTGCGCGACGAGGTCGGCGAGGGCACGATGCGACGTTTCATCGCCACGTACCTCGACCTGCTCCAGCCCCGCCTGAAGCGCATCGCGCAGCCCCGCGAGAGCGGCCGCGCCGACGGCTTGCGGGCGGCCCACGACCTGCGGGTCGCCAGCGAGATGCTGGGCGCGGCCCGGCTGGCCGACGCGGTCGCCGGGATCGAGCGGGCGTTCGGGGACGGCCGGGCCGCCGGTGCGCGGCTGACCGCGACGCTGCGCCGCGAAGCCGACGCCGTGGCCGAGGACCTGGCCGGCGTGCTGCGCGACCTCGCCGCGCGAGGATGAGGCTCTCGCTCTGTTTCAGGCGCCCTGCTCGACATCGGCGCCGAACCGGTACCCGACGCCCCGCACGGTGCGCACCAGCCCGCCGTCGTCGGCGCTCTGGCCCAGCTTGTGCCGCAGATTGGCGACGTGCACGTCGATCACGTGGTCGTTCACCGCCCACTCGGTCCGCCACACCTGCCGGGCCAGCGTCTCGCGCTCCCACACCCGCCGTGGCTGGCTCATGAACGTGACCAAGAGGTCGAACTCGGTCCGGGTGAGCCGGACCGGGTTCCCGGCCAGCGTCACCTCCCGCATGTCCCGGTCCACGACCAGGTCGTGGCTGCGCAGCACCGACGGCTCCGCGGCCGCTCCCGGGTCGTCCATCCGCGGCCGCCGCAGCATCGCGGTCACCCGCGCGCGCAGCTCCCGCGGCGAGAACGGCTTGACCATATAGTCGTCGGCCCCGACCTCCAGGCCGATCAGCCGGTCCGCCTCCTCGGTGCGCGCGGTCAGCATGATGAGATAGGCGTTGCTCATCGTGCGCAGCCGGCGGCACACCTCGATGCCGTCGATGTCCGGCAGGATGAGGTCCAGCGTGACCAGGTCCGGGTGCAGCGCCGAGGCCAGGTCCAGACCCTGCGTCCCGGTCCCCGCCTCGGCGACCTCGAAGCCGGCGTGGACCAGCGTCTCGCGCAGCAGCAGCCGGATGTCCGCCGCGTCCTCGATGACCAGCGCTTTGTCCCGGTTCACCATCGCTTCCCCCGCGCGGCCTCCTCCTGCGCTGTCGGGCCGGGAACCGGGAGGCGGACCGCGCCGTATTCGTCGATCGGCCGACGCTGATCGTGCCGATCGGGGAGCACCGGCTCGAGTCTGTCCACCATCGCCATCAGACGGGCCGCGTTGTCCGCGACCACGGCCAGCAACTTCCGCTGCTGCGCGGTGACCGGTCCGGCCGCACCCTCGCCCAGCAGTTCGGTGAAGCCGACGATGCTCGTCAACGGCGTCCGCAACTCGTGCGACGCCGCGTGCAGAAGGTCAGCCGACTCGCGGTTCAGCGGACGCAATGCGTCGACGAGCGCCGCGATCGCATCTTGCGTGTCTTCCAAGCCGGCGTTCCGGTCACCGAACACGGACCCCAGGCTAGTCGCGAACCGCTGGGGCCACACCTTGAGCGGTGCCCACAGCATTGACCAAATACAGATGAGGCCTTGAAGGCCGCTGGATCTCGGTCGCCGAATCTTCCCTTTAGTAGCCGAGCCGAGCCGAGGCTCCGCATCGCCATACGGCGGCTCGCGGATCGCCTCGGCGGGCAGAGGAGGACAGGTGAGGCCACCATGCCTGCGAGAGACACGGTGTCGCCGGACGGGGTTTCGACACTCCCGCGGCCCGTCAGCACCCAGCTCACCAGGGGAGTCCATCCCCTTCCGCGACCTGGGACCGAACCCGCGGCCCGCCGGGTCCGCGCCGAGCCGCGAGCCGGCACCACGCTCAAGGTCAGCGTGGTCATCCCCGCCAAGAACGAGGTGCGCAACCTCCCGGACGTCCTGACCCGGCTGCCCACCTCGTCGCTGCACGAGATCATCCTCGTCGACGGCGGATCCCGGGACGGCACGGTCGCCGCGGCCCGTCGCGTCTGTCCCGACGTGGTCGTCATCCAGCAGACCCGCCGCGGCAAGGGCAACGCGCTGTCCTGCGGCATCGCGGCCTGCAGCGGCGACATCATCGTCACGATGGACGCGGACGGATCGACGGACCCGGCCGAGATCCCCTTCTTCGTCGCCGCGCTGGCCGCCGGATGCGACTTCGCCAAGGGCAGCCGGTTCCTGGCCGGCGGCGGGAGCAGCGACCTGACCCCGCTGCGCCGGGCCGGCAACCGCGTGCTGGCCATGATGATGAACGCGCTGTACGGCACCTCGTTCACCGACCTTTGCTACGGCTACACCGCGTTCCGCGCGCAGTGCGTGGACCGTCTGGGGCTGCCGGGCACCGACGGCGCGGCCGCCGAACGGGGCGACGGGTTCGAGATCGAGACGCTGCTGGCCGCGCACGCGGCCTCGGCCCGCCTCAAGCTCGCCGAGGTGCCGTCCTACGAGTTCTCGCGCACCTTCGGCCAGAGCCACCTCAGGACCTGGGCCGACGGCTGGCGCGTGCTGCGCACCATCCTGAGCGAACGGGGCCGGCCGGTGCGCCGGCCGGCTGCCGGATCTCGTTCCGCCGACCCCCGCTTCGACGACTCTCGTCCCTTCGACTCTCGTCCCCCCAACGCTCACCCCGCCAACGCTCGTCCCTTCGACTCTCGTCCCTTCGACTCTCGTCCTTCCGAACCAGGGGAGCAGCGATGACCGCGACAATCTCCAGGACCGACGCCGCCGTCCCGGCGGCGAGCCCGGCCGACGGCACGGTGGACGTCCTGATCGTCGGAGCCGGCCCTTATGGCCTGTCCACGTGCGCGTTCCTACGGAATCACGGCCTGCGGGTGCGGATCTTCGGCCACACCATGCAGTCCTGGAAGGCCCACATGCCCAAGGGCATGAACCTCAAGTCCGCCCCGGCCGCCTCCAACCTGGCAGCGCCCCAGCCCGGCCACAGCCTGGCCGACTACTGCGCCGAGGCCGGCCTGCCCGTGCTGACCGGGGTGGACCCGGTGCCGATCGGGGTGTTCACCGACTACGGGCTCTGGTTCGCCGAGCGCATGGTGCCCGACGTCGAGGCGGTCGAGGTCCGCGGCATCGAGCGGCGCCCGGGCGGGTTCGTCGTCACCACCGGGCTGGGGGAGCGGATCGAGGCCGGCGCGGTCATCGTGGCCAGCGGGCTGATCGGGCACGCGTACGTCCCGCCGAGCCTGTCGGGCCTGGCCGGGAAGGCGAACGCGGGCCTGGAGCAGGCCGGGCCCGGCGCGAGGCCGGTGTCGCACAGCTCCGAGCACACCGACATGGCGGCGTTCGCCGGCCGCGAGGTCGTGGTCGTCGGCGCCGGCCAGTCGGCGCTGGAGAGCGCGGCGCTGCTGGCCGAGTCCGGCGCGCTGCCGGTCGTGGTGGCCCGCAGGCCGTCGGTGGTGTTCGCGGACGCCCCCGATCCGGACCTGCGCGGCGTCGGGCGCGTGGTCGACCGCCGGCACATCGTGCCCAAGCCGCTCTCGCCCCTGGGCCCCGGCCTGTCGCTGTACGCCTGCGCGCACGGCGCGGCCGCCTTCCGTCATCTGCCGGGCCGGGCGCGCCTGGAACTCGTGGCGCGGATCCTCGGACCCTCGGGCGCGTGGTGGCTGCGCGACCGCGTCGACGGGGTCGTGCCGATCCTCGAGGAGCACCGCGTGGTCGGCGGGACGGTCGTCGGCGACCGGATCGCCCTGAAGGTGCAGGGCCCCGGCGGCATCGCGCGCACGATCCGCGCCGACCATCTGCTCGCCGCGACCGGATACCGGATCGGGCCCGGAGCCTTCCCGTTCCTGGCCCCGGAGATCCGGAGCAGGCTCACCCGCCGCGGCGGATGGCCCGTGCTGGGAGCCGATTTCGAGTCGTCGGTGCCGGGGCTCTACTTCGTCGGGTTCCCGGCCGCCGGCGCGTTCGGGCCGCTGATGCGGTTCGTGTGCGGCACCACCTTCGCCGCCCCGCGCGCCGCCGCGGGGGTGGCGGCCAAGACCCGGGCGTACCGGCGCCGCGTCTGGTGAGAGTAGGCGCGGCGGCTGGTGCGGCCCGGTTGCGCGATCAATCGCCCGATTGATGGCCCAGTCAGTTGCCGGATCAGTTGCCCGATCAATTGCGCGATCAGTTGCCCGCGGAGTACCGAGCGGAGAGCCCGCGCAGGATCGGACCGTACTCGGGGTGCGCCAGCGCCGCCATGAACTGGGCGACCAGGTAGTCCGCGGGATTGCCGGTGTCATACCACTGACCGGCGATGACCTGCCCGTACACCGCGTGGTCGGCGGCGTGCGCGTTGATCGCGTCGGTCAGGTAGACCTCGCCGGAGCGGTGCCGATCCCACTCGTCCGTGACCCGCTGGAGCTCCTCGATGATCGCCGGGGTGACGACGTAGCCGCCGATCGCCGCGAACTCCGACGGCGCCTGCTCGGGCTCGGGCTTCTCCAGCAGCCCCATGATCCGCAGCAGCCCGCCGCCCAGGTCCTCCTGGACCGTCGGCACCCCGTACCGCCGCGAGTCGCCGCGGGCCATCGGCATCAGCGCCAGCACCGGACACCCGGTCTTCTCGAACGCCGCGATGAGCTGCTGGGCCCGCGGGACCTCGGCGACGAAGACGTCGTCGGGCCACAGCACCAGCATCGGCTCGTCCCCGAGCCCCCGCGCGGCGTTGAGCACCGGCGTGCCGTTGCCGTAGGGCCCGATCTGGTCCAGGTAGGTGATGTGGCCGGCCCGCGACAGCTCGCCGACGTCCTCGACCGCCTGGGCGTAGTCGGTCTTGCCGGCCGCGTGCAGCTGCTCGACCAGGGCCGGATTCGGCCGGAAGTGCTGCTGGATCAGCTCCTTGCCGCCGGACACGACGATGGTGATGTCGCAGATCCCCGACGCGACCAGTTCGCGCACCGTGTGCTCGATGACCGGCCGGTCGCCGACCGGCAGCATCTCCTTCGGGATGGCCTTGGTCAGCGGCAGCAGCCGCGAACCGATCCCGGCCGCCGGGATCACCGCCTTGCGGATCGTCGCCATGGGTCAAGACTATCAATCCCATGACACGGACCCGGTGAGGCGGCGCTCGCTAAAGTGTGCGCGCATGAGCTGGTTGAAGAGGCAAGTCTCGCGTTCGGCCCCCCAGGCCGCGGCCGAGCCGATGTCCGCGGCGGAGTTCAAGCTGAGGCTCGCCAAGTCGTACCTGGACGCGATGTTCCGGCCCTGGTTCCTCGACCAGGACGAGGAGCACGGCCTGCTCCTGGCCGGGCCGAACGCGTCCATCGTCTTCCTCGGCTCCTGCGAGAACGACCAGGACCCCGCGCACGTGCGGCTGGTCTTCGCCATCGCGAACGACGACGGAACCGTGACCCACGTTCCGGACTGCGTCCAGGTCCCGGGACCGGATGTGAACACCTCAGTGCGCCGTGGCGTCGACACCTGGGCCGACACGACCGCCCGCGCGGTCATCGGCATGTTCCAGGGGCCGCACAACGCCGTCGGGAAGACCTTCGGCCCCGACCACCCGCACGGCGTCCCCGGCTGGAGCGTCAGCGCCGGCCTCATCGGCGGCTGGGGCGAGGGCGACGAGCACGAAGCGCACAAGGACTGGTTCATTCGGAACCCGCCGTGGCCGCTCGTCGCTCCCCACCTGATGCCGGACCTCGACCCGGCCAGGCCGAACGGCGTCAAGTTCTCCCTCGCCACGAGCTCTGCCTCGCAGGACGTGGAAGTCCGCCTGAACGGCGACCTCCACGGGGCCGCCACCCAGGCGTTGCGCGAAGCCGACTGGCCGAGGACCGAGGAGATGACCGTCGGCCGGACCTTCGCGATGTTCGTCCGCGCCGATTGAATGCGACGTGAGTTCGACTTGAATTCGACTCAGTTCAGGTGCGCGGTGTCGACGGTGATGTAGTCACCGGTCATCGGACTGGAAGTGACCGTGAAGTAGCCCGGGTCGCCGTGGGAGTCCAGGTAACACGTCATCTCGCCGTCGCTGACGACCACCTGGCGCGCCGGCTCCTTGGCCACCGCGTCGCGGCACTGCGCCGCCGTGGGGTTGCCGGCCTGCGTCCATCGCGCCAGCTTCCCGGAGGTGGAGTAGATGAATCCGCCCTGGACGTAGATGGCGTCGGTGTTCGGTCCGGCCGGCACCGGCGGGGTGCGTGAGAAGTCGTACCCGACCGGCGTCGCGCCGGACTCGGCCACCGTGAGGTGGAACCCCCGCACCAGCTTGGTGGACGGGCCCGACGAGCCCGACATCGCCCCGCTCGCCACCGCCCCGGTGCCGCCGAGGACGACCACGGCCGTCGTCACGGCGATGACCGGGTGCACCGAGGCGAAGCTGAACAGCGGGCCGATGACCGGCATGGAGAACTTCAGATGCGTGTTCTTCTGCGTGGTGGTGACGGTCGAGTTGTCGCCGGCCGTGACGGTCATCGACGAGGAATCCCGTGTGCTGCGCCGGCCGCCCGCCTGCGCCTTCTGGAGCGGCAGATAGGTGTTGTGCTGAGTGTTGCCCTCGCCGACTTGGGCGCCTTTGGCCTGACCGATCCGCATGGCTGACTCTCGCCTTTCCCCCCGGCCCGCCGACCCGTCGGCGGGCCCTAATGGAATGTGTTGGTCTGCGTGTTGCCGTCGCCGACCTGCATGCCCTGTCCGTCGCGCAGGTGGAGCTGGAACTTGCCGGACCCGGCGCCCTCCGGGTCGGCCAAGGCCAGCAGGTGGCGCGCGTCGGCCAGGAGCTGCTCGTCTACGGCCCCGGCCACGACCAGCTCGCGGATCAGCGCGTCGGTGCCCCCGGCGCTGCCGTCCTCGATCGCCTCGAGCTGCGCCAGCGCCGCGTGCCGGCCTGCCAGCCGCCGGGCCAGGACGTGCTTCAGCGCGCCGTAGCCGTCGGTCACCGCGGCCGAAGCCGTGCCGCCCAGACCTGCGCCCGCGCCGGTGACCAGCGCCTGCACCACCACCGCTGCCGGATCCACCCGGTACCTCCCCGCCCATGCGTAGATCGCAGGGCTCGAACTCGCACCCGGCGGCGCAAAGCTATCGGGTGCGGGATTGATCCCGCACCCGTTTGGCATGATTTCTGGGAGATCGCATCAGCTGATGCGGTGCCCTCCGTCGACGTGCAACACGGTGCCGGAGATGTACCCGTTGCCCATCACGGACGAGAATGCCTTGGCGATGTCATCCGGTGTACCGATCCGGCGCGCCGGCAGCCGCTGGGCGAGTTCACCGAAGGCCGCCTCCTTGTCCATGCCGAGCGCGTCCCAGATGGGGGTGTCCACCCAGCCGGGGGAGACCGCGTTCACGCGCACCGGCGCCAGCTCGATCGACAGGCCGTAGACCAGCGACTCGAGGGCGCCGTTGGCCGCGGCCATGATCGTGTTCGATCCGTTGGGGCGGTAGGCGTTGATGCCCGAGGTGAAGGTGAGGGATCCGGTGACGCGCCCCGCGGCGTGCTTGGCGACCAGCCAGGCGCCGAGCACCTTGGTCTCCAGGACGGAGCGCGCGGTCGCGGTGGCGACGTCGGTGGTGGGCCCGTAGACGCCGGTCGCGTCGGCAGCGGTGACCGCCACGTGGTCCACCTGTTCCACCGCCGCGAACAGTGCGGCCACTTCTTCCTCACGGCTGATGTCGGCGGTCACGGTGGTGACGGCGGTGGTGGCGGTGGCGGTGGCGACGGCGGCGACCTTGCCCTGCCCGCCGCTCGCAGACGCCTCCAACTCCTTGCGAGCACCGGCGAGCCGCTCCGCGGACCGCCCGACGATGGTCACTTCCATACCCTCGGCGAGCAGCGTCCGAGCCAGGGCCAGGCCCATCCCGGAGCCGCCGCCGATGATGATCACGTTTGTCATGCCCCAGAGCCTGTCCCGCCCGGCCACCCCCGACGAGACCGCCTCGTTCCTAGGTGTGCCACGGCCACCCTCGCGCCGGTCACCGATGGCAGACTGAAGCGGTGAACGCCATGGCGCAGTTCCTGCGCGACCGGCGCGGACGCATCACGCCCGCCGACGTCGGCCTGCCCAGCGGCCTGAGCACCCGGCGCATCCCGGGCCTGCGCCGCGAGGAACTGGCCGCCCTGGCGGGGGTGAGCGTGGACTACTACATCCGCATCGAGCAGGGCCGCGAGACGGCGCCGAGCGACGCGGTCCTGGGCGCACTGGCCAAGGCCCTGCACCTGACCCCGGACGAGCACACCCACCTGCTGGGCCTCGCCGACCAGGCCGCCGGCCGCACCGCCCGGCGCCCGCCCTCCGAACCCAGGCCCGTCACCCCGGGAGTGCACGTACTTCTGGAGTCGCTGCGCCCAAGCCCGGCCTACGTCCTGGACGAGATCAACGACCTCCTGGCCGCCAACCCCGAAGCCCTGGCCCTGATGCCCGGCCTGGATGACTGGCCCCCCGTCCACCGCAACACGATTCGCTACACGTTCCTGCACCCCACAGCCCGCACCCTCTTCGCCGACTGGGATCGCGTAGCCGCCAACTGCCTGGCGCACCTGCGCACCGCACAGCTGACCGCACCGGACCGAGTCGACGCCGTGGTCGCCGAACTCTCCGAAGCGAGCCCTGAGTTCACGACCCTGTGGAACCGCCACGAGGTCCGCCTCAAGCGCGCCGGCTCGACGGACTTCCAGCACCCGGTGATCGGGCGGGTCACCCTGGCCAACGAGGCGCTCAGTTTGGTGGGAGAGAGCCAGCGGGTTCTGGTTTATCAGGCCCCGCCTGGGACGCCTGAGCACGACGCACTCGTCTTGCTGGCGATGACGGCGGAGAAGGCGCACGTAGGCGGACTCGCCTGATTCTCGCTCGCGCCTCGCTTAACTACTCGCCTGTTGCCTTCCACCTATTTGCCTACTTGCCCTCCTTGCCTACTCGCCTACTGTCTTCGCGAGATTGTCCAGCTCGTTCGCCCTTCCCGCCGCGAGCCGCCCGGTCCACTCCTCGTCGTGCATGGCGTCGGCCGTCATGGTCACGTGCGTGCCGCCGTCGGCCGTCGGACGCAGTTCGACGTCGGTCAGGAATTCGTAGGGCTCGACGCCGGGGATGAAGTCGGCGAGCGTCGAGTAGACCAGGTGCCGGGCGGGTTCGATGTCGGTGAACGTCTTGTGCGAGGTCGTGCTCGGCGGCAGCCCGTTGCCCTCCATGAAGGCCACCTGCTCCGCGCCGGTGGCGGTCATCGTGTAGGTCAGGATGCCGCCCGGGCGCAGATCCAGGGCGTCCACGTGCACGGTGAACCCGTCCGGGGCCCACCAGGATTCGATGCCGGCGGCGGTCGTCCACAGCTCCCAGATCTTCTCGGGGGCCGCGGTGTAGGTGCGCTCCAGCCGGAACTTCTCCGTGGTCATTTTCGTCTCCTGTTTCCGATGTTTCCGATGAGCAGTGCTTTCAAGGAGTCGTGCTTTCAAGGAGTTGGACGCCGCCGGCCGCGGTTCATCATCGGAACCCCTCCGCGGCACTCACGCCCGGCAGCGTCAGCGGCAGCCCGAACGCCGCGACCAGGTGCGCCTCGAACGTGGTGATCTCCACGATCCGCCCACCCTCGATCCGCAGCACATCGACCATCTGCGCCCGGAACACCGACGTCCCCGGCCGCTGCACGTACCCGGCCACAGCCGGCTGCCGGTTGGCCCCCACCGGCACATGCCGCCACCGCCCGAAGTAACCCGGCGACACCGGATCGAAAACTCGCCTGAGCTGCCCCAACAGCGCATCCCGACCGGCGAACCACACAGGATTCGGCGGCATCGTGACCAGTACATCGGCACTGAGCAGATCAGCCATCATCGAAACATCAGCCCGCTCCGCCGCGACCATATAGCGGCGCACGATCTCCCGCTCCTCCTGCCCCCGCTCACCAGCCACCCAATCCACCCGCCGCGCCGGCATCCGCTCCCGCAACGTCTGCCGCGCCCGCTGCAACGCGCTGTTGCAGGCAGCGAGCGTCATGTCCATGAGCGAAGCGGTCTCCTCCGCAGGACGCCCGAGCACATCCCGGAAGATGAGCACCGCACGCTGCCGCGCAGGCAGATGCTGAAGCGCAGCAAGGAAAACCAGCTCCATGGTCTCCCTGGCCACCGCAGCGGCCTCCGGCTGCCCGTCCTCCTCCAAAGCCTCATCGAGCAGCCGATCCGGATAAGGCTGCAACCACGCCAGCCGCTCCGGAGGCTCCCCACCCCCCGACTCGACCCCCGGAACACCCTCATACCGCTGCGGCCGCCGCCCAGCCCGCCGCAGATGATCGATACAGGCGTTGGTGGCGATCCGGTACAACCACGTCCGCACCGCCGCCCGCCCCTCAAAGCCGGCCTGCTCACGCCACGCCTTGAGCAGCACCTCCTGCACCAGATCCTCGGCATCGTCGTAGGAACCGACCATGCGATAGCAGTGCAGGTGCAGCCGCTTGCGATGCGACTCGACGAGCACGGCGAAGTCGGCCTCGTCAACTTGCTCTGCCGGACGCTCGACGGATTTCGTCACACCATCCGGCGTTACGTTAAAGGCCAACCGCCTCAACCGCCGCACCGCCGAACCCAACGCCACGACATCGGATCGAAAAGCCTCCGGCGGCTCCAACGCCAGGCTCCCCACCTGCCGCGCAATGGCCGCAAGCACATCAGCGGCCGACTCGCCCCCTGGCCCCTGCGCGTTCCGCAGCCGATAGGCCCGCTGCCGACACGCCGCTGTGCAGTAGACGGAGGTCCGGCCCCGGCCACGATCCGGCAGCGGGGCACCGCAGAGCTGGCAGGTGCGTCCCTTCATGAGGGCAACTGTAGTCTTTCGTTACGGGAGGCCAGCGTTACGAAAAGAGTCCGGCCTTCGCGGCTTCACCCTTCACCCTTGATTCAGTGGCGGCAGCCAGTTCTCCTCGTCCCACCGCTGCTCCAGCCGCGACACCTCGACGCGCTGCAGCGTGTACTCCAGCAAATCTGGGCTCCACGTCGTCAAGTGACGCCCCAACGACGCGAGCGCGGCCGCTGCCTCTTCGAAGTCCAAGCCCTCACCGTCCATGACAGCCGTGACCGAAGCCCCACCGGAGTAGCCGACGATGCGGTGATCAAGCACCTTGCGAACTGGCGCAACCAGGTCGGTTGAGCCGTTCATCTCGTCCTTGCTGAGAACGAGCGCGAAGAGCGAGCTCCATCCCTCGACCATCGCCGTGGACAAGGCATCAATGAAGTGCTGCCGCCGTTCCACTTCAGGCTCTGGCCCCGTAATGGTGATCCGACCCAGGTATGGCACGTCGCTCCCTCTCGTCACTGGCACTGCAGGCGAATGGCCGGAGCGTAGCGATGGCGTGGCCGCGCAACGGGTGCCTTTCGGCGGGATGCCGCACCGGTTGGCTTGATCGCGACATTGGTTGGCGGGGACGTGGTCGAACATACCGACCTGATCGGACTCCCAAAACCAGAAATGACCTGACCTTTAGCGCTTCATCAGCTGCCGAGGGCCAGGTCATTCTGTTATGAAGTGGGGCGTGAGGGACTCGAACCCACGACCAAGGGATTATGAGTCCCCTGCTCTAACCAGCTGAGCTAACGCCCCAAGTGTGAAGTGTCTCGCCGCTCACGACGTTGGTGGGCATCTGCCCGGCGTCGTGGTGGATCAACCCTCCCCGGTGATCGACTCCCCCCAGTGACGGCAAACGTCTCCGGGTCGCGTGGGTTGCCACGGGAGCGGAGACGTTCGTCGTGCGCTCCTGCAATAGGACTCGAACCTATAACCTGCCGGTTAACAGCCGGCTGCTCTGCCAATTGAGCTATGCAGGATTGTGCTCGCGCCGTCGGTCCTTCGCGCTGTTCGCGGCTCCGGTCCGGCGGTGCGTGACTAGGTTAGCGCATCCTGGGGGGAGATCCGCAATCCGCTTTACGGGGCAGGTCGGGGTGGGTGTGGGAACTTCGGGGGGTCGCCCGTCCGTCGTAAGGTCCGTTCGTAGGATCCGGTGGTGTGGGTAGTGGGGTTGCCATGAAGGCTGGGACGAAGCTGACGTTGGCCGCCGGACTCGGGGCCGGGTATGTGCTCGGGACGCGTGCCGGGCGGGAGCAGTACGAGAAGATGCGGGCGGCGGTGCGGAAGGTGGCCGACGCGCCCGCTGTGCGGCAGACCGCGAATGTGATCCAGGTGCAGGCGTTCGAGATCACGAAGAACACCGCTGCCAAGGGGCGGGTGGCGGTCGGGCACGTGGTGGAGACCGTGCGGCACCGGGGCGACGGTGACGGGGGTGCCTCTGACGACCTCGGGTAGCGCCGCTGGGCGGATACCGGGGTTCCGGGCGGGCCGGGCCCGTGCGGCGATGCCGTGTGGCGATGCCGTGCGGCCTGTTCGCGCGCCCGGACAGCCTCCCGGACAGGCTCCCGGACCATCGGGCTTGACTCTCACATTGGTGGCAAGGATCGATCCTCCTTCATGGGCTCGCACCGGGCCCATGACGGGAGGGAACGACGATGAACGACTTGGTCGGCACGGTGGCTCTGGTGACCGGCGGCAGCCGCGGGATCGGCGCCGCGATCGCCCGCAAGCTCGCCGCGCAGGGGGCCGCGGTGGCCCTGACCTACGCGCAGGGCGTCGAAGGGGCCCGGAAGGTGGTCGCGGAGATCGAGGCCGAGGGTGGGCGGGCGGTCGCCCTGCAGGCCGACCTGACCGCCCCGGACGCCGCGGCGCGCGTGGTGGAGCAGACCGTGCGGGAGCTCGGGGGCCTGGACATCCTGGTGAACAACGCCGGGTTCCTCACCTACGGCCCGCTGGAGGAGGTGACGGAGACCGAACTGGACCGCGTGCTCGCCGTGGACGTCCGCTCGGTCTTCCTGGCCTCCCAGGCCGCCGCGCGGCACATGCGCGAAGGCGGTCGCGTGATCAGCATCGGCTCGTGCTTCAACGGCCGGGTGCCCGGCGAGAACTTCGTGCTGCAGGCGATGGCCAAGTCGGCGCTCGTCGGGCTCACCAAGGGCCTGGCGCGCGAGCTGGGGCCGCGCGGGATCACCGCCACGGTCGTCGATCCCGGGCCGATCGACACCGACATGAACCCGGCCGACGGGGACAGTGCCGACTTCCAGCGCTCGCTGACGGCCCTCGGCCGCTACGGGGCGGCCGAGGACATCGCGAACGCGGTGGCCTACCTGGCCGGGCCCGGCGGACGATACATCACCGGCACGGCGCTGGCGGTGGACGGCGGCTACACGGTCTGAGCGGGCGGAAGAGTCCGATCAGCCGGACCGCTCAGTTCAGCCGGCCCGCTCAGTAATACTCCCGCATCAGCTCGGTGGCCCACTCGGGCTGGGCCACCTCCACCTTCAGCAGCCGGCAGCGCGAGACGCCGATGCGGTTCGGCCGGTTCTTCCCGCGCTGGGCGAAGATGCCGACCAGCGGCCACTCCGTGTTGTTGCGCGGGTGCCGGGCGCCGGTCTGCACCTTCTCCGGGTCCACGAGGTGGAACTGGTAGACGACCTCCAGGTGCGAGAAGGCGTCCAGCCCAGCGAGGGCTTCGGGGCCGAAGCGGTCGTCGAGCCGGATCACGGCCGTCTCGCCGCCCCAGTCGTCGTCGCGCGGCTCGACGCGGCCGCCGACCACCTGCCCGATCGGGATGATGTTGGTCATGCGGCCCAGGATAGGGCTGGGCATCATGGCCGGGGGCGGCCGCCGATCAGAACCCCATCGTGATGGAGGGCGGGGTCTGGCTGGCCTGCCACATGTTCCCCTTGAAGATGAGCCGGTAGCCCGAGGCCTGCTGGCTGAGGTCGAAGATGAGCTCGCCGCGGGAGGTGTCGCCGGGGTTCATATCGTGGTCCTGGAAGGCTTTGTCCTTAAGGTCGTCATCGGCGCTGACCGAGGTCAGATACGAGGCGTTGGCACTGTCGCGCATGTCGAAGGCGCCGATGGTGGAGAACATCAGCTGCTGGCTGCTGACGTTGGTGACCTCGAAGTCCAGCAGCAGCCACTCCCGGGTCGGGCCCGGGGTGAAGAACGTGCCGGCCGGCGGGTTGTAGGGCATCGTGGCCGAGTGGATCTTGATCTTGAATCCGCCCTCGGTGACCGTGTCGGTGAGCTTGTAGGCCTGCCCCGAGGGGGCGACGGACGACGAGGTGTCCGCGTCCGGCAGCGAGGTGGAAGCCGAGGTGGAGGCCGAAGTGGAAGCCGACGTGGAAGCCGAGGTGGAACCGGCGTCCGAGGGGAGCGTGGCCGTCGCCGAGCCCGGCGCCGACACCGTCTGCGAACCCAGCGCCCCCGTCGTGACGGCCTGCCCCGGCGTCACCCCCTGCGACGCACATCCAGCTGCGGCCAACGCCATGACTCCCGCCGCGAGCAGAACGCGCACGGGCAGGCGGGATCGCCGAGATTGCACAGCCATTTCTTCCCCCATGTTTGAAGAGTCCCCACGTCGCACAACAGAGTACTGCCAGGTCATTGCCGCTGGTCGAGGTGGAGCCACCACGTGATCCCGACGCCGATCTGACGGAAGCCGCAGGACTCGTACAGCATCTTGCCCTCCGGAGTCGCGTTCAGCACGGCGTTGTCGGCCCCCGCCTCGGCTGCGGCCGCCACGACCGCGCGCAGCAGCCCGGTTCCGAGTCCCCGCCGCTGAAAGGCCGGCCACACCTCCATGTCGAACACGCCGGCCGTATCGCCGTTCAGATGCGACCACGCGCGGCCTGCGAATCTGCGGCTGCCATGGTTGTCGCTGCCTTCACGGCCGCGCCGGTCGTCGTAGGCGGCGGCGTACCAGGAACGCTGAGGACGGACGCGGGTCATCTTCAACGTGTCCCGGTACGCCGCATACTCCCCGGTGTAATCGACGGTGTCCTGCTGAAGTTCGATGCGGGGATCGACGGGATCTACGGGAGCACCGGGTCCGCCGGGATCGCCGACATCGGCCACCGGGGCCGTCATCCACCACGGCTCCCACCCGCGCTCGAACCCCGCGGCCGCCAGAGCTGACGTGTCGACGTCCGTCCCCAGCCAGGCGCCGATGGTCCGGACCCCCGTCTCGCGGGCCCGTTCCACACCGCGCGCGACCGCGTCAGCCGGAATCCGCTGCGGGAACATCAGGTTCTGCTCGTCGCCCTCGCGCGCCCAGAGCAGCGGCCCGTCGCTCCACGTCTGGCCGCCCAAGACCGCGGCGCGGCAGGTGAACCAGCAGGTCTGGGCGGCTTCGCAAGCCTCAACCGTCGGCATACGACCACGGTAGACGCTGCGGCCGACACCGCTCGACCGTTCCGTAACAACCCCAGCCTGCTGCGCGTCGAGTTACACGCGGGGGAGCAACCGAGCGGGAAAGGACGCCACGTGCGCGACGATCTGCCTCATGCGATGCGGGAGACCGCGCGCAAGTTGGAGCCGGACGTCGTACGTCTGGCCGCCGGCGGGGTGACGCGCGGGACGCGGATGCGGCGCGTGGAGCGGGCGGTGCAGGTTCTGGGCTCGGCGCTGGCGGTGGCCGTGGTCTTCGCGGGGGTGACGTTCCTGGAGCCGCATCGGACGTCGGGGGACGGCAGCCGCGGGGGAGAGGTCAACCAGCCTGCTGCTTCGGCTCCCGGCAACGCCTTCGGGACTGCCACCCCGGGTGCCCCGGACGCCCCGAACTCGAGCGCGACGAATCCCAGCACGCCCGACCCCGACCCCAGCACGCCCGACCCCGGCGCGACCACCCCGGACGCCACCGTGCCAAGCTCCACCGGCAACCAGCAGATCTCCGACGACGAGCTGGACGCCACCCTGAAATCCTGTCTCGCCGGCACCGGAGTCAGCGGCCGCGGCTACGTGGCCTTCGCCGGCACGACCACGGTCAGCGCCCAGATCACCGCCGGGAACGACGTCGGCTTCATCGCCATCGTCGTCTCGGCCCCCGGCGCCGCCCGGCCCGGGCGCGGCGCGCCGCAGCTTCTCGCGGACGGCTCGGTCGCCTACGTCTCGGAAGGACCGGGAACCTCCGACGGCCGCCACGCCGACAAGACCGAGCTCACTGTGACTCTCGTCCGCACCGACGGTGCGAGCCTGACTGCCCTGGAGACCAACTCCTCGTCCGAGAAGAGCGCCGCTGCTCCAGGCGCTCCGCTGTTGCTCTCCGATAAGCAGGTCCTCGCGGTTCTGGACAACCCGGCGTGGGACGCGGCGGCGGCAGCCGCGTCCGCTTCACAGAACTCGGCTTGGGGAAACTCGCCGCAGGACACCCTGGCGACCGCGCTCCCGCCCTCCGTGCCGAATCGTCGCTAGCCCGCGGCCCGGCGGCATCGGCAACTCCTAGCCGTTTCGCCGAATGGCGCTCCCCCGATGGCGGGGCCCATGGCTGCCGATGAGCATGGCGGAGGATGTCCGCCGAGCCCGAGGAGCAGCCGTGACCGCACAGGGGAGCGCACAGGGCAGCGCCGACCTCGGCGACCGCACCGATTTCGCCAACGCCGACCGGGGCTTCCTCGCCGCTCCCGAGCAGCGGCAGATCAAGACCGCCGAGGGCAAGACCGCCTGGGACTTCGACGCCACGGCGTTCCTGGACGGCGACTGCCCGGACACCGTGACCCCGAGCCTGTGGCGGCAGTCGCAACTGTGTGCGAGGGCCGGGCTGTACGAGGTGGTCCAGGGCGTCTACCAGATCCGCGGCTTCGATCTGTCGAACATGACGCTGATCGAGGGCGACACTGGCGTGGTCGTGGTGGACCCGCTGGTCTCGGCCGAGACCGCGGCCGCCGGGCTCGCGCTGTACCGGAAGGTGCGCGGCGACAAGCCGGTGACCGGCGTCGTCTACACGCACTCGCACATCGACCACTTCGGCGGGGTCGAGGGCGTCCTGGAGGCGGGCTCGAAGGCGCCGATCCTGGCGCCGGAGGGCTTCATGGCCGAGGCGGTGTCGGAGAACGTCTATGCCGGCACCGCGATGCTGCGCCGCGGCATGTACTACTCCGGCGCGAACGTGGCCCACAATGCCGAGTCGCACGTGGGCATGGGGCTGGGCTTCGCGGCGTCGACCGGCACCGTGGGCCTGCTCGCGCCGACGGAGTCGATCACCCGGACCGGGCAGGAGGAGACGGTCGACGGCGTGCGGTTCGTCTTTCAGATGACGCCGGGCACCGAGGCCCCGTCGGAGATGAACTTCCTGCTGCCAGATCGCAGGGCCCTGTGTATGGCCGAGAACGCCACGCACAACCTGCACAACATCCTGACGCTGCGCGGAGCCCAGGTCCGCGACGCCCGCATCTGGTCGCACTACCTGGGGCAGGCCCTGGACCTGTTCGCCGACCAGGCGGACGTCGTGTTCGCCTCGCACCACTGGCCGACGTGGGGAGCCGGCGAGCTCCGCGACTTCCTGGAGATCCAGCGGGACCTCTACGCCTACCTGCACGACCAGACCCTGCGCATGATGAACCAGGGCCTGGTCGGCGCCGAGATCGCCGAGCTGATCCAGCTCCCGCCGGCTCTGGAGGCGGCCTGGCACACGCACGGCTACTACGGCTCGGTCAGCCACAACGTGAAGGCGGTCTACCAGCGCTACCTCGGCTGGTACTCCGGGCACCCCTCCGACCTGTGGGAGCACCCGCCGGCGGAGACGGCGAAGCGCTACGCGATCTGCTTCGGCGGCGTCCCGAACCTGGTCGCCAAGGCCCGCGAGTACGCCGACGACGGCGACCTGCGCTTCGCCGCGCAGCTGCTGAAGCACGCCGTCTTCGCCGACCCCTCGAACCAGGACGCGAAGCACACCCTGGCCGACGTCTTCGAACGCCTCGCCCTCGGCGCCGAGAACGCCACCTGGCGCAACTGCTACCTGATGGGCGCCTCGGAGCTCCGCGACGGCGTGCAGCCCACCCCGATCGGCGCCGCCGGCATGGCCGCGGCCCTGAGCGTCCCGCAACTGCTCGACACCTTGGCCATCCGCGTGAACGGCCCGAAGGCCTGGGACGCGAAGGCGGTGACGGACTGGCACTTCACCGATCTCGACGAGCACTACCGCCTCACCCTCCAGAACGGCGTCCTGACGTACAGCCCGCAGACGGCGAAGACGGGCGCACCGCCCCCCGACGCCACCTTCACGCTGACCAAGCCGCAGTTCCTCACAGTGCTCGCGGGCGGCGGGTTGGACGGCGTGACGGTGAACGGCGACCTTTCGGTGCTTCAGACGATCGTGGGGGTGCTGGACGCGCCGGATCCGGATTTCGCGATCGTGACGCCGTGATCGGCCGGCCTGACTACATCGCCCCCGCGTCCACCGCCTGCCACATCGTCGGATACAGCGGCCGGAAGCCGAGCACCCGGCGCGCTTTGGTGTTCTCCACGATGCCGAACCAGGGCTCGGTCACCGTGCGTCCGGTCATCTCCGGGGTCAGGTCGCGGCCCGTGTAGCGGTAGATCTCGGCGAGGGTGGCGGCGGAGTCGTCGGCGATGTTGAAGGTCTCGCCGCTCAGGCCGTCGGCGCGCAGGGCCAGGATGAGGCCCTGGGCCACGTCGGCGTGGTGGACCATCTGGAGGCGGCGGGAGGGGTGCCAGTCCAGGGGGCGCTTCATGAACTCCTGGATGTGCGGGTCGCCGTCGCCGTAGACGAAGGCCAGACGCACGACTCGGAGGTCCAGGCCGCGGTGCGTTCGCAGGTCCTGCAACGAGTTCTCGGCCGCGACCTTCGACGCCGGGTACGGTCCGCCCCAGGCGATCGGCCCGAGTTCGGACTGCTCGTTCTGCGGTGCGGTGTGGCCGCCGCCGTAGACCAGGTTGGTGCTGGCGAACACGAAGCGGGTCACGCCGGCCTCCAGCGCGGCCTCGGCCAGGGCTGTCGAGGCGTCGGCGTTCACCGCGTTCGCGCGCTCGGGGGTCGGGGAGTCGCGGAAGGTGGCGGCGAGGTGGATCACCGCGGCCGTGCCGTCGACGACGGCCTTGAAGCCGGCGGCGTCCAGGGTCGCCAGGTCGCCGACGACCAGGTCGGCGCCGGCCGCGCGCAGCCGGAGTGCGGTGTCCGACTCCGGGTCGCGGACCAGGGCGCGGACTGCCTCGCCCTGGGCGAGCAGCCGGGGGATCAGGCGGCTGCCGACCGTGCCGGTGGCGCCGGTGACCAGGATGGGCTTGGCGGAAAAGGTGGTGGTCATGGTGTTCGTCTCCTTCGCGCTGCTGCTGACACCCTGAACGTTGCCGCAGGTCGGAGCCGGTGTGCAGAGACCCGCTCATCCTGGGACTCCCGATCCCTGGATAGCGCGCGGCAGGTGCGCGATGCTGGATGGGTGCTCAAGATCGACCGTGCCGAACTGTCCGCCTTCCTGCGCACCCGCCGTGAGCGGCTGCGTCCGGAGGACATCGGCCTGCCCGCCAACACCCGCCGCCGTACGTCCGGCCTGCGCCGCGAGGAGGTGGCGATGCTGGCCGGCATGTCGGTCGACTACTACACGCGGCTGGAGCAGGCGCGGGGGCCGCAGCCCTCGGCGCAGCTGCTCAGCGCGCTGTCGCGGGCGCTGCGGCTGACCAAGGACGAGCACGACCACCTGTTCCACCTTTCCGGCCTGATGCCGGAGGACGAGAACCGGCTGCCGACCGAGCACGTGCGCCCCGGCGTGCTGCACCTGCTGGACAAGCTCGACGACACCCCGGCGATGGTGGTCGGCGACCGCGGCGACATCCTGGCCTGGAACACGATGCACGCCGCGCTGATGGGCGACCCCGGCCGCATCCCGGTGGAGCAGCGCAACATCCCCTGGCAGCACTTCTGCAACCCGGACTCGGCGGCGTACTTCCTGCCCGAGGACTTCGTCCGCAACGGGGAGAACACGGTCGCGGACCTCCGCGCGCGCCTGGCCGCCCACCCCGACGACACCCGGCTGCGCGCCCTCGTCGAGGAACTCAGGGTACGGAGTTCCCGCTTCGCCGACCTGTGGGAGCGGCACGACGTGAAGCGCCGCCGCGCCGACCACAAGACCGTGCTGCACCCGCTCGTCGGCCGCATCGACCTGGACTGCGAGGTCATGTTCTCCCCGGAGCACGACCAGCGCCTGATCATCCACTCGGCGCGGGCCGGGACCCCGGCGCAGCAGGCGCTCCAGCTGTTGCGGGTGATCGGTACCCAGCGCATGGCGGAGTCTGACGCGTAGCGAAGAACCGAGCCCGATGCGTAGCGAAAATACGTCACCAAACGGAGGGCGTGCTCCCGCGAACGGCCGTCCCACCGATACGGTTGTCAGCATGTTGGTGAGGGCTACTAAGGTCGGCTTGGTCGTCGGTGTGCTGCTGGTGATCGCTGCGGTGTACGCGCTGTATAAGGGTTCGAGCACCGCTCCCACCTGCGACGGCAGGCAGATGTCCGCCTCGGACAGGTGCATCACGCACTATGCCGACGGCCACACCGTCACCCAGGACTACACGCAGGCCAAGCACTACGACGCCGGGCTGGCCTGGGTCCTGTTGGTCGGGGGTGTCGCGGTCGCCGCGGCCTCGGCGACCGGCTGGCAGCGCCGTCGCGGTTACCGCCTCGGCGAAGCCTGAGGGCGGTCCAACGCCCAGACCGTGCAGGGCTTGCCGAGGACCTCGTCCTCGCGGCGCGGTGTGAAGCCCAGCCGCTCGGCCACCGCGATCGACGCCTGGTTCTCGGCGTGGATCATCGCGGTGATCCGCGTCAGCTCCAGATCGCCGAATCCCCAGTCCAGAACGGCGCGCGCGGCCTCGGTCGCGTAGCCGTTGCCCCAGTGCCCGCGCGCGAAGGTCCAGCCGACCTCGGTCTCGCCGAACTGGTCCCACCAGTTGAGCCCGGACCGGCCGATTGCCTCCCCGGTGGCCAGCGACTCCACCACACACAGGCCGTAGCCGCGGGCCGCCCAGCAGTCCTCGATCTCGCGGAGCCGGGCCTCGGCGCGCTCCCGCGTGTACGCGCCGACGAACTCGTTGACCTCGGGATCGGCGTGGAGCTCGATCCAGAAGTCGACGTCGGCCGTGGTGGCGGGGCGCAGTCGCAGGCGTTCGGTGGTGATCATCACACCACTGTAGGACGGGTTCTCATCCGCTGCGGCGCGGGAGCGTCCCGGATTGCCGCGGCCCCTCAGGCCTTCTCCACCGCCCGGAACGTGTCCGGGTCGGCGGCCCGCCAGTCCGCGTCCCACCCCTCGACCGGCTCCGCGAGCAGCTCGCCGGGCCGCAGATAGCGGTAGAGCTCTGCGTAGGTGCTGGTCTTGCGCTGGCTGACGCGCCGGTGCACCATCTCCGGGCGCAGCTCGTGCGGGCCGGTCAGGCCCATCGCGGCGATGAGCTGCTGGGCCTCGGCGACCGTCGCGGCCTGGAAGCGCTGCACCCGCGTGGCCTTGTCCGGCACGTCCAGGGCCCGGTAGCGCTTGGGGTCCTGGGTCGCGACGCCGACCGGGCAGTGGTTGGTGTGGCACTTCTGCGCCTGGATGCAGCCGACGGCCATCATCATGGCGCGGGCGGCGTTGGTGTAGTCCGCGCCCTGCGCGACGCGCTTCACGATGTCGGTGCCGCGGGCTATCTTCCCGCTGGCGCCGATCCGGATCCGGTCCCGCAGGCCCACGCCGACCAGCGCGTTGTGCACCGTCAGCAGACCGTGGGTGAGCGGGGTGCCGACGTTGTCCTCGAACTCCAGCGGCGCGGCGCCGGTGCCGCCCTCGGAGCCGTCGACCACGATGAAGTCCGGCGTCACGCCCTCGGCCACCATCGCCTTGCACACGGCCAGGAACTCCCGCCGCGAGCCCGCGCACAGCTTGAAGCCGGTGGGCTTGCCGCCGGAGAGCTCCCGCATCCTGGCGATGAACAGCACCAGCTCGCGCGGCGTGCTGAAGACTTTGTGGGACGGCGGGCTGATGCACGTGACGCCCTCAGGGACGCCGCGTATGTCGGCGATCTGCCGCGTCACCTTCGGCCCCGGCAGCACGCCGCCCAGCCCCGGCTTCGCACCCTGGCTCAGCTTCAGCTCGACGCACTTGACCTGAGGATCGGCGGCCTTGTCGCGGAACTTGTCGGGGTCGAAGTCCCCGTCGGCGGTGCGGGCGCCGAAATACCCGGACCCGAGCTCCCAGACCAGGTCGCCGCCGCCCTCGCGGTGGTACGGCGAGATGCCGCCCTCGCCGGTGTCGTGCGCGAAGCCGCCGGCCTTGGCGCCCTTGTTCAGGGCCAGGACGGCGTTCGCGGACAGGGCCCCGAAGCTCATCGCGGAGACGTTCAGCAGCGCCATCTCGTACGGCTGCTTGCAATCCGGGCCGCCGACGAGCACCCGCGGCTGCTCCGGCGTCGGCCGCAGCGGCGACATCGAGTGCTCCAGGAACTCATAGCCCGAGGCCTCGACCTCCAGCTCGGTCCCGAAGGCCTGGTCGCCGTGGATGCCCTTGGCCCGCTCGTAGATGACCGTGCGCGTGTCGCGGTCGTACGGGTGCCCGCCGGTGTTGGTCTCGATGAAGTACTGCTGGATCTCCGGCCGGATGTACTCCATCAGGAACCGCACGTGGCCCAGGACCGGGAAGTTGCGCAGGATGGAGCGTCGGCGCTGCGACACGTCGTAGATCCCGAGCGCCAGCAGGAGCGCGGACGGGATCAGGGCGAAAAGCCAGAAAAGCGAAAGAGGCACTGCCCACGCCGAAGCCAGCGTGAGCAGCGCCGATGCAGGCAGCATGAGCAGTCCCATGCCGCCGCACACTAGTGCACGAAGGTTCCCAGGATCAGAATCATCACGATCGAGACGCTTGACAGGATCGTCTCCATCGCCGACCACGACTTGAACGTCTGCTTGACGTCCATCCCGAAGAACTCCTTCACCAGCCAGAAGCCGGCGTCGTTGACGTGCGACAGGAACAGCGAGCCCGAGCCCACCGCCAGCGCCAGCAGCGCCGTGGAGGTGTCGTGGTGGCCCGCGGCGATCGGCGCGATGATGCCGGAGGCTGTGACGGTCGCCACCGTCGCCGATCCCGTGGCCAGCCGGATACCGACCGCGATCAGCCAGGCCAACAGCAGCAGCGACAGGTGCGAGTTGTTCGCCGCCTTGCCGATCGAGTCGGCGATGCCGGTGCCGACCAGCATCTGCTTGAACGCGCCGCCGGCGCCGATGATCAGCAGGATGCCGGCGATCGGGCCGAGCGCGGAGCCCATCACGTCCGAGGCCTTGCGGCGGAAGCCGAGCGCGAACGTCGCGTAGACGACGCCGATGATCATCGCCATGATCGGGTCGCCGATGAAGTCCATCACCTTGTGCAGCTCGGAGGTGGGGCTGCTGTCGGCGATGTCGACGACCGTCTTCACCAGCATGATGAGCACCGGCAGCAGGATCACCGACAGCGTGGTGAGCACCGAGGGGACCGTGCCGTCCTCGCGCTCGGTCACCGTGTACTGCTTCGCCAGGTTCTCCGGCGGGTGCGGGTGCACGCGCTTGGCGATGAAGGTGCCGTAGAGCGGGCCGCCGATGATCGCGGTCGGGATGGCGACGATGACGCCGAACAGCAGCGTGGTGCCCAGATCCGCGTGCAGGGCGTTGATCGCCACCAGCGGCCCCGGGTGCGGCGGGATCAGGCCGTGCAGGATCGACAGGCCCGCCAGCGCCGGGATGCCGATCCGCAGGATCGAGCCGCCGGTGCGCTTCCAGACCAGGTAGATGATCGGCACCATGAGGACCAGGCCGACCTCGAAGAACATCGGGATGCCGACGACCATCGCGGCCAGCACCATGGCCCACGGCGCGCGCTTCTCGCCGACCCGGTCCACGATCGCCCCGACCAGCCGGTCGGCGCCTCCGGAGTCGACCAGCATCTTGCCGAGCATCGCGCCCAGGGCCACGATCACGCCGACGTTCCCGAGCACGCCGCCGACCCCGGTCTCGGTGGTCGACAGCAGCTTGTCCACCGGGATGCCGCCGGCGATGCCGACGAACAGGCCGCCGATCAGCAGCGCCAGGAACGGGTGGATCTTCGTCACCGCGGTCATCAGCACCACGAGGGCGATGCCGGCGAGCGCGACCACGATCAGGCGGGTGTCGTGGCCGGTCCAGGCAGTGGATTTGGCGGCCTTGGCAGCGGCCGCCACGAGTATCGGGTGTGTCGCTATCGCAGAGCCCATCACGCGCCGGCCTCCCCGTTGTCGGCGGCTGCATGGCTGTCCGTGGCTGCATGGCTGTCCGCGGCCGCCTGGTCGTGCGCGGCTTCCACGGCTTCCAGGTGCTCGGCGCGGATCAGGTTCTCCGCCACGGTCAGCGGCGCGTCGTGGTCGTCGACCTTGATGCGCACCGGGTTCTCGTCGTCGGCCGGCGGCTCCAGGTCCCCGAACTGCGAGTCGAGGAGCTCCGGCGGGAAGAAGTGGCCGTTGCGCGCGGTGAGCCGGCGGGCCACGGTCTCGCGGTCGGCGTCCAGGTAGATGAGGCGGACCTGCGGGCGTCCCTGAAGAAGGCGGTCGCGGTAGACGCGCTTGAGCGCCGAGGACGTGACGACGCCGGGGCGGCCCTTGGCGGTGGTCTCGTCGATCCAGTGCCCGATGTTGTCCAGCCAGGGCCGGCGGTCCTCGTCGGTCAGCGGATGGCCGGCGGACATCTTGGCGATGTTGGCCTGCGGATGGAACGCGTCCGCCTCGGCGTACTCCCAGCCCAGCCGGCCGGCGAGCAGCGAGCCGATGGTGGTCTTCCCGCTGCCGGAGACGCCGGTGATCAGCAGGATCGGGGGCTCGGCGCCGGTGCCGGACGCGCCGGCTCCGGACGGTGATGCGGCATTCACGGTTGCAGTCTCCTTTGACCCCGTACGCGACACCTCGTGGCGCGCCACGCGTCACCGTAAGCCAAAAAGTATGACTATTAAAGAGGTGGTGACTATTCCGTAATATGAAGCCGCGATGGTGGGACGATGATGGCCTGGCACCCGCCACGCCACGGGAGGATGAACCGCATGCCGGAGTTGGGCAAAGGACTGGCCGGCAAGGTCGCCGACGACCTGGGCCACGCCATCGCCGGCGGCTACCGCGCCCCCGGCGAGGTGCTGCGCACCGACGACCTCGCGGAGGCCTTCGCCGTCAGCCGCACCGTGATCCGCGAGGCGGTGCAAGCACTCCAGGCCAAGCGCCTGCTGCGAAGTTCACCGCGCGTAGGCCTGACAGTACGGCCGGTAAGGGAATGGCACCTCTACGACCCGGACGTGATCCGCTGGCGCCTCGCGGGCACGCAGCGCACGACAGTCCTCGACGAACTGACGGAACTGCGCGGCGCGGTCGAGCCGGCCGCGGCTGCCGCGGCGGCCCGTCAGGCGGACCGGCAGAAGCGCACAAGCCTGCTGGAGAGCTCGGCCCGGATGCGCGCCGCCGCCGCGGCGGGGGACCGGACGTCGTTCCTGGAGGCGGACGTCGACTTCCACCGGCTGGTGCTGGCGATGTGCGGGAATCCCTTGTTCGCACAGCTGGCACCGGTGACGGAAGAACTACTGCGAGGGCGTGCCGCGCTGAAGCTGCTGCCCACAGCCCCCGACCCCGCCGACGCCGACCGCCACGACGCGGTGGCCGTCGCGGTCGCGTCGGGCGATCCGGCGCGCGCGGAGGTGGCGATGCGGGCGGTGGTCGCGGAGTCGCTGGCGGACATTCACATGCGGCTGGAGGCGCGCGAGGGGGATTGAGGGGGATTGAGAGGATTGAGAGCGAACTGAGAGCGAGCTCCGATCAGGGCAGTTCGCGCTTGCCCTGACTGCCCCGCTCCCGGGCTTCCTTCTTCTGCTGCTTGGCCATCTCGGCGAGCTCGTCCAGCTTGGCGCGCTCGTCCTTGGTGGGCCGGCTGTACCGGGGCGCGTCGAACGCGGGCTTCTCCGGGCCGGGCACGCCGGGATGGCGGTGCGCCGCCTTGGCCTTCTCCGGCTCGTCGGCGCGGGGGTCGCGGCCGAGCAGGTCGGTGTGGCAGGCCAGCACCGCCTCGACCAGGCCGGCGCCGTACTCGGATTCGGCGAGGCGTCGCAGGCCGTCCCACTTGAAGCCGGCCTTCTTCAAGGCCCGCTTCTGGAAGAACGACATGCCCTCCAGTACGCCGACGACTTCCTCGGGCGGCATTGGCGTGTCCATGCCTCGATCCTAGGCCTGAGTAGCTCGGGCGCCAGATCTGAGTACCGCAACGGGTATTGGCGTGTCCCGGTCCGAGCCAGGGTTGGTGGCATGGGAGATGGGCTGGTCGGATGTCCGGACTGTGGTGCGCCGATGGCGGAGCGGCCGGAGCGCTGTTCGGCGTGCGGCTTGGTGTTGGCCGGTGAGACGGCCGCGCGGCTGTGGGCGGTGGATCAACGTATTGCGGAGCTCACCACCGAGCGGGTCGCGTTGCTTCGTACGCTGCGCGCCGCCGGGAGCATCGGGATCGCCGCCGCCGTGCCAGATGGCGGCGGAGGGCCGGCGCCGGCTCTTCCGTCCTACCCCGTTCCTCCGCACCTTCTGGCCGGCCGTCCCCGCGTGGAGTGGAGCCGTCGGCGTGTCCAGAACCTGTTGCTGAGCCTCGGCGTCCTGCTGCTCGCGGTCGCCGCGCTCATCTTCATCGCCGTGAACTGGGGCACGCTCGGCGCCGGGGGACGCGCTGGCGTCATGGCGGGCGTCACCGTCTCGGCGGCCGGCGCGGCGACGGTGGCCGCACGGCGTGAGCTGCCCGCGACCGCCGAGTCCGTTGCGGCGCTGACCGTCGCGCTGCTGATCGTCGACGGCGTGGGGCTGCGGCTCATGGGGGTCGGCGGCGGGATCGCGCTGACGACTTATGCGGGTGCTGTGTCGGCGGTGATCGCTGTGGTGACGGCCGTGTGGTCGGTGCGAGTCAGGATCCGTGCACTCCGTGTCGTCGCGCTTATCGCCGCCGAACTCGTGCTGCCGCTGGCGACCGGTACGAGCGTCCGCCCCGGTGAAGTCGCGGCCGTCTACGGGCTGCAGGCCGTCGTGCTTCTCGTTTTCCGCTTCCGTCTCGCGACGGACCTGCTTCGCATCACGGCGTATATCTGGTGGGGAATCTCCCTTTTCGCCGCTGTCGTCGCCACCTACGGCCAGGCCGGTCTGCGTTCGGACTGGGGCCCGGTCGAGCTGGCGGCGTTCGCCGCGATCGCCGTGTGGGCCGCACTCCACGATGCCGCCGAGCTCCACCTGGCGCTGGCCACGGCCACCGGCATCGCCGCGCTGTGCGGGCTCGTCCCGCATCTGGACGCGAGCTGGCGTGCCCCGGCCGTCGAAGTGGCGGCCCTGCTGGCCGCGCTGACCGTCCTGCTGATCCCGACCCGCGTCGCGCAGGCCGCGACGGCGGTCGTCGCGGCTGCCGGCCTCGGCGCCCTGCTGACCGTCAAGAAGCCCATCGCCGAAGCGCTCGCGGCGCCGGCCGGGGTCACCCGCCATGAGATCTGGCACGGCGCCTGGCCCCGCATCCGCAGCCTGCGCGCCACCGACGCGATCCACACCGGCCAGCCCTGGCCCGGCACCGCGCAGCTGGCCGTGCTGGTGCTCGCGGCGCTGGCCACCGCCGTCGTGCTCGGGCCGAAGATGCTGGTGACGCCGGTGACGCCGGTGACGCCGGTGACGCCGGAGACGCCGGAGACGCCGGAGACGCCGAAGACGCCGGAGACGCCGAAGACGCCGAAGACGCCGAAGCGGGCCGCCGCGCGGCGGGCGGTCGTGCCGACGATCGCGGTCCTGGTCGTCGTCAACCTCATCCTGGTGCCGCTCGAAGCCTCCTGGACTCTCCCGGCCGCCGTCGGCTGGGAGCTGGTCCTCGGCGCGGTCTTGCTGATCGCCGCGATGAGGAAGGACTCTGCGAACGCCCGAGTGCCCGCGATCGTCGGAGCGTGCTTCCTTGTCCACGCGGCCCTGTGGTCGCTGCGCTCGCCGGTCCTCACCGTCGTCGCCGTCGCGGTGACCCTTCTCGCCACGACGGCCGCCGCGCTGGCGGCTCGTAAGCGAGTCCGCGATCGCCTCGTCCTGGTCACCACGGCAGCCGCACTCCTGGCCGTCGAGGCCGCTCTGATCGCCGGGTATCAGGGTGCGTCGTTCGCGCAGATCGGTGTGGTCCTCGGCATGGTGGCGGCCGCGGTGATGATGACCGCTTACATACTCGGCGGGCGTCTCGACACGGTCCTCGCCACGGCGCTCCAGGTCGTCGTCCTCGTCGTGGCCGCCACGGCGATCGGCTTCTCCGCATACGAGCCGGTCGCGCTCGCCATCACGACGGCCGTCCTCATCGCTGCGACGGCCCCGGCGATCGTCCTGGGCAGGGAGCCGCTTGCGCCCGTGTGGCCCGCGCTCTTCCAGGTGCTCCTCTGCCTGGAGACCGATACCGTCCACCGCTGGATCGCCCCTGAAGCCGACCTCGGCTCGCGGGCGCTGATCCTGGCGCTGGTCGCGGCGGCGGTTTCCGTTGCGGCCACGGCCTTCCGGCGTTTGCCGGAGAAGGCGGCCGCGGTGGCGCTAATAACAGGCCCTTCGATCTACACGCTGGCCACCATCGGCACCATCGCCGGTCGCCGCTTCGATCCGATCTGGCTCGGTCTCCTGGCGGGCGGTGTCGCGGCCGCGCTGATCGCGGCGCTCGGAGCGGTCCGAGCAGCCCGAGCAGCCGAGGACACGACCGCCCGCGACCCCCGCCTCGCGATCCACCTTCCGGCGGCCATCAGCTCTCTGCTTCTGGTGGCCGGCAGCTGGGTCCGGCTGGCGGAGTCGCACATCCACTCTGTCGAGCCGTACACCCTCCCGGCCGCCGTGATCCTCCTCGGTGCCGGCTACCTGCGCCGCCGCCACGACCCGGAAGCCGCGTCGTGGCCCTGCTACGGCCCCGGCCTCGTCCTCGGCCTCACGCCGACCCTTCTCCAGGCGCTCGCCGATCCCGGCCTGCCGCGGCCCGCGCTGGTCGGCGTCGCGGGGCTGGGCGTGCTGGCCGCCGGGGTCAGGGGACGGCTTCAGGCTCCGTTGGCCCTCGGCTCGGCCGTCCTCGCGATCGACGCTGTGGCGCAGCTGTCCCCGGCGCTCGCGGCCGCGTACGACGCCGTCCCGCGCTGGACGCTGATCGCGCTGGCCGGGGCCCTGCTCCTGGCCCTCGGCGTCGGCTATGAGCGGCGCATCCGCGACCTGCGCACGCTCGGCCGGAAGTTCAGCGGGCTACGGTAGCCCTTGTGTCAGATACCGATCTTGAATCAGGCGCCGATCTTGAGTCGGGTGCCGATCGTGTTTCAGATGCCGACCTGGCGGCGGAGTCCGCTGACGTCCGGCGCTTCTGGCAGGGCCTGGGCCTGCCCGGCCTGATCGACGTCCACACCCACTTCATGCCGCACCGCCTCCTGGAGCGGATCCAGGCCTACTTCGACGCCGCCGGTCCGCTGATCGGCCGCGAATGGCCGATCCGCTACCGGCAGGACGAGCGGCGCCGGCTGGAGATCCTGCGCGGATTCGGGGTGCTGGCCTTCACGTCCCTGGCCTACCCGCACAAGCCGGGCATGGCCGAGAGCCTGAACGCCTGGACCGCGGACTTCGCGGCGCGCACCCCGGACTGTCTGCACAGCGCGACCTTCTTCCCCGAGCCCGAGGCGGCTGGCTACGTCCCGGCGGCGATCGAGGCCGGGGCCCGGGTGTTCAAGGCGCACGTCCAGGTCGGCGGCTACGACCCCGCCGACCCGCTGCTGGTCCCGGTGTGGGGAGCGCTGGCCGAGGCGGGGATCCCGGTGATCGTCCACTGCGGCTCGGGGCCGGTCGCGACCCGGTACACCGGTCCGGAGCCGATGGCGCGGGTGCTGGCCCGCCACCCGGCGCTGCGGCTGGTCGTCGCGCACTTCGGGCTGCCCGAGTATGTCGGCTTCCTCGACCTGGCGGAGCGGTACGACGGCGTCCTGTTCGACACCACGATGGCCTTCACCGACTTCTTCGGGCACGTCGAGCTGCCGGACCGGGAGCACAAGCGCATCGCGGAGTTCGAACAGCGGATCCTGTTCGGCAGCGACTTCCCGAACATCCCCTACAGCTACACAGGCGCGCTGGAAGCCTTGTCCCGCCTCGATTTCGGCGAGGGCTGGCTCCGCGCCGTGTGCCACGGGAACGCGGCGCGGATCTTCGGGGTGTGAGGGGTCTCAGCCGGTGTGCGGGTTGTGAGGGGTCTCAGCCCTCGTGGCGGCGGCCGGTCACGTCCCAGAAGTGGTGGATCGGGTCGTGGACGAAGTAGCGGGCCAGCGACTCGATCGTGAAGTCGGAGCCGTCGCCGCGGTGGCCGGTGCGCTCCCACTGGTCGGCGGACACCGCCTCGAAGCGGGCGGCGACCGTCTCGGCGGTGTCGGCGAGCTCGGCGAAGACCTTGTCGGGGTCCTGCGCGTGGTACTCGTCCTCCACCGCCGTCGTGTCCTGGTCCCAGTTCGGGTACTCGGGGTCGTCCTCGTTCAGCATGAGCTCGACGCGGAGCAGGTAGATCTTGTTGCAGTCGCGGACGTGGCAGGCGTACTCCAGCGGCGACCACTTGGCCGGCTCCGGACGCGTGCGCACGGCCTCGGCGCCGGTCTCGGCGAAGTAGCCGCGCCAGGCCTCGGCGTTGGCGCGCAGCAGGGCCGGGACTTCCTCGCGGGCGATGGTGCCGGCCGCGAAGCCGCACTCCGGGCAGGGGCGCTGGAGCACCCACGTCCAGTTCTTGGTGTCCGGTGTGATGGTCATGGCGTCACCCTAGCGGCGCCGGGGCGGTCGGTAGAGTGCGTTCCATGCCGCAGACAAACTCGCGCCAGGTGTGGGTCCCCTTCGGACAGTCGGCGAAGGAGGTCCCCGACGGGTTGGCGGCCGACGTGTTCACCGGCACGGGCGTCGACGAGCCCGGCGGTGTCCCGGACTCGATCGACGAGGTTGAGTTCTTCGTGCTGCCGTACATGTTCGTCAACGCGCACCCCGAGTTCATGGCGCGGATGCCGAAGCTGAAGGTGGCGCAGACGCTGACGGCCGGGTACGAGAACGTGCTGCCGTACGTCCCCGACGGCGTGACGCTGTGCAACGCCCGCGGCCTGCACGACGCCTCGACGGCGGAGCTGGCGCTGACGCTGACCCTGTCGGCGCTGCGTGGCATCCCGCGTTATGTGCGCCAGGCCGAGCAGGGCGACTGGGCGCCGACCTACAAGACCGACCCGAACGCGGTCGACGAGGCCCTGGCCGACAAGACGGTCCTGATCCTCGGCTACGGCTCGATCGGCTCCGCCATCGAACGCCGCCTGGCCGGCTTCGAGGTCGAGGTCCTGCGCGTGGCCCGCACCGCCCGCGAGGGCGTGCACGCGTTCTCGGAGATCGACACGCTGCTCCCGCAGGCCGACGTGGTGATCGCGATGGTCCCGGCCACCGACGAGACCCGCGGCATGATCGACGCGCGCTTCCTGGCGCGGATGAAGGACTGCGCGCTGCTGGTCAACGTGGCGCGCGGCGTCGTGGTGCGCACCGAGGCGGTGATCGCGGAGTGCGCCTCGGGACGGCTGCGCGCGGCGCTGGACGTGACCGACCCCGAGCCGCTGCCGGCGGACCACCCGCTGTGGCAGACGCCGAACGTGCTGATCACGCCGCACGTCGGCGGGGCTTCGACCGCGTTCCTGCCCCGGGCGCTGCGGCTGATCGACACGCAGCTGCGGCGGTTCGCGGCCGGGGAGGAGCTGGAGAACGTGGTGCGGGCCGGGTGAGGGCGGGGTGAAGGCGGGGTGAGGCTGGTTTGCGGGCCGGGGCAAGGCCCCCTGGTTGCTCGGTCGCGTAACAGCCGACGAGCTGTACCGGAGGCCTTGCGCCTACTCGCGAATCTCAGCTGCCGGCGGTGAGTCCAGTCGGCGTCAGCCCTGCGCTTTCAAAGGCCCTATACGCCTGCTCAGCCTGGTTCTGCGCGCCGTAATAGTTCGGGTGGACGAACGTGCACGCCTCACCGGCGATGAACGGCACCCCGACAGGAAGCGAGTTCTCGACCTCGTCGCGCCCCGCACAGTGGTACTCCGGCTTCGCCGGCTTGCTGACGCCGGGGGGCAGGACCAGCTTGTCGAAGATCCCGTACATCCACTTGTCCGGGTTCGGCGGCTGGTTGGCGCTGTTTGAGGGAAGGCAGGCGCCGTGAGCGATGCTGGAGGTGTAGGTGTCCACATAGGTGGCCCCGGCCGTCTCCGCGGCGTTCTCGACCTTGAAGTTGAGAGCCTGCTCGATCTCATCGAACCAAGGGGCGTCGTCCTTCATCATGGGGCCGAGCTTGTAGAAGTTGGGGATGCCGAGGATTTCCCGTGTGCACTGGCTCTGAATCGGCGCTCCGGCGACCGCGGGGTAGCCCAGGACGAATACCTTGGCGTTCGGGGCGTGCTGTTTGATGGCCGCCATGGTGGCGGCCAAGCCTGTCCGCAGGGTCCGCCACCCTGCGTCGAGTTGGGGCCTGCCTTCACCCGTTTCGAAGTAGGGCTGGCACCGATGGTTCTCGCTTCCCAGCTCCATGCACTTGGTCAGAATCGGGCCGAATCCCAGGTCGTTGCCTCCGATGCCGACCGTGACGATGTCCGTGTCGGCGGTTACCACGTCGATCTGCGGCGGGCGTGCCGGATACCCTCCCTCCGGGGCGCCGTTGTAAGGCGGGCCGACCAGCGCGGTCTGCTTGCCCAGAATGCCGGCGTCGACCGTCGCGGAGCCGCAGGTGACATCGGTCAGGTTCACCCAGTTCGGGCTCTGCGTGTTCAAGCGGGTCGCCAGTTGCTGTTCCCAGTTGCGCCCGGATCGGCCGCAGCCGTCCGCCTCGGCCGGGCTCTGCCACGGCGGGACCGCGACGTCCGCCATGTAGGAGTCGCCCAGGGCGGCCCACTTCAGCGGCTTGTTCTGCTGTGCCGCGGCGCCATGCACCGTCAGGACGGCCACGCACGCGGCTGCCACGGCGGTGGCGGCTGTGCGGAGTGTCATTTTCCGAAGCATCGACATCATCCCTTCACCTGAGGAGTGATCACGTGATCACGGGCGAAAGGGTAATGTCGTGAACTGCGGATATTCCGTTCACGTGCAAGTATGCCAAGGTGTTTCACTCGTGGGTGTTATTCGTATGCATAGACCCGTGACTATGCGCCCTCTGACGAAAGTGCGTGCCACGGATTCCGAGTCGCATCCGTGGCACGCACTTTCGCTGGCGTGAAGTCTTAAGCCTCCGCGTGTGATGACCCGACCAACTCCGGGGATCGCTCCTCGGCGCCGTCCCCAGCGCCCTCGCTGACGCCGAACCGGTTGTGGAACCGCCGCAAAGGTCCCGGCGCCCACCAGGCGCTGCGCCCCAGCACCCGCATCGCGGCCGGCACCAGGATGCCGCGGATCAGCAGCGCGTCGATCAGGATCGCCACGCCGCAGCCCAGACCGAAGAACTGCAGGAAGCTCACCGAGGCGGTGCCGAAGGCGAAGAAGCTCACCGCCAGCAGGCCGGCCGCCGTGGAGACGATGCGGCCGGTGCGGGCCAGGCCCTCGCTCACCGAGTGGCGCAGGTCCGCGCCCTGGGCGTGGAGTTCCTTGATGCGGCTGGTGAGGAAGACCTCGTAGTCCATCGACAGGCCGAAGGCGATGCAGAACAGCAGGACCGTCATCGCCGTGTCCATCGGGCGCGGGGTGAAGCCGAGCAGGCCGGACAGGTGGCCCTGCTGGAAGATCCAGACCATCGTGCCGATCGAGGCCGACAGGCCCAGGGTGTTCAGAAGCAGGGCCCGCAGCGGCTGGGTGACGCTGCCGGTGAACAGGAACAGCACGATGAAGGTCGTCAGCACCACCCAGGCGATCGCGTAGGGCAGGCGGGCTGTGATCCCGTGCTCGGAGTCGATGAGCCGGGCCGTGTCGCCGCCGATCAGCGTCGAGGTGCCGGCCGGGCCGGGGACCGCGCGGGCGTCGCGGACCAGCTGCTCGGCCGCCGCGGAGTGGCCGCCCGCCGCGGTGAAGACCGTCAGGCGCTGGGCCGAGGCGGTGGCCATGCCGGTATCGGAGGGGCCGATGCCCAGGGCCGTGCCGTGCTCGAACGAGCCGGCGCTGCTGTCGACGCGCACGGCGCCCGGCAGCGTCGAGAGCTTGGCGGCGTACGTGGCGACCGATGAGGTGTCGGCCGGCCCGGTCGTGACGACCTGGACCGCCGTCGCCTGGTTGCCCTGGAAGTCGTTGTGCAGGGTGTCGGCGGCGACGCGGGCCGGTGCGCTGGTCGGCAGGACCGTCTCGTCGGGGGTGCCGAAGGAGGCGCCGAACAGGGGCGCCGCGAGGAACGCCAGGACGGCCACCACCGGCAGCGCCATCAGGGCCGGCCGCTTCATCACGGCCGAGGCCAGGCGGCCCCAGGCCGGCGCGGCCGAGCCCTGCTGGGCGTTGCGGCGCCAGGGCACGCGGCCGGCGTTGACGCGGGTGCCCAGGGCCGCCAGCAGCGCCGGCATGATGATCAGGGCGCTGAGGGCGGCGATCGCGACCACGCCGATGCCGGCGTAGGCGAACGAGCGCAGGAAGTAGAACGGGAAGACCAGGAGGGCGGCCAGGGCGGCGGCGACCGTCAGCGCCGAGAAGGCGATGGTGCGGCCGGCCGTGCGCATCGTGCCCAGGACCGCGTCGGGGACGCTCGTGCCCTGCGCCAGGAACTCCCGGTAGCGGGCGACCATCAGGAGCGCGTAGTCGATGCCCAGGCCCAGGCCCAGGGCGGTGGTCAGGTTGATGGCGAAGACCGAGACGTCGGTGATGCGGCCCAGGATCGCCAGTTCGGCGAACGTGCCCAGGATCGCGACCAGGCCGATCGCCAGCGGCAGCAGGGCCGCGACCAGGCTGCCGAAGGCCAGGATCAGCAGGACCAGGGTCAGCGGGATGGCGATGGACTCGGCCGCGGCCAGGTCCTTGGTGACCTGGGAGGTGACGTTGTGGTTCACCGCCGCCTCGCCGCCGGCCTGGATCGTCACGGCGGTGTTGTCCTTGACGTAGCCGGACAGCAGGCGGTCGGTGGTCTTGCCGATCGTGGTGTCGTCGCCGAGGACGCGGACCAGGACCATCGCGGAGTGGCCGTCGGTGGAGCGCAGGGCCGGGCTGTGGTCGGCGAAGTACGACACGACGTTGCTGACACCGTGGTCGGCCGACAGCTCCTGCGTCAGGGTCTGGCCGGCCTGGGCGGCGGTGCCCTGGTCGATGCCGCCGGCGCGGGCGCCGACCACCAGGATCAGGTTGGCCTGGCCGCCGAACTGGCTGTCGATGGCCTGCTGCGACTTCCAGGACTGGGAGCCGGTGTCGTCGAAGCCGCCGGACTTCAGCACGCCGAACGCGCCGACGCCGACCGCGACCATGGCCACCAGCAGCAATGAGGCGGCGATCAGGACGGCCTTGGGCCGCCCCACCGCGAGTCTTCCGATTCTTTCGAGCATGGCTGTGGAGCCCCCTCCGGGTCTGGCGTCACCTTCAAGTTGACGCCGTTAACATCAACTGTGCCGGTCATTGTTAACGGTGTCAACATGAGGCACGATGAACAGGTGAGCACGCCCAAGACCGCCTCCCGGACCCGCTACCACCACGGCGACCTGCGCAACGCGATGATGGACTCGGCGGTGGAACTGGCCCGCACCGGCGGCCCGGAGGCGGTGGTGCTGCGCGAGGTGGCGCGCCGGGTCGGCGTCTCGGCGACCGCGGCCTACCGGCATTTCTCCGATGCCGAGGCGCTGCTCGACGAGGTGAAGAAGAGCGCGCTTGCGGACCTGGCCGCCGCGCTGGAGGCCGCGACGTGTGCGGTGCCGGACGACGGCGACCCCGGCGACGTCGCGGTGGCCCGGCTGCGTGCCTCGGCGAACGCCTACATCGACTTCGCGATCGACCAGGCCGGGCTGTTCATGACCGCTTTCTGTCGCACCACGGTGCCCGGCGGGGAGCACCCGGAGTACGAGGGCGAGCCGTTCGACCAGACCGAGGCCTTCCTGGCCCTGGGCCGGATGCTGGACCAGGTGGTCGCGACCGGGCGGATGCCCGCTGACCGGCGCCCCGGCGCGGACATCGCGGCCTGGTCGGTGGTGCACGGCCTCGCGCTGCTGCTGGTCGGCGGCCCGCTGGAGCGGCACCTGTCGGAGGCGGACCAGGAGTTCGTGCGGGAGCGGACGCTGGACGTCGTCATACGAGGGCTGACGGCGGGGGAGTAGCGGTCGGGCTCGCGCGGCGATTCAGCGGCCGTTGATTCAGTGGCCGTCGATTCAGCCGCTGTTGATCCAGTGGCCGGCGCCACAGGGGAAACCCCGAACCGCCGCCTGACAATCGGACCATCGGCCCATATCAGAGACCGTATCTGCGGGTTCGCAGAGTATGTCCGGATCTTCGGTTCACCCGGTTGGCGGCCTGTGCGAAGGTTGTCCGTGCGCCTAGAGTGCAAGAGCACTAAGACAACTGGTGCCGCGCCCGGAGCGTGCGGCACAATAAAGGCCGCTGACATGGGGCTCCACGGGTCGTGGTGCGGGCAAGGCCGCTGGGGAAGGCGAACCTCGCCGCAGCACAGCCAGGAGGTCCCGATGACGGCACAGTCGGCAGACAAGACAGTGACAACAAGCGGAGTCCTCTACATCCACTCCGCTCCACGCGCGCTCTGTCCCCACATCGAGTGGGCGGTGGCGAGCGTACTAGGCGTGCGCGTCAGCCTGGACTGGACGCACCAGCCGGCCGAACCGCACACGTGGCGGGCCGAGCTGTCCTGGCGCGGTCAGGCCGGGACGGCGGCGCACATCACCTCGCAGCTGCGGGGCTGGCAGCAGCTGCGTTTCGAGGCCACCGAGGACCGCTCCGACGGGGTCGAGGGCGAGCGCTACTGCTCCACGCCCACGCTCGGCGTCTACCGGGCCGCCACCGGGCAGCACGGCGACATCGTCATCGCCGAGGACCGGCTGCGGGCCGCGCTGGCCCGGGCGCACCGGGGCGAGTCCACGCTGGAGCGTGAGGTCGAGGCGTTGCTCGGCAAGCCCTGGGACGACGAGTTGGAGCCGTTCCGGTACGCGGGCGAGGGGGCGCCGGTGCGGTGGTTGCATCAGGTCGGGTGATGCCCGGCGGATCCGTGCCGGCGGCTTGATCGCGCCGGCGTTCACCCACACGAGTGGTCTTCGCTGACGGATTTCGCGGACGACTGATCATCGGATCGTGTGATCGGATCACGTGATCGTCCGCATGGCGACAGGCGCGGCGGCGGCGGAGACACGGCAGAAGCGCGGCAGAGGTGCGGTGCGGTCAGCTGAACCGCGCCGTCCGCGCGTCGACCTCGTTCCCGTACTCCGCCGTCAGCGGCCGGTACAGCTCCGGCCGCCGGGCCCGCAGCCAGCGCCGGCCGGTCGCGTCCGGGACCAGATCCAGGTCCAGGTCGGCGGTGACCATGGCGTCGGCGGCGGCCCGGGACTCGGCCAGGATCCGGCCGTAGGGGTCGATGATCATCGCGTTGCCGGTGCGGACCTCGTCGTCGTCCCGGCCCACGCCGTTGCTGAAGAGCACGAACAGCCCGTTGTCGTGGGCCCGCGACGGCAGCCAGCGCAGCAGCCACTCCCGGCCGTTCGGGCCGCGGAAGGCCTCCTCGACGGCCGCCGGATCGGTGTGCCGGTTGTCCCAGACGCTCAGCGGGATGGGCTTCATCCCGTGTGGGCTCACCGAGTTCGTGCCGCCGGTCTGGTGCGGGGCCAGCAGGATCTGCGCGCCGAGGAGCGCGGTGGCGCGGACGTTCTCGACCAGGTTGTTGTCGTAGCAGATCAGGACCCCGACCCGGACGTCCCACGGCGTGTCGAACACCGTGTAGCGCCCGCCGGAGGAGATCGCCTCGTGCTCGAAGGCGTGCAGCTTGCGATGGATGTGCACGGTGCCGTCCGGCAGGCAGACGGCGTAGGCGTTGAACAGCCAGCCGTCGCGCTCGGTGAGCAGCCCGAAGCCGATCCCCAGGCCCAACTCGGCGGCCAGGGCGCTGATCCGGGCGACCGCCGGCCCGTCGTCGGGCTCGGCGGCCTCGTGCAGGTAGGCGGCGTCGCGCTTGGTCAGGTGCCAGTAGCCCAGCAGGCACATCTCCGGGAACACGACGAGCTGCACGCCGTCGGCCGCGGCGGCTCGGGCGAAGTGCTCGACCCGGGCCAGGTTGTACTCCTTGGCGCCGGGACGCGGCTCGAACTGGACGGTGGCGGCGCGAAGCATCATGCGCTCCATGCAAGCGTCGTCGGTTCGATGAGTCCAATGAATGTCGCGGGGCTTTCGATAATCTGAGGGAATGGAAGACCGGTTGGTGCGGGCATTCGTCGCGGTCGCCGAGCACGGCACGTTCGGTGCGGCGGCCCGGGCCCTGGCCGTGACGCAGCCGGCGCTGACCAAGCAGATCCAGGCCCTGGAGGCGCGGATCGGCGGCACGCTGTTCCGGCGCGGACGCCTCGGCGCCCAGCTCACGCCGCTGGGCCGGACCCTGCTGCCCGACGCGCGCGACGCGGTGGAGCGCCTGGACGCCTTCGCGCTGCGGGCCAGGCGCCTGACCTCGGGCGGCGCCGGACGCCTGGCGCTGGGCTTCGGCCTGTCGACGATCGACATCGCGCCCCGGGCCGTGGCCGAGTTCCGGCGCCGGCACCCGGATGTCGGCGTGACCCTGGACGACATGGCCACGGCGATCCAGCTGGAGCGGCTGCGGCGCGGGCAGCTCGACGCCGGGTTCGTGCGCCTGCCGGTCGACCCGGCCTTCTCCGTGCTCGAACTCGGTGCCGACCGGCTGATGCTGGCCGTCCCGGGCAACGCCGACACCGGGCCGGGAGTGCGGGAGCTGATCAAGCGGCACGGCATGGTCGCGCTGGCGCAGACCAAGGGGCCGGGCTTCGTCGACCAGGTCCAGCGCTACCTGGCCGCCGAGGGGATCAAGCCCCGGGTGTTGCAGCGGGCGAACGACCTGCAGACGGTGATGGCGCTGGTCGCGGCGGGCGTCGGAGTCGCCCTGGTGTCGGCCCGGGCGCCGGTGGTGGTGGCCGCGGAGCGGATCCGCTGGGTGCCGATCGAGCACGAGGCGGCGCGCTGGGGCATCGGGCTGGTGTGGGGCGGCGGCGAGGCGGCTCCGGCGCTGGCGGCGTTCCTGGGGGTGACACGGGAGCTGGCGGCCGGGGGCTGGTGAAATTTGTCGTGATGTCTTCGCAAGAAAACTGTAGTCTCACGCAAAGATCCAGCGAGGGGGCCCTGATGGAAAGAATCCGTGCACCGTTCGTCGACGCGGACGGCGTCGCCCACTACCGCAACCTCACCGTCTCGCGGATCCAGGGCTTCCGGCCGCTGCACGCGGACCTGCGCGTGCCGCCGGGCGAGGGTCGCAAGCCCCTCATAGCGTTCCTGCACGGCGGCGCCTTCGGGGCCGGCTCGCGGGTGGATCTGCCGGGGCCCTTGGAAGAGCTGGAGTCGCCCGGGTTCTACCAGCGGCTGCTCTCGCGGGGGTACGCCGTGGCAGACCTCGACTACCGGCTCTCGTCGGAGGCGGTGTTCCCGGCGCAGCTGGAGGATGTTGAGAGCGCGGTGTGCGTATTGTCCGAGGCTGCCGAAGAACTAGGCCTGGATGCCCGGCGCTTCGCGCTGTGGGGCGAGTCGGCCGGCGCGACGCTGGCCGCGCTCGCGGCGCTCGACAAAGAGTCCGGAGCGCCGATCCACGGGGTCGTCGACTGGTACGGCCCGGCTGACTTCGTCACGGGAGCCCAGGGCGCGGACATTCCCGGCAACCCGATCTACGCGCTGCTCGACGGCGGAGTGCCGGGAGTCTGGGACCGCGCCCGCGCGGCCAGCCCGACGCGCCAGGTCCACGCGGACGCCCCGCCCTTCCTCATCATGCACGGCGCGGCGGACGCGCTCGTCCCGTATACCGAGAGCGAGAATCTCGCGGCCGCGCTGCGCTCGGCCGGTGTCCGCGCGGACCTCGTGCCCGTGGAGGGCGCGGGGCATGTCATGGAGGGCGCGAGCGACGTCGGCGCCCTGGTGGACCAGGTCTTGGACTTCCGCGACGAGGTCCTGGACGCCTCGTAGGTCGGCACGCCCTTAGTGCCCCCGCACCACCCGGTCGCCCAAGTCGGTCCGCCGGTATCGGATCTCGTGCCGCTGCCGCTCGCCGACGACCATGCCGGCCTCGCGCAGCACCGACAGGTGCTCCGAGACGGTGCCGAGCGCGAGCGCGTGCCGGTGCGCCAGGCGGCTGGTGGAGGCCGGCTCCTCCAAGCCGGTGAGCAGGTGCGCGCGGGTGCGGCCGACGAGCTTGGTCAGGGCCGCCGCCGGGGTGCCGCGCCGGGCCTCGAAGGCGTTGCCCAGGCCGCGTGCCGGGTAGACGAGGGTCGGCTGCCAGGGGGCGTCGGTGATGACGATGACCTCGTCCCACTTGAACGCGCTCGGCATCAGGATCAGCCCGCGGCCGTCGAGGTCGTGGTGCTCGTCGCCGCCCGGGTCGCGGATCAGGGTGTCGCCGGTCCAGTGGACGGTCGGGTGCAGGTCGGAGAACAGGGCGTCCAGGCCGCCGGCGGCCAGCCGCCGGGACTGGTGGGCGACGTCGGCCTCCAGCAGGGTCCTGATCCGCGGCCAGTGCGGCGCGACCAGCGTCTCCCAGGCGCCGCGGATCAGCTGCGTCAGCAGGCTGAGGACCTCGGCGGGGTCGCCGAGCAGCAGCCGGCCGGTCGGGGTGTCGCGGCCGCCGGGGGTGTAGCGCAGCGCGAGCTCGATCTCGCGGCGCACGACCGGCGCGGGGGTGGCGGCGATCCGGGTCAGCTCGGCGTCGAAGTCGCCGACCGGGGCGGTCGGCGGGGGCGCGAGGAAGTCGGGGGTGTAGCCGCGGCGGGGCTGGAGCAGGACGATCGGCTCCAGGCCCAGCCCGGGCAGCGCCGGGCGGACACTGTCCAGCCAGCGGGCGTGCGCGCCGGGGCCCTGGGAGCCGGTCGCGTCGCGGATCGCGGACAGCGTCTCGAAGGCCGGCGAGATCGCGAACCGGCAGCGGGCCAGGTCGGCCGGGCCGAAGCCGAGGCTGATGACCATCGGGGCCTTCCTGGGAGGGGCAGGTGTTTCGGCGGTGGCCGAAAGACTTCCGATGATCGTAGCGCCTCGGCAAGATCTTCCTCGCCAGGCAGATCGTTTTCACCAGGAGGGGAATTCCTATGACCGCCGACCTGAAGGCCGACGTCAACCGCCGTGTGGCCGCTCTGTTCGCCGCGATCGACGACTACGACGAGGAGAAGTTCATCGCGGAGGTCGACGCGCTGGCCGCCGAGCTCCCTGAGGGCGATGCCGACGCGATCTTCCATCGCGGTTGCGCGCGCGACAGCTGGGGGCACTCGGACCTCGCCGTGCCGATGTATGCCGAGGCGCTGGAAATCGGCGGCCTGACCGGGGAGAACCGGCGGCGGGCCATCATCCAGATGTCGAGCTCGCTGCGGAACATCGGGCGGGTCGAGGACGCGCTGGCGACGCTGCTCAAGGAGAAGGAGACCGGCGGCGAGGACCACCTGTCCGATGCGCTGGACTGCACGATCGCGCTGTGCCTGTCCACGCTCGGCCGCGACCGTGAGGGGCTTTCCCTGGTGCTCGTGGCACTGGCCAAGCACCTGCCGCGCTACAACCGGTCGATGGCGAACTATGGCAGGGTCCTGCTTGAGGGCTAGGTTCTGCGGCAGGATGACTGCATGTTGATGAAGCGTCATCCTGCCAACCCGATCCTGCGCCGCAACCCGGACCAGCCCTGGGAGGCCGGCTCGGTGCTCAACGGCACGGTCGTCCGAGGCGCGGACGGTGTCATCCACATGCTGTACCGCGCCACCAACGGCGTGAGCTTCAGTACGGCGGGGGAGTACGTCTCCTCGATCGGCATCGCCGACAGCACCGACGGTGTGACCTTCGTACGCCGCCCCGAGCCGCTGATCGCCCCGGACCAGCCGTATGAGCAGGGCCTGGGCTGCGAGGACCCGCGCGTGGTGTTCCTCGACGGCGAGTACTACATCTACTACACGGCCGTCGAGGGCACGCCGCCGGACATCAAGGTCCGTATCGCTCTGGCGACCACGCCCGACCTGCGGGCCGAGACCGTCACCAAGCACGGCGTCGTCGGCCCGCAGGGCGCGCCGTCGAAGGCCGCGACCTTGCTCCCCGAACCGATCGGGGGCACGTACATCTGGTTCTTCACCTGGTGCTCCGACACTCCCGGCGCGGCGATCCTGCACGCCGCCTTCGACGACCTGGCCGCGGTCAAGAACCCGCCGCCGGGCCACATCGCCGCCGCGGTCGCCGCCTACGACACCTCCGCGGTCCTGATCCCCGGCGACCGCGCCGAGCTGGTGAAGAAGCGCGTCCGCCGGGGCCCGGAACTCGGCGCCCCGCCGATCCGCACCGAGGACGGCTGGCTGTTCTTCTACTGCAACTCCGACAGCGAGGAGGAGCCGGAGTGGCAGATCAGCGCCGCGCTGCTCGATCTGGAGGAGCCGTGGAAGGTGATCGCGCGGACCCCCGCACCGCTGCTGACGCCGCAGACCGAGACCGAGCTGACCGGGATCGTGAACCGGGTGACGTTCCCCGCCGGCGCGATCGTCATCGACGGGGTGGTCCACTTGTACTACGGGAGCGGGGATCAGGGGATCTGCCTGGCGACGTGCGAGCTCGACGCGTTGCTGGAGCACGTGAAGACGTTCCCGGTGAAGTGCGACGGGCCCTGCGTGGGCTGAGGCCTCACCGTTTGACGAGGTCCAGGGCCGTCCCGAAGTCGGCGGCGGCCCCTGCGAAGTCCTGACAGGTCGCCCGGTACTGTGCCCGGTCCAGCAAGGCGCGGGCCAGCAGTTCCGGCGCCGCCTCCGACCCGCCGCGCACCGCCTGTTCGGCGAGGTGCACACCTTCGTCGAAGGGTTCTGCGAGGCGGTGGTGGGTGCGGTGCTCCATGAGTGCGGACGCGAGCCTGACCGTCGCGCGGCGGTGGCGGATCACCCGATCCGGACCGTGCGGCAGCACGGAGGACTCGGCGAGGAGGACCTCGGCCTCTCCGTGGAAGCGGGCCCGCAGCCCGGGCGACCACCAGTAGCTGCCGTAGGAGTAGTCAGGCTCACCGGCACTGCGGGGTGGTTCGTCGGCTCGGGTCGAGCAGACCAGGTAGTACTTGAAAGAGGAGCCGTAGAACTTCTCGGGCCAGCCGTTCTTGTCGTGCCGGGGCAGTGCGGCCAGGGCTGACGCGGCTTCCTCCAGCGTGGCGACGCGGGCGTCCCGGTTCCCCGCAGCCTGGTGGATGCGGGCCAGATGGACCAGGTCGCACAGGCCCCGTTCGGGTTTCGACCGGTCGGAGCCCACGGAGAAGACTGCCACCGCCTCGTCGAAGCGTTCCAGCGCTTCGAGCGTGTCTGTCAGAGCCACGACGGTCCAGGGCAAGCCTGCCGAATAGCTCAGCGTCCGTTCGTGGTCGAACTCGTCATACCAGAGCTCGACGGCTTCCGCGCGCAGCCCTGATTCCTCCAGAGCCGTGGCCCAGTTGTCCAGGCTGGTGTTGATCCGGGAGCCCGGATGCCGCTCAAGCCTGGACTGCAGGCCGCGATAGCGCTCCAGCTCTGCGAAGACGTCCATGGCCTCGGACCATCGGCCCTGCTCCTGAAACCACGCGGCGTGGCGGCTTATCGCGTTGATCACTAATCCCGGCCACATGGGCTCGGTCTCCTTGATCCGGCGGGCGGCGTCCACAGCCTCTTCCAGGAGCGACAGCTGAAGATCGGGGTGGTCGCGGAAGAAATAGGAATGGCGGAGGAGCTTTTCGACCAGCTGCGTCGTGTAGGAGTCCGGAAACGCTTGGGCCAGGATCCGGGTGGCGTTCACGGTCTTCTCGTTGATCTCGCCACGGGCGCTCATCAGGATCCCGCGTGCATAGTCGATCGTGATGGCGTCCGGCTGTTCCCCCACAAGCACCCCCGAAACGAATCAGCCCCCGACCAGCGCGAAAGCGCAAAGCCGAGGGCTGACCCTACAGCAGCTACAGCGGGATGTTCCCATGCTGCCCGCGCACCAGCGCACCTCCGCCGATGCCGCCGGGCGCTGCGGCGATGGCCGCCGCGATGGCGCCGCGGGAAGCGGCGGGCTCCACGACCTCGTCGACGACGCCGATCTCGATGGCGCGCTGGACGCCGCCGGAGACCAGTTCGTGCTCGGCGGCGAGTTCCTGCTCCATCTGGGGGCGGATGTCGTCGCTGACCTCGGCGAGCTTGCGGCGGTGGATGATGCGGACGGCGGCGACCGCGCCCATGACAGCGACCTCGGCGGTGGGCCAGGCGTAGACCTTCGTGGCGCCCAGGGACCGGGAGTTCATCGCGATGTAGGCGCCGCCGTAGGTCTTGCGGGTCACCAGGGTGACGCGCGGGACCACGCACTCGGCGAAGGCGTGCAGGAGCTTCGCGCCGCGGCGGACCACGCCGTCCCACTCCTGGCCGACGCCGGGCAGGTAGCCGGGGACGTCCACCAGGACGATCAGCGGGACGCCGAAGGCGTCGCACATCCGCACGAAGCGGGCCGCCTTCTCCGCCGAGGCCGAGTCCAGGCAGCCGCCCAGGCGCAGCGGGTTGTTGGCGATGACGCCGACCGTGCGGCCGCCGAAGCGGCCCAGCGCCGTCACCACGTTCGGGGCCCACTTGGGGTGCAGCTCCACGCCGGCCTTGTCGAAGACCGCGTTCACCAGCGGGTGGACGTCGTAGGCGCGCTTCGGCGAGGCCGGCAGCAGGTGCGCCAGGTCGCGGTCCTCGACCGCCGAGACGTCCAGGGTGCCCTGGTCGCCCAGCAGCGCGGCCAGCTTGCGGGCGCTGGAGTACGCCGCGTCGTCGGTGTCGGCCACGACGTGCACCACGCCGGAGCGCCGGCCGTGCGGCTCGGGGCCGCCCAGGCGCAGCGCGTCGACGTCCTCGCCGGTGACCGAGCGGACCACGTCCGGGCCGGTGACGAAGATGCGGCCGGCCGGGCCCAGGATCACGATGTCGGTCAGCGCCGGGCCGTAGGCCGCGCCGCCGGCCGCCGGGCCCAGGACCACGGAGATCTGCGGGATCTTGCCGCTGGCCCGGGTCATGGCCGCGAAGACCTGGCCCACCGCGTGCAGCGAGGCCACGCCTTCCTGCAGGCGGGCGCCGGAGGAGTGGAAGAGCGCGACGATCGGGCTGCCGGCGGCCATGGCGTGCTCGTAGGCGGTCAGGATGACCTGGCAGCCGGTGGCGCCCATGGCGCCGGCCTGGATGGTGGCGTCCGAGGCGTAGGCCACGGTGCGGACGCCGTCGATCAGGCCCGCCGCGGCCAGGAAGCCGGAGTCGTCGACCGGGGTCAGCAGCTCCGTGGTCCCGGCGTCGAACAGCCGCTCCAGGCGGCCGACCGGGTTGCGCGGGTCATCCTCGCGGGAGGGGCGGGAGGGCTTGGCCGGCGCCGGGATCGCCGGCGCCGCCACGGTTTCGGTCACTGACATCGCTGTGTCTTCCGATCTCAGACGGACCGGAAGGCCACGACCACGTTGTGCCCTCCGAATCCGAAGGAGTCGTTGAGCGCCGCGATCTGGCCCTCGGGCAGCGCCCGCGGCTTGTCGCGGACGATGTCCAGGGTGACCTCGGGGTCCAGGGTCTCGATGTTGATCGTCGGCGGGGCCTGGCGGTGGTGCAGGGCCAGGACGGTGGCCACCGACTCGATGGCGCCGGTGCCGCCGAGCAGGTGCCCGTGCATGGACTTGGTGGCCGAGATCGCGACGTCCTCGGCGGCCGAGCCCAGGATCTTGCGGAAGGCCATGATCTCGGCGAGGTCGCCGCGCGGGGTGCTGGTGGCGTGCGCGTTCAGGTGCTTGACGTCGCCGGCCGACAGGTCGGCGTCCTCCAGCGCGAAGGCCAGCGCCTCGGCGACGCCGCGGCCGTCGGGCTCGGGCTGGGCGATGTCGTGGGAGTCGGCGGAGAAGCCGACGCCGGCGGCCTCGGCATAGACCCGGGCGCCGCGCGCGGCGGCGTGCTCGGCCGACTCCAGGACCAGGATGCCGGCGCCCTCGCCGAGCACGAAGCCGTCCCGGCTGACGTCGAAGGGCCGGGAGGCGTGCCGCGGGTCGTCGTTGCGCTTGGACATCGCCATCATGTTGGCGAAGGCCGCGATCGGCAGCGGGTGGATGGCCGCCTCGGTGCCGCCGGCCAGCACCACGTCGGCGCGGCCGGAGCGGATCATCTCGATGGCGTGGCCGACGGCCTCGGCGCCGGTGGCGCAGGCCGACACCGGCGCGTGCACGCCGGCGCGGGCGTCGAACTCCAGGCCGACGTAGGCCGCCGGGGAGTTCGGCATGAGCATGGGGACGGTGCGCGGGCCGACCGCGCGCGGGCCCTTGTTGAGCAGGTCGTCGTAGGCGCTCAGCAGCGTGGTGACGCCGCCGATGCCCGAGCCGACCATGACGCCCAGCCGGTTCGGCTCGGCGGACTTGCCGTCGAAGCCGGCGTCCTTCCAGGCCTCCCGGGCGGCGATCAGCGCGAACTGCGCCGAGCGGTCCAGGCGCCGCATCTCGACCGGCTTGAGGTGCGCGGAGGGCTCGACGGCGACCCGCGCGGCGAAGCGCACCGGCAGCTGCTCGGCCCAGTCCTCAGTGAGATCGCGGACCCCGGAGCGTCCGGCCAGCAACCCGTCCCAGAACGAGGCGGCGTCCCCGCCGAGCGGCGTGGTCGCACCGACCCCGGTGACGACAACAGACTTGCGAGCAGTCACGAGCCTTACCTTCTATCTCTGGTTCAAAACGGGTTCTGCCGGCCGGACGGCCGTAGTGCGGGTTCTGCGTTACAGCGGGCCTAGCTCGTGGCTCAGGCCGCCTGGTTCTTCTGGATGTAGCCGACCGCGTCGCCGACCGTGGACAGGTCCTTGACGGCGTCGTCCGGGATCTTCACGTTGAACTTCTCCTCGGCGGCCACGACGACCTCGACCATGGTCAGCGAGTCGACGTCCAGGTCGCCGGTGAAGGACTTGTCCAGCTGCACGTCGGCGGCGTCGACGCCGGCGACCTCTTCGACGATCTCGGCGAGGTCCGCGAGGATCTCTTCCTGGGTCAGAGCCATTGTGTGGCGCTCCTTCGTTGTTTTCTTTATTGGGATGAACGGGATCCGCGTAGCCGCGAAGCCCTAGGGGAGACTAACGACCTGCGCCGCGTAGACCAGACCCGCCCCGAAACCGATGAGCAGGGCCAGGCCGCCGTGCGGCGCCGAGCCGTCGTTGAGCATGCGCTCCATGGCCAGCGGGATGGTGGCCGCGGAGTTGTTGCCGAACTCGGCGATGGTGCGGGCGACCGGTACGTGCTCGGGCAGGTCCAGGACCTTCACCAGCCGGTCGGTGATGCGCATGTTGGCCTGGTGCGGGATGAAGGCGTCCAGGTCGGAGGCGGTGATGCCGGCCTCGGCCAGCGCCTTCAGCGAGACCTCGGCCATCTGGTAGGAGGCCCAGCGGAAGACCGCCTGGCCCTCCATCTGCAGGAACGGGCCGCGCACCTCGCCGCCGTCCTCCTCCGGCTCCGGGGCCTGGCCCCAGGGGAAGGTCTGCGTGATGGTGCCGTACTTGTCGCCCTCGGAGCCCCACACCACCGGGCCGATGCCGGGGGTGTCGGACGGGCCTATCACCACCGCGCCGGCTCCGTCGCCGAAGATGAAGGCGGTGCCGCGGTCGTGGATGTCGGTCAGGTCGGACAGCCGCTCCACGCCGATCACCAGCACGTACTCGGCGGTGCCGGCCTTGACCATGTCCGAGGCCTGCGCCACGCCGTAGCAGAAGCCCGCGCAGCCGGCCGAGATGTCGTAGGCGGCGCCGTTGGTGCCCAGACGGTCGGCGACGAGGCAGGCCAGGGCGGGGGTCTGGGCGAAGTGCGACACCGTGGCCACGATGATCGCGCCGACCTGGTCCCCGGAGATCCCGGCGGCGGCCAGCGCCTTGCCGGAGGCCTCGACGGCCATCTCCAGGACGGTCTCCTCCGGCGTGGCCCAACGGCGCTCGGCGATGCCCGAGCGCGTCCGGATCCACTCGTCGGAGGAGTCTATCCAGGTGCAGACCTCTTCGTTGTCGATGACTCGGCTGGGCACGTAGCCGCCGACACCCATGATGCGGGTGTGGGCCGCGCCCTGCTTCTCCCTGATGACTGCCATGATCGGATCCCCTCTTTCGACTGTCGGGCCGGCCGGGACTTCGCTGGGGACGGGCCCTAAGCGAGCGAGCCCGTCGGATGGACGCGCAAGAGCGGCTGCCCCGGCGCGACCGGATCCCCGTCCTCCACGAGCCACTCGAGGACCTGGCCCTCGTGCCGCACCGTGATCTCGTGCTCGCCGCCGCGCGCGACCACGGTCGCCACGGCGGTGTCCGGCACGATCTTGTCCCCGGCCTCGAGCGCGCCGCGGCGCACCGTGCCCCCGTGGGGGGCGATCACCAGGCGCCAGGTCGGGGCGGCGTCCAGTTCGTTGGCCTCGGCGGGTTCGGCGTGCTTGGCGGCGAACTCGCGCGCGGCGTCCAGGTCGTCCGGCGTCTTCAAGGCGAAGGTCTCCACGCCCTTGAGGGCGCGCTTGGCCAGACCCGTCAGGGTGCCGGCCGGCGGCACCTCAAGGATGCCGGTTACCCCGAGTTCGCCGAATGTATCCATGCACAGGTCCCAGCGCACGGGGTTCGACACCTGCGCGACCAGGCGGCGCAGCACCTCGCGGCCGTCGTGCACGACCGCGCCGTCGGCGTTGGACACCAGGCGGGTGCGCGGGTCGCGGGTGGTGATGCCCTTGGCCAGCGTGGAGAGCTGCTCCACGGCCGAGCCCATGTGCTGGGTGTGGAAGGCGCCGGCCACGCTCAGCGGCCGCAGGCGCCCCCCCGCCGGGGCGTCGTCCTGGAAGCGGGCCAGGTCCTCCAGCGTGCCGGCGGCGACGATCTGGCCGGCGCCGTTGTTGTTGGCCGGGATGAGGTTGTGCTCGGCGATCTTGGCCAGCACCACGTCGCGCTCGCCGCCGAGCACGGCGGTCATGCCGGTCGGGGTGACGGCGGCGGCCTGGGCCATCAGCCGGCCGCGCTCGCGGACGAAGACCATGGCGGCCTCGGCGCTGATGACGCCGGTGCCCGCGGCGGCGGTGATCTCGCCGACGGAGTGGCCGCCGGCCGCGCCGACCATCTTGAAGGCGTCGGCCGGGTGCGGGAACAGCGCCAGCGCCGAGGCGATGCCGGCGGCGACCAGCAGCGGCTGCGCGACCGCGGTGTCCTTGATGGTGTCGGCGTCGGCCTCGGTGCCGTAGTGCACCAGGTCCAGGCCGGACACGGCGGACCACCAGGTCAGCCGGTCGGCGAAACCCGGGACTTCGAGCCACGGGGTGAGAAATCCTGGGGTCTGGGCACCCTGGCCCGGCGCGACGAGAACTAGCACGTCATTCACTCTCGTTCGTCAACCGCGAGATTGCCTTTAGCGGGGCGGACGAAGATCTTGGTCTGGATCTTGGAGGTTTCCTACAAACCGTTAGCGGGCCCCGCCAGCCTTCCCAAGGCCAGCGCCATATGGAGGGTGAACGCCGCGCGCGGCTGCGCGGGATTGAGCCCTGTGAGGTCGCTCACCCTTTTCAGCCGGTACCGCACGGTGTTGGGATGAACGAACAGCATCCGGGCGGCGCTCTCCAGGGAAGCGGCCTGTTCCAGATACGCCGAGACGGTTTCCAGCAGAGCCGCGCCCGCGGACTCCAGCGGCCGGTAGACCTCGGTGACCAGTTGGGCCTTCGCCGCCTCGTCGCCGGCCAGGGCCCGCTCGGGCAGCAGTTCGGCGGCCAGGACCGGGCGCGGGGCGTCCGGCCAGGCGCCGGCGGCCCGCAGAGCCGACAGGGCGGCTTGGGCGGAAATGCCCGCCGACAGGAGGTCTTCGACAACGGGGCCGATCACCAGCGGTCCCGGCCCGAACTCGTTGGCCAGCGCCCGGGTCGCCGTCAGCGGGTCCTCGGCGCCGCCGATGATCACCACCAGCCGGTCCGACTGCACCCCGGTGAGCACGGTCAGCCGGGCCCGGCGCGCGGCGCGGTGCACGGCGTCGGCGACCAGCGCGGTGTGCTGCCGGACGTTCTCCCGGTTGTCCAGCGGCTTGGGGGTGGTGCCGACCACGACCACCAGGCCCGAGGCGCTGTCCCAGCCCAGGGCCGCGGCGCGGGAGCGCACGGTGTCGTCCAGCACGTCGCCGCGCATCAGCTCGTCGACGACCAGCGCCTCCAGCCGCGCGTCCCACGCCCCGCGCAGCTCCGCGGCCTGCGCGTAGACCTGCGCGGCGGCGAAGGCGATCTCGCGGGAGTAGCGCAGCATGCCCTCGCGCAGCGCCGCCTGCTCCGTGGGACCCTGCGCGATCTGGCCGATGCCCTCCTCGACCACCTCTATCGTCGTGCGGACCAGCTCGACGGTCTGGCGCAGCGTCACCGAGCGGGTCAGCTCGCGCGGGGCGGTGCCGAAGACGTCGGCGCTGATCGCGGTGCGGTCCTGCGGGTTGCGGAACCACTCCACGAAGGCCGCGATCCCGGCCTGCACGACCAGGCCGATCCAGGAGCGGTTGTCCGGCGGCATGGCCCGGTACCAGGCCAGGCGCTCTTCCATCCGCTGGATGGCCACCCCGGCCAGCGAGCCGATCGCCTTCTCCAGGCGGCGGACCGCGGCCGCCCGTTGCGCGGGGGTGAGGTCGTCAGTCGGGCCGGTGGTCATCTCCTCATTCTCGCTCACGGAATGGGACGGCCGTGTCCACGTTCCCGGCACCGGTCCGCTCTGTGACGCGACGCACAGGCGTCTGCCAGGGGTTCGCCGGACTTCCCCGGCCTTCGTCATATGCATGACTAGTCGCGGCCGGGCGCGTGGTGAAACGGTCGATTCGCAGCAATCTGGTATACGTGGGCTGTGATGGACATGCACCACCGCGGCCCCTCCACCGCGATCACCGAGCTCCAGGGTACCGCCGAACAGGGCCGCCTGGTGCTGGCCGAGGTGCTGGATCGGATCGAGGCGGCGTTCCCGGCCGCCGCGCGGCGGCACCGCCTCGGCCCGGGCGCGTGGCTGGTCCCGCTCGGCGCCGGCGGTAATGGCAGCATGCTGATCGCCATCGCCCCGGCGTGCCGGCCCCGCGACCGGGGCAACGCGCAACTGGTGCTGTCCGCGACGCTGCTGAACTGCACGGAGGTCGGCGAAGCGGACGCGGCGCGGGCCCTGGGGTGTCTGGAAGGCGTGCCGTTCACCGTGTTCGAGACCGACTCCTTCGCCACGCAACTGCCGCTGCTGGCCGGGCTGCCGGAGCAGGTCCCGGACAAGCCGCTCGGAAAATGCGGGGTGGTGCTGGTCGGGCACCTGCTGTCGGACCTGGTGGTGCAGGCCCAGACGCTGATCGCGCTCGGCGCGCGGCCCGAGGCGATGACGGTGCTGAAGAAGGATTATCCGTACAAACTGCGGCAGCGGGTGGAAGCCCATCTGGCCGGCCTCGGCATCGCGGTCCTGCCGCTGTCCGACGCGGAGACCGCGCTGCGGCGGCACGCGGCGCGGGTCGCCGAACCGAGCGTGGTGATCGACGACGGCGGGCAGGTGCTGGCGGCGCTGACCAGGCTCGCGCCGGAGCTGCTGCCGTGGTTTCGGGGGCTGGTCGAGCAGTCGGTGTCGGGTGTTGAAGGGCTCGACGACGCCGACGGCGACGCCGACGCGGACAGCGACGCCGACACCAACACCGGCACCAACACCGGCACCAACACCGGCACCAACACCGGCACCAACACCGGCACCGGTACCGATGGCCATGCCGATGTCGATACCGCTGCCGACACTGCTGCCGATGGCGCTGCCGACACTGCCGATGGCGCGGCGCTGGTGCGCTTGCCCCCGTCCCTACCCCTGTCCCTGCCGGTGTTCAGCGCGGCGCGCAGTGCGGTGAAGCGTGGCATCGAGGCGCACTGGATCGCCGAGTCCGTGGTGCGCTCGATCCGCGACCTGCTGCCGGGGGAGTCCTTCGACGAGGCGTCCGCGCTGGTCGTCGGCTATGGCACGGTCGGTGCCCAGGTGGCGGCGGTGCTGCGGGGCCAGCGGATGCGGGTCGCGGTGCACGACACCGGGTGGCGGAAGCTGGTCGCGGCGCACGAGGCCGGGTTCCTGACCGCGCCGGACCTGGCCGCGTTGCTGGACGGCCATCGGCCGACTCTGATCGTGTCCGCGACCGGACGCACCAGCCTTGGTGGCGAGGACCTGGACTTCCTGCCCGGGGACTGCTTCATCGCGAGCGTGTCCGGGTGCGGCTCGGAGATCGACGTGCGCGGGTTGGCCGAGCGTGCCGAGCGGGTCGAGGAGGTGGCGCGCGTGGGGGTCCGGTACACGCTGGCGAACGGACCGGTCACGGTCCTGGCCGACGTGCTGCAAGTGCCCTCATCGCGCGGAGACCGTGGGCCGGTGCGGCAGTCGGACCTGACGATGGCGGTGCTGGCCTGGGGCGCGTGCACGCTGGCGCGGCCCGGGCACGGGTTCTCGGCCGGGCACGATGTGGCGCGGACGGATGCGGCGATCGTTGAGAGCGGGTTGGTGGAGCGGTATTACCGGCTTTACGGGCCGGATTGCTGAGCGCTGATCCGCGCCCGCGACCCAGCCCGCGACCCAGCCCGCGACCAGCCCGCATCTCTACCCGTCTCTACCCACGATTTATGGTCGCGCCGGGAGTTTCCCGGTCCCGGCGCGACCTTTCAGTGTCGGCGTCGGCGCCGGCCTCAGTGAGCGGCCAGCGTGTTGATCGCCGCGGCGGTGGTCGGTCCGCAGATGCCGCGCGGGTCGGCGGTGATGTTGAGCATGTTCTGCACGTAGGCGACGGCGTCGGTGGTGCGGGTGTCGTAGACCCCGGTCACCGGGACCCAGGTGGGGGTGCCGAGGCGGTCCAGCAGGGTCTGCAGGATGGAGACGTTCGGGCCGGTGTCGCCGGCCTGCAGGGTGCCCGCACTGGGGGAGATCTGCGGGGTGCTCGGGTCCGGGGTGCTGGGAGCCGAGGAGGTGGGTGTCGGCGCCGGGGTGGTCGGGGTCGGCGTCGTCGGGGTGGTCGGCGTCGGGGTCGTGGGCGTGCCCGGGGTGCCGGGCGTGCTGGAGACCGGGGTGTTCGGCAGCGACGAGGTCGGCGGGGCCGGCGTGCCGGGGTCCGACGAGGTGCCGGTCGGGGCGCCCGGGGTGCTGGGCGTGGTGGAGACCGGGCTGGTGGCCGGGGCGCCCGGCTGGGTGCTCGAGATCGGGCCGTTGGACGGGATTCCGGGCGCCGAGGTGAGCGGCGTGCCCGGCGCGGAGGACGTGCCGCCGGCGGTGGTCGACGTGCTGGGCGCCGTGCTGCGCGAGCCGGGGGCGCTGGTCTGCTGGCCGGGGTTCGGCGCGGAGAGCGAATCGCCGCCGGAGGTGGTCGCGTCCAGCGGCGAGGTCGCCGGATCGGAGCTGGCCGGGTTGGCCCCGGTGGAGCCGTCGGAGGGCGCGTTGCTCAGGTCGGTGGTGATGGTCGAGTTGTTGTTCCCCGACGCCATGTCCACGGCCGAGCCGGGAGCCCCGGAGGACACCGCGTGCACCAGCCCGAGCGCGCCGCCGCCGGCCGCGAGCACCGCCGCGATCGGCACGGCGGCCCGGAACGCGGGACGCCGCGGGCCCCGGTGCCGGCCGCCGGAGGGGCCGTCGGAGCCGCCGCGGCCGAACGGGGGCAGGTCGTCGTCATCGCCGCCGCCGAAGTACCCGGACCCCGACGAGGGCATCACCGTGGTCTCGTCGACCGGGCGCCGGAACAGTTCCTGTCCGATCGCCCGCTCGGACAACCGCGTGATCTCGGTGCGGCGCTCAGGCAGCCGCGAGTCGCCGCCGGAGGCGGAGCCGGCTATGCGGCGCTCCTCGGCGGCCCGCAACCACTCGGGCTCCGGACGCCGCGACGGCGCCGGGGTCCGCAGGTCGCGGGTGAGGCCCTCGGCACCCTGGGCGGCCGGGGCCGTCGACTGGCGCTGGGGGAGGGCGCTTCGGCCCTCGGGAGCAGCCGGTCGGGGCTGGAACGAGGGGTGCTGCGGTGCGGCGGACTGCTGGGCCGCGGCGCTCGGCATCCCGGGCTGCGGCGCGTTCGGCCGGGGCTGGAACGAGGGGTGCTGGCCGGAGGGAGCCGCGGACTGCGGCTGGGCCGGGCGCGGCTGGAACGACGGATGCTGCGGTGCGGCCGGCATCCCAGCCTGCGGCGCGTTCGGGCGCGGCTGGAAGGAAGGATGCTGCTGCGCCGGAGCAGGCTGAGCGCCCGGAGCGCCCGGCCGGGGCTGGAACGACGGATGCTGTCCGGCGGCGGGCTGCTGCGGCGCGTACGGACGCGGCTGGAACGACGGATGCTGTCCCGCGGCGCCCTGCTGCGGAGCGCTCGGCCGAGGCTGGAACGAAGGATGCTGCGCACCCTGTGCCGCACTGGCACCCGCGCCCGGATGAGCACCCGCCTGCGGTCCGCGACCGCCCGGCTGCTGTCCGTACCCGGTCACCTGGCTCTGCCCCTGTCCGGAACCAGGCAGCCACGACGGGTCCGGGACCCGGGGCTGCGTCATCGGCAGGTTGCTCTCGGTGTGCGGCGCGCTCGCGCCCCGGTTCTGGCCGGGCACGGCGCGCGTCTGTCTCGGGGCCGGGCGACGGCCGCCGTCGTTCGTCTCAGCCACGCTGAACTCCTCCGTTCGCGGGCCGGGGCCGGGTGGCGCCGGCTTCGGTCTGCTCTCGCGGGGATTCGGTGCCGGTCGCGGGCTCGTGGCGGAGGCTGTCCGCCGCGTAGTGCGACCGCACTGGTACCCCGGGTAAGTCGGGCTCCAAAGGCTGCTGCGGCGCGGACATGTCTGCCTCCGTGACGTCCTTCGTGGCGTGGCGCGACTTCGGGCGATCACCGACGCTATCACTCTGATGTTCGTCCCGGGGCCCGAATCCGGCTATCAGCCCACGGCCTGCTGTAACGCCTTGTCCGTGGCCGGGCCGTATGTCCCGTACGGGTCGGGCGGGCTGGTGCCTGGGGTGTTGTCCTGGAACGCCTGCACCGCGTTGGTGGTGGCCTGGTCCCACTTGCCTGTCACCTTCAGGTTCGGCCACCCGTAGTAGCCGCCCCATGCCTTGAGGTTCTGTTGAAGTTGCGAGACCGCCGGGCCGCTGGAGCCCGGTCCCAGGCTCGTGAACGTCGGCGACGGCGTGCTCGGCGACGGCGGCGGGACCGCCGAGGTGCCGGCCGTGCTCGGCGGCGCGCTGCTCGGCCGCGACGCCATCGAGGAGCTGCTCGACGTCGAGGGGTGCGAGGACGACGAGGTCTTCGACGCCGACGTCTTCGTGGTGTGCGACGGCGACGGGGTGCTCGACGACGACGCGCTGGTGCCCGAGGTCGTGCCGGTCGGCACCGGCGCGGCGGGCGCGCTGCTGTCCGAGGGCGTGCCGGGGGCGCCGGCCGCCCCGGTCGTGGTGGCGGCCCCGGCGGCCGCCGGTCCCGCCGCCGGCGAACCCGAACCGCCGCCGAGCACGCTGTACGCGGCCACGCTGACCACCGCCACGCCGGCCAGGAGCGCGCCGACCTTCAGCGCGCGCGGCGGGCGGCCGCTGCCGCGGTGCCGGCCGTTGTCGGCGTCGTCGTGGTAGTGCCCGTGCTCGCCGGGCGGGGCGTTGTCGTAGTCCGGGCGGCCGTCGCGGTCGTCGTAACCGTCATAGCCGTCGTGACCGGCATGGCCGTCATAGCCGTCGTATCCCTCGTCGGCGGGCACGGCCAGGAGCGGCATCGTCGTGGTCAGGTCGCTCAGGTCCGGGGCCGGTTCCGGCTGCCGCGGCGGGGTGTGCCGGGCCACCGCGCGCGGCGGCGGCATCGGGGTGGAGACCAGCCCGGGGACCTGGCGCGGGTCGGTGTCCCGCGGCGGCCGGGGATTGGGGACGCCGGCACCCGGGCCCGCGCCGTTCGGCCGGCCGCGTCCGTTCTGCGGATTGCGGCCGCCGTCGCCGGCGCGTCCGTTCGGCTGCTGGCGCCCGTTCTGGCGGGACCGCCCGCCGGGCGCCCCGCCGTCAGCACCCTGACGTGCGCGGCGTCCGCCGCCGGAGTCGGGGCCGCCAGAGTTTGGGCTGCCAGAGTCGGGGCCGCCCGGGTTGGGACCGCCAGAGGCGGGGCCGCCGGACCTGGCCTGGACGAACGGCCGCACCATCGTCGGGTCGTCCTCGACGTAGTCCTCGGGCGGCCGCTGCGACCGGTTCCCGCCGGGGCGTCCCTGGCCTTGCCGTCCAGGCTGCCGCCGTCCGGGCTGTTGCTCCATCGGGTCTGCCCCCAACATCGTCCGCCAGTGATCGCATTGGTAACCGCCCCACCCGCGGTGACCCGGAGAGTACCAGTAATCCCCGGCACGCCTGCCCGAAAGGCCCGACCCGCCACGCTCCGCTTCCGGCACTCCAGGATGAACCCGGGCGTTGAGTAGATTGGACGGCTATCAGCTTCGAAACCATACACAGCCGGAGGTAAGGGTTCGGATGACGGAGACCGCGACTGCGAGCCGCGCTCAGCGCTTCCGCGCCCGGATCCCGATGCTGCTGGTCTGGTACTGCCGGATCGTGGCGCTGGCCTCGATCCTGTCGGCGCTCTCGCCGCGCACCAACGAGCGCATCGACCGGCTGCCGGACTACATCCTGTTCAGCCTGGGCTTCCTGCTCGGCGTGCCCTCGATCGGCTTCGGCGTGCTGATGCTGATGCTGGCCGCGGCAGTGCGCCGGCGCAAGCGGATCGCCTGGTGGCTGCTGATGGTGCTGGGGCTGTTCGTCGGGCCGCTGGGCTGGCTGGCGATCAGTGCGCTGCTCTACAACGTCACCTCCTCCGACCTGCAGCCGCTGGCGCCGCTGATCGTGTCGTTCGTGATCCAGGCGCTGTTCATCGGCCTGGTGATCTGGGCCCGCAAGGAGTTCTACGCCGTCTTCGACGCCGCCAACTTCCGGCTGGCCCTGGTGGTGCTCGCGGTGTCGCTGGCGCTCTCGACGGTGCTCGGCGTCACCCTGGTGGCCTGGAACGACGCCAACCCCGCCACCGACCTGGGCGATCAGGCGCTATACACGCTCAAGGCCGGCATGGCCGGGACCGGGATCTGGTGGTACGACACCGCCGTGCAGGTGCCGCACTGGGTGGACGTCACGGTCAACCTGATCGGCAGTGTGATGATCCTGGCGGTGGCCTGGGCGCTGTTCCAGCCGCGCCGCGGGACCGTCCGGCACCAGCCCGAGGACGACGACCGGCTGCGCACCCTGCTGGACAAGTTCGGCGACCAGGACTCGCTGGGCTATTTCAACCTGCGCCGGGACAAGGCGGTCAAGTGGTCCCCGTCGGGCAAGGCGGCGATCGCCTACCGGCCGGTGGGCGGGGTGTCGCTGGCCTCCGGCGATCCGATCGGCGACATCGAGGCCTGGCCCGGGGCGATCGAGGCGTGGCTGGCCGAGGCCCGCGAGCACGCGTGGGTCCCGGCGGTGATGGGGTCCTCCGAGGAGGGCGGCAAGGTCCTGGCCCGGTTCGGCCTGGACGCTGTCGAACTCGGCGACGAGGCGGTGGTCGAGGTCGAGGAGTTCACGCTGGAGGGCCGCGCGATGCGCGTGGTCCGGCAGGCCTACAACCGGGTCGAGCGCGCCGGCTACACCACCCGGATCCGGCGCCACGCCGAGATCCCGTCCGAGGAGATGGCGGCCCTGGTGCGCCGGGCCGACGACTGGCGCGACGGCAGCGTCGAGCGCGGCTTCTCGATGGCGCTGGGCCGGCTCGGCGATCCGGCGGACGGCCAGTGTGTGATGGTCGAATGCCTGGACGGCGACGGGGCGCTACGCGCGCTGTTGTCCTTCGTGCCGTGGGGGACCAAGGGGCTCTCGCTGGACCTGATGCGGCGCGAGCGCGGCACCGAGAACGGCCTGGTGGAGTTCATGGTCATCGACCTGATCAAGGCCGGCCCGCGGCACGGCGTGGAGCGCGTCTCGCTGAACTTCGCGATGTTCCGCAGCATCTTCGAGCGGGCCGGCCGCATCGGGGCCGGGCCGTTCCTGCGCCTGGCCCGGGTGGTGCTGTCGGTGTTCTCGCGCTGGTGGCAGCTGGAGTCGCTGTACCGGGCCAACATGAAGTACCGGCCGGTGTGGGAGCCGCGCTACCTGTGCTTCCCGAAGGCCCGGGACCTGGCGCGCATCGCCATCGCCGCGGGGCGGGCCGAGGGGTTCCTGGCGTTCCCGACGCCGCGGTTCCTGCGGCTGCGCCGCGAGCCGGAGCTGGCGGCGGCCCCGGTGGCCGTGCCGGTGCAGGTCGATCTCCCCGAGCCCCCTGATGAACCGGGCCCGGAGCAAGAGCGCGAAGCCTGAACATTTATACGACGCACATATATACAGAGAGAGCAGAGAGAGCTGTCGCGCACAGCACTGCTGACAGCGAAGCTACCGAGTAGTAGCTTTCCGCTGTGCCCCTCACCCTGACCCTGCTCACCCTCGTGGCCGCGATCGCCGACTGGACCGCCGTCTCGCGCCGGACCATGGACCCGGCCTCGCCGGGAACGCGGCGCGCGGAGTACGCCGCCAAGCCGCTGACCATGGTCCTGCTGATCGGCGCGGCCCTGGCCATCGCGGACGCCCACGACACCCCGGCCCACCTGCTGGTCACCATGGTCGCGGCGCTGGTCCTGAGCCTGGTCGGCGACGTCTTCCTGATGCTGCCGGAGGACTCCCCGTCCGCCGACCGGAACTTCGTGCTCGGCCTGGGCGCCTTCCTGCTCGCGCACGTCGCCTACATCGCGGCCTTCGTCCGGCTGCACGCGCACGGCGGCTACGCGATCTCCTTCGTCATCACCGGTCTGGTCCTGGCCGGCGCGATGTTCGCGACCGTGGGTCTGCGCGTCCAGCGAGCGGCCGCCGAGGAGGACCCGGCTCTGGGCGTCCCGGTGCTGGCCTACGTCAGCGTCATCTCGCTGATGGTGGTCGCGGCCTGGTGGACCGGCGATCTGCGCATCATCCCCGGCGCGCTGCTGTTCGCGGTGTCGGACGCGATGATCGGGTGGACCCGGTTCGTCCGCAAGGACTGGGAGCTCGACGTGCCGATCATCGTCACGTACCACCTTGCGCAGATCCTGCTGGTCCTGGGACTGGTCCGCAGGTAGGGCGGATATCGCCAGGCCGTCGCTGGTACCCTTGAGGCATGCGGGCTGTGACGCTGCTTCTTAGTTCGCCGCGCTGAAACAGGACGGGGCCGCCCAAGGCTCCGGTCAGCGCGGCTCCCCTCCATGCGCGAGGGGCTTTTTCATTTCCAGCGCGGACCTTCATGACAGACCCAGACGTGATTCTGACCAGACGTATCTTGAGGACTGAGACGACGATGAGCGAGCAGACCACACAGCCCAAGCCCGCGAGCGACGACCCCAAGTTCCGGTACACCGCCTCCGTAGCGGCCGAGATCGAGCCGAGGTGGCAGGAGTACTGGGCCGCGCACCACACCTTCGAGGTTCCCGACTGTCCGGCGGACACCCAGGAGCCCAAGGCCTACATCCTGGACATGTTCCCGTACCCCTCCGGCGCCGGCCTGCACGTCGGCCACCCGCTGGGCTACATCGCGACCGACGTGCTGGGCCGGTACAAGATGATGACCGGCCACAAGGTGCTGCACACGATCGGCTTCGACGCCTTCGGCCTGGCCGCCGAGCAGTACGCGGTCGAGCACGGCATCCACCCGCGGGTCAGCACCGAGCGCAACATCGCGCGCTACAAGGAGCAGATCCACCGCATCGGCTTCGGCCACGACACCCGGCGCGGGGTGTCGACCATCGACGTGTCCTTCTACAAGTGGACGCAGTGGATCTTCCTGCAGATCTTCAACTCCTGGTACGACGACCAGGCCGACCGGGCCCGGCCGATCAGCATGCTGATCGGGCAGTTCGCCTCCGGCGCGCGCCGGACCCCGGACGGCCGGGCCTGGCAGGACCTGGCCGCGCAGGAGCAGGCGACGATCATCGACTCGTACCGCCTGGCCTACATCGCCGAGGCCCCGGTGAACTGGTGCCCCGGCCTGGGCACCGTGCTGTCCAACGAGGAGGTCACCGCGGACGGCCGCTCCGAGCGCGGCAACTACCCGGTGTTCAAGCGCAACCTGCGCCAGTGGATGATGCGCATCACCAAGTACGGCGACCGGCTGCTGGCCGACCTGGACCGGCTGGACTGGCCCGAGCCGATCAAGCTGCAGCAGCGCAACTGGATCGGGCGCTCCGAGGGCGCGCGCGTGCACTTCCCCGTCACCGCCGTCGACGGCTCCGAGAAGACCATCGAGATCTTCACGACGCGCCCCGACACGCTGTTCGGCGCCACGTACATGGTGCTGGCGCCGGAGCACGAGCTGGTCGACTCCTTCGTGGCCGAGGAGTGGCCGGCCGGCACCCGTGAGAAGTGGACTGGCGGACACGCCACCCCGGCCGAGGCCGTCGCCGCCTACCGCGCGCTGGCCGCGGCCAAGACCGAGGTCGAGCGGCAGACCGAGGGCCGGCAGAAGACCGGCGTGTTCACCGGCACGTTCGCGGTGAACCCGGTCGACGGCGAGGGCGTGCCGGTGTTCATCGCCGACTACGTGCTGATGGGCTACGGCACCGGCGCCATCATGGCGGTGCCCGCGCACGACCAGCGCGACTTCGAGTTCGCGCGGGCCTTCGACCTGCCGATGCGGATCGTCGTGGCGCCGCCGGCGGAGTGGTCGGAGAACGTCGAGGACTGGACCGAGGCCTACGACTCGAAGACCGCGCAGATCACGAACTCCGCCAACGACGAGGTGTCGCTGGAGGGGCTGCCGGTCCCGGCCGCGATCCGCGCCATCTCCGAGTGGCTGACCGCCAAGGGCATCGGCGAGGGCACCGTCACCTACCGGCTGCGCGACTGGCTGTTCTCGCGCCAGCGCTACTGGGGCGAGCCGTTCCCGATCGTCTACGCGGTCGACGGCCCCGAGGCCGGCATCGCGAAGGCGCTGCCGGAGTCGATGCTGCCGCTGGAGCTGCCGGAGGTCGAGGACTTCTCGCCGAAGACCTTCGAGGCCGGCGACGTCACCAGCGCCCCGGAGCCGCCGCTGGCCCGCGCCGCCGAATGGGTGAACGTCACCCTGGACCTGGGCGACGGCCCGCGGCAGTACCACCGCGAGACCAACACCATGCCGCAGTGGGCCGGCTCGTGCTGGTACTACCTGCGCTACCTGTCCCCGGGCGACGACGACCGGTTCGTCGACGCCGCGGCCGAGAAGTACTGGATGGGCCCGCAGGACCCCGCGGACACCGGCGGCGTGGACCTGTACGTCGGCGGCGCCGAGCACGCGGTGCTGCACCTGCTGTACGCGCGCTTCTGGCACAAGGTGCTGTTCGACCTGGGCCAGGTCACCAGCGCCGAGCCGTTCCGCAAGCTGTACAACCAGGGCATGATCCAGGGCGCCTCCTACACCGACGCCCGCGGGATCTACGTCGAGGCCTCCCGGGTCGAGGACGTCGACGGCCGGTTCGTCTACGAGGGCGAGGAGGTGACCCAGCACTTCGGCAAGATCGGCAAGTCGCTGAAGAACGTCATCTCGCCGGACGACATGATCGACGAGTACAGCGCCGACACCCTGCGCATCTACGAGATGTCGATGGGCCCGCTGGACATGTCCAAGCCCTGGGACACCCGGGCCTCGATCGGCAGCTTCCGCTTCCTGCAGCGGCTGTGGCGCAACGTGATCGACGAGGAGACCGGCGAGGTCACGGTCGTCGACGCCGAGCCCGACGAGGCCACGCTGCGCGCCCTGCACAAGACCATCGACGGCGCCCGCGCCGACATGGAGGGCATGCGCTTCAACACCGCGATCAGCAAGCTGATCGAGCTGAACAACCACCTGACCCGGCTGTCCGCGGTCCCGCGCCCGGCCGCCGAGGCCCTGGTGGTCCTGACCGCGCCGTTCGCCCCGCACATCGCCGAGGAGCTGTGGTCCCGCCTGGGCCACGACGGCCCCGTGGCGCACGCCGCCTACCCGGTCGCGGACCCCGCGTACCTGGTGGACGAGACGGTGACGTGCGTGGTGCAGGTCGCGGGCAAGGTGAAGGACCGCCTGGAGGTCCCCCCGGGCATCGACCAGGACGCGCTGCGCGAGCTGGCGCTGGCCTCCGAGGGCGTGCAGCGCGCGCTGGAGGGGCGCGGCGTGCGGACGGTCATCGTGCGGGCGCCGAAGCTGGTGAACGTGGTGCCGGCGTAGGTTCTGCTTCTCACGGCCCGGTGCCGACCGCTTCGGCGGTCGGTGCCGGGCTTTCTCGCGCGCGGCGGCGGCGGGGGAGTTCAGCCGTCATGTGCAGGCCGAGGAGCTCGCCGTCGTCGGCAGCGGTCGTCACCGTCACCGTATGACCGCTGACGCGGTGGTCGCGGACCCAGGCGGCGATCTTCCGCGCCCGCGGATCGTCGACGGTGGTGATGCGTTCGGCTTGGGCCCGCCATCCCATACGGATCAGGACAGGCAGGTCTTCCCGCAAGTCGCCGCCGCCTTCGCAGGGCGTCGAGAAGGCGATCCAGGTCTTCCCGGTGTGGGCCTGCTCGCGTTCCGAAGCCGCCCGGTAGCCGACGCCGTCGACGGTGAAGCCGGTCATGACCCGCTTGCCTTCGAGCTCGTGCTGCCAAAGGCTGTAGGCACCGGCCGCGTCGGACTCGCTGACGGAACTCGTGTCGCGGCCGCTGTGGCGCAGGTCTTTCATCCGGCTGCGGCTCTGATACGTCGTGATGCCCTCCATCGCCGTGGCTATACGCTCGCGGAGTTGCTGATCGATGTCAGGACTCCGCCGAGTCGAGAACGGGAACCGAAGCATGGCGTGACAGTATCCCGGACCGGCGCGGCAGGAGCAGCGGCGTCGCCAGCAACAGCGCGCCGGCCAGGGCGAGGCCGAAGCGGGGGCTCGTCACCGTCGCGATCAGGCCCCACAAGGCGGTGGCCGCGGCGATCGTGGTCTTGGAGGTGATCGACCACGCCGACAGGACTCTGGTGACGTTGTCCGTCCCCGCGTGTTCCAGCCGGTGGGTCGCCAGAACGGGGGCGTAGACGCTGATGGTGGTGATCAGGCCCAGCTCCACCACGATCACCAGGGCCAGGCCGGGCAGGCCGCGGCCCACGAAGGCCAGCCCGATCGGCCAGAGCGCGCGCACCGTGCCGGCGGTGCGCAGGATCGCGGCGCGGCCGTAGCGGGCGACCAGATGTGGGGCCAAGCGGGAGCCGAGCAGGCCGCCGAGGCAGGGGACGGCGAAGGCAAGGCCGTACTCCCAGGGCGGGAAGCCGAGGCGGCCGAGCATCAGGATGCTGAGCAGCGGTTCGCCGGCCATGATCAGCGCGTTGACCGCTGCGCTGTTGAAGAACAGGGGGCGCAGGGTCGGGTCGCCGAGGATGTGGCGCCAGCCGGCGACGAGGTCGGCGGCGCGCAGGCCGGAGGTGCGCTCGCGTTTGTCCACCCGCTCGCTGTCCGGCCCGATCGCGCGGATCCCGAGTGCCGACAGCAGGTAGCTCGCCGCGTCCGCCACAACGGTCGTCACCGGCCCCAGCAGGGCGAACGCCGCACCGCCCAGCGGCGGCCCGATCACGACCGCCGACCACTGCGTCGACTCGAACCGGCCGTTGGCGGCCAGCAGGTCCTCGCGCGGGAGCAGCGACCTCAGATACGCGCCGCTGGCCGCCGTGAACGTGATGTCCGCCGCCCCCACGACCACCGACACCACCAGCATCTGGGCGAAGCTCAGCACGCCGAAGCCGTACGCGACCGGGATCGTCAGCAGCGCGCCGAAGCGCAGCAGGTCCATGGCCATCATCACCGGCCGCTTGCGCCGGAACTCCACCCACGGCCCCAGCGGCACCGCCACCAGCGCCCCGACCGCCGCGCCGGACGCCGACAGTGCCGCGACCTGTGCCGGGCCGGCGTGCAGCACCCGGATGAGGATCAGCGAGAAGGCGTTGAAGGCGAAGTAGGTTCCCAGGGTGCTGATCGCGTAGGCGGACCACAGCCAGGCGAACGGCCGCCCCAGCCTGCGTCCGCCGGTCCCCTTCGATCCGTCTGCCATCCCCGCGCCCTTCCACCCGTCCACAACCATCGGCTGACCACGGCATCCAATCCGGGAGCTGAATCCCAGGTCAAACAACCAGAAGGGGCCCCGGACACAACCATCGGTTGTGTGGCTAGGCTGGGCGGCCATGGACCTCGAAGCCGTGCGCACCTTCGTCGCCGCCGCCGACACCGGACGCTTCCAGGACGCCGCGAACGACCTCGCGGTCACCCAGCAGGCGGTGTCCAAGCGCATCGCCGGGCTGGAGAGGGAACTCGCGGTGCGCCTGTTCACCCGCACGGCGCGCGGTGCCCAGCTCACCATCGACGGCCAGGCGTTCCTGCCCCACGCCAGGGCCCTGATCCAGGCCGAGGAGCGGGCGATCGCCTCGGTGCGGCCGGGGCGGCGCGCGCTGCGGGTGGACGTCATCATCATGCGCAGCGCGATGTCGGTGCTGCTGCGCCGGTTCCACGAGGCGCGGCCGGAGGTGGACCTGGACGTGGTCACGCTGTTCGACGCCGACACGGCGCTGGCCGCCGTGCAGACCGGGACGATCGACGCCACGTTCCGGTACGTCGCGCCGACGCGCCGCCTGCCGGCCGGCATCGAGGCCGCCCGGGTCCTCGACGAGCGGCTGGACCTGCTGGTCGGGCCGCGGCACCCGCTGGCCGGGGCGCGGACCGTGACGCTCGCGCAGCTGGTCGGGCACCGCATCTGGATCCCGGGGCTGGTCCCCGGCGTCGAGTGGGCGCTGTACTACGACGACCTGGTGGCGGAGTTCGGGCTGTCCATCGACGGCCTAGGGCCGCACTTCGGCAGCGACCACCTCATGGACGTCATCGCAGAGTCCTCCGACGTCGCCTCGCTGGTCGGGGAGAAGCCGCGGCTGGCCTGGTCCGACGGGCACGACCTGCGCCGGATCCCGGTGGTCGGGCCGACGCCGGTGTATCCGCACTCACTCCTTTGGCGGACCGAGAACGCCCATCCCGCGCTGGCGATGCTGCGCAGGCACCTTGCCGCGACGGGGCAGCCGACGGGGGCCGCCGGGTCGTGGACGCCGGCCGGGGCTTGAGCACCTGATCGTAGCTCCGATCGGCCTTCGACGGCTGCGGCCTTCGAGGGCTCTTGCGGCCCTGACCGGCCATCGCTGGCCCTCAGCGCGGCGCGACGACCACCCCGAGCACACCCGGCCCGACGTGCGCGCCGATGACCGCGCCGACCTCGCACACCGTCACGCCGGTCAGGCCCGGCAGGCGGTCGCGCAGCCGGGCGGCCAGCGCCTCGGCGCGCTCGGCGGCGTCGAGGTGCTGGACGGCGATCTCCACCGAGCCGCCGTCGCCGCCGGCCCGCTCGACCGCGATCTCCTCCAGGCGCGCGATGGCCTTGGCCGAGGTGCGCACCTTCTCCAGCGGCTCGACACGGCCGTCGGCCATGTGCAGCAGCGGCTTCATCGCCAGGGCCGAGCCGAGCAGGGCCCGGGCCGAGCCGATGCGCCCGCCGCGCCGCAGGTACTCCAGGGTGTGGACGTAGAAGAACGCGGAGGCGGTCGCCGAGCGCTTGGCGGCGATGTCGGCCACCGCGTCCAGGTCGTGCTCCCCGTCCCGGCCCGCCTCGGCCGCCGCCAGGACGGCGAAGCCCAGCGCCATGCCGATGGTCCGGCTGTCCAGGACCCGCACCGGGATCGGCGAGTCCTTCGCGGCCAGCTCCGCCGACTCCAGCGTCGCCGACAACTCGGCGGAGATGTGCAGCGACACCACCCCCTCGGCCCCGGCCTCGGCCGCGGCCCGGTACGCGGCGGCGAAGTCCTCCGGCGAGGGACGCGACGTCGTGGCGGTCTCGTGCCCCCGCAGCGCCGCCACCAGCAGCTCGCCGGTCGCGGGATCCGCCTCGCTGTGCGGCGCGCCGCGCACGATCACCTCCAGCGGGACCGCCCTGACCCCGTACGCCGCCGCCACCTCCGCGGACAGACAGGCCGTGGAGTCGGTGACGAGCGCGATGCGGGACATAAGGCCGAGGTTATAGGCAGGTGGCGTCAGGGCAAATGGGCGGGAGTCGGAACGGGGGACAGGCCGGCCGACGCCCATAATCAACTGCCGCACACGCCCGCGCCCACCACAATGCGTTCCATGACGCACGACAAGCTCACCCTCATCAACCCCCCGGGCCTGCACCCCACCGACGGCTACGCCCACGTCACCATCGCCCCCGCAGGCCGCACCGCCCACCTGGCCGGCCTGTGCCCCCTCGACGCCGAGGAGAAGCTGGTCGGCCCCGGCCTGGACGCGCAGATCGACCAGCTGGTCGCGAACGGCCTGGCGGTCCTGGCGGCCGCCGGCGCGCGCCCGGAGGACGTGGTGCGCTCGGTGGTCTACGTGGTCAGCGACCAGAGCACGGTACTGGCGGCGGCATGGAAGCGCCTCACGGCCTCAGCCCTCGGGCCCGCGTTCCGGACGGCGGGCACGCTGCTCGGGGTCGCGGCGCTCGGGTATGGCGGGCAACTGGTGGAGGTGGATCTGACGGCGGCGCTGGAGGGCTGAGAGGGGCGTGCTGAGGCGAGCGTGCTGAGGCGGGCAAGGCAAGAGCCCGGCGCTTTGCACGCCGGGCTCCATGCCGCTTGCTGCTGCCAGCCGGGCCCTGTGTCGCTGTCTCAGCCGCTGTGAGCTGATATCAGCGCCGAGCGAATCGCCTGACCAGCACCAGCCCACCGGCCACCAGCACCAGCCCGCCCGAGGCGGCGCCGGCCAGCATCGGCGTCGACATGCCGGTGAACGCCAGCCCGCCGTGCTTGACGCAGCCGCCTGACTTGTCAGCCGGGCCGCAGCATCGGTCGGGCCTCGTCGTCGAGTGGCCGGAGCAGCATCCTGCCGAGTGCGGTCCGCAGCAGGTGCTCGGTCCGGAGCAGCACCCGGTCGCATGGGGTCCGCAGCAGCTGTTCGCCGAGCCCGCCTTGTCCGAGCAGCACTGGCTGCCGCTCTTGTCCGTGCAGCACTGGCTCGTCTTGTCCGTGCAGCACCAGCTGCCGCTCTTGTCCGAGCAGCACCCGCTCGTCTTGTCCGCGCAGCACTGGCTCGTCTTGTCCGAGCAGCACTGGCTCGCCTTCTCTGAGCAGCACCAGCTGCCGCTCTTGTCCGAGCAGCACCCGCTCGTCTTGTCCGAGCAGCACCAGCTGCCGCCCTTGTCCGCGCAGCACCCGCTCGCCTTGTCGGAGCAGCACTGGCTTGTCTTGTCCGCGCAGCACCGGCTCGCCTTGTCCGAGCAGCAGCCGCTACCGCTACCACTGCCGCCCTTACCGGCTCCGCAGCAGTTCTCTTCCGCCCCCGCGGATCCGCCCACGCACCCGTTCGCGACCGGCGCCTTCCCCGGGTCCGCGGGCGCGTGGTTCGGCGGGTCCGCCGGGTCGGCCGGGTCCAGGGGCGGCGGGGTGAACGTCGGGGGGTGCGGCGGGCGTCCGGAGGCCGGGTCCGGGGCCAGCGGCGGGTGGAAGGCCGGGGCGCGCGGCGGGGGCGGGGGAGGGGGCAGGAAGCCGTTGTAGTGCAGGGAAGTGGTGCGCAGCAAGGGGCCCTCGCTGGGGACGTTCGCGGTCGCGCGGGCCACCAGGGTGTGGAAGCCGACTGCCGCGGTGACCAGGGCCGTGCACTGCAGGGACTGGTCCGGTTCCAGGGACAGGTGCCCGTTCTGGCCGGCCGGGCAGGTCACCGGCAGGGGGCGCGGGTCCAGGTCGCGGAGGCTGATCGTGATATCGCGCAGGTCGGCCTCGCCGGGGGTGTCGGCCAGGGTGATGTGCACCGTGTGCCTGGTGCCGACCAGGAGGCGCTGGTCCTGGCCGTCCATCGTGGCGGTCAGGGTCATGCCCGCGCCGCCGCCGGCGAACGCCGGGGTGGCGGCGGCGAGCGTCGGGGCAAGGCTGAGACCGACCGCCAGCAGTAATCGCAAAGTACGCATGCTTCCAGATATGGGAAGCGCGGTACTGCGTTATGTCCGGCGCGCCGTCAGTTCCCACCGATGGACCACTCTTCGACCGAGCGTCCACTCATCCGATGGTCCTCACGGTTGAAACCGGTACCCCATCCCCGGCTCCGTCAGCAGATGCGCCGGCCGCGACGGCTCGCGCTCGAGTTTGCGCCGCAGCTTCGTGAAGTGGAACCGCAGCAGCGGCGTGTCGTTCTCGTACCCGTGCCCCCACACCTCGGTGAGCAGCTGCCGCGCCGACACCAGCCGCCCGGCGTTCTTCAACAGCACCTCGACGATGCCCCACTCGGTCGGCGTCAGGTGCACCGTCGGCGGCACCGTCTGCGGCGCCTCCGGCACCCGGGTGATGGTGTGCGAGGCCACGTCCACGTCGAAGTCCCCGACCCGCTGCACCGCCGTCTTGGGCGCGTTGCGGTCGGCGTGCCGGCGCGCCACCCGCAGCCGGGCCAGCAGCTCCTCCATCGAGAACGGCTTGGTCAGGTAGTCGTCGGCGCCGGCGTCCAGGGCCTCGACCTTGTCCGAGGCGTCGGCGCGGCCGGAGAGCACCACGATCGGCACCTCCGTCCAGCCCCGCAGCCCCTTGATCACCTCGGCGCCGTCCAGGTCCGGCAGACCCAGGTCGAGCACCACCAGGTCGGGCAGCGTGCGCGCGGCTATGGCCAGCGCCGAGGTGCCGTCGACGGCGGTGACCACGTCGTACTTGCGGGCGGTCAGGTTGATCCGCAGCGCGCGCAGCAGCTGCGGTTCGTCGTCGACCACCAGGACCTTGATCATCATCGGGCGGGCTCCTCAGCAGCGATGCCGGCGGCGGTGTCCGCGGTGGTGTTCTCGGCGCCGCCGGAGTCATCCTCGTCCCCGGCCATACCCGCCGCGGGCAGCGAAACCACCATCGTCATCCCGCCGCCGGGCGTCTCCTCGGGCGTGAGCGTGCCGCCCATGGCCTCCACCAGCCCCCGGGACAGCGCCAGTCCCAGGCCCACGCCGGTGGTGTTGTCCCGGTCCCCGAGGCGCTGGAACGGCGTGAAGACCCGCTCCCAGTCCTCCGGCCGGATCCCCGGCCCGCGGTCGGTCACCCGCAGCTCCACCCTTCCCCCCAGCTCCGAAGCGGTGAGCAGGACCGGCCGGATCAGCGAGCCGTACTTCAGGGCGTTGGCGATCAGGTTCGCCACGGCCCGCTCCAGCAGCACCGGGTCGGCCAGCACGTCCGGCACCCCGGACAGCTGCCCGAACTGCACCTTGGACCGGTCCTCGATGCCCAGGCTGTCCAGCGCCATCATGGCCACGTCCTCCACGGCCACGTCCTCCAGCCGCAGGTTCAGCGCCCCGGCCTGCAGCCGGCTCATGTCCAGCAGGTTCTCCACCAGGCGCGAGAGCCGGTCCAGCGACTCCTCGGCGCCGGCCAGCAGCTCGGCCCGGTCCTGCTCGGACCACTGCACCGTGGTGTCGCGCAGCGAGGCCACCGACAGCTTCGCGGCGGCCAGCGGCGTGCGCAGGTCGTGCGAGACCGCGGCCAGCAGCGCCGTGCGCATCTTGTCCGCGGCCGCCAGCGGCACCGCCTCGGCCGCCTGCCGGGCCAGCCGCGAGCGCTCCAGCGCCACCGCCGCCTGCGCCGCGAACGCGGTGAGCACGTGCTGGTCGGCGGCCGGCAGCGCGCGCCCGCGCAGCACCAGCATCGCGTCCGGGCCGGCCTGCACCACCACGTCGCCCTCGCCGGGCGCGCGGCACGGCATCGTGCCGGTGCCGGAGGTCGCCGCCACGATCCGCCACGCGTCCGGGTCGTCCGTCTCGTCCGGCAGCACCGGGATGCTGGGGTCGACCCGCTCCAGCAGCGCCACCGACTCCATGCCGAACGTCTCCCGGAACCGGCCCAGCAGCGCCCCGATGGCCTCGTCGCCCCGCAGCACCGAGCGCGCCAGCTCCGAGAGCGTCTCGGCCTCCGCCGAGGCCTTCCCGGCCCGCCGCTCCTGCCGCGAGGCGAAGTCCACGACCGAGGCCACGATCAGCGCCACCAGCGCGAACACCACCAGCGCGACGATGTTCTGCGGGTCGTTGATGGTCAGCCGGTATATCGGCCGGATGAAGTAGTAATTCAGCAGCAGCGAGGCGGTCAGGGAGGCGAAGAACGCCGAGAGCAGGCCGCCCAGGCGCGCCACCGCGACCACCCCGGCCAGGAAGATCAGCACCTGGTTGGTCAGGTTCAGCTCCGAGCGCAGGCTCGCCAGGATCATGGTGAGCACGATCGGCACGATCAGCCCGGCCACCGGCCCCCACCAGCGCGGCCCCGTCTCCGGCTGCCTGGCCACCCGCTTGATCCAGGCCAGCCGGCTCTGGTCGGCCGCCGAGCGCTCGTGGGTGACCATGTGCACGTCGATGTCGCCGGACTGCTGCACCACGGTCTCGCCGATCCCGTAGCCGCCCAGGAACCGCTCCAGCCGGCCCCGCCGCGACACCCCGACCACCAGCTGCGTGGCGTTCTCGGCGCGCGCGAACTGCAACAGCGCGTTGGGGATGTCGTCGCCGACCACCGAGTGGAAGGTGCCGCCCAGGGACTCCACCAGGTCCCGCTGCTCGGCCAGCAGCGCCGGCGAGGCGCCGGTCAGTCCGTCGGAGCGGGCCACGTGCACGGCCAGCAGGTCCGAGCCCTTGGCGCCGAGCCGCTGCGCGATGCGCGCGCCGCGGCGGATCAGCGTGGCGCCCTCCGGGCCGCCGGTCAGCGCGACCACGACCCGCTCCCGGGTCTCCCAGACCTTGTCGATGCCGTGCTGGTCGCGGTAGTGCTGCAGCGCCTCGTCCACCCGGCCGGCGACCCACAGCAGGGCCAGCTCGCGCAGCGCGCCGAGGTTGCCGGGCCGGAAGTAGTTCGACAGCGCGGCGTCGATCTTCTCCGGCTTGTAGATGTTGCCGTGCGCCATCCGGCGGCGCAGGGCCTCCGGCGCCATGTCGATCAGCTCGATCTGGTCGGCCGAGCGCACCACCTCGTCCGGCACCGTCTCCCGCTGCGGGACTCCGGTGATCTTCTGGACGACGTCGTTCAGCGACTCCAGGTGCTGGACGTTGACCGAGGCTATGACGTCGATCCCGGCGGCCAGCAGGTCCTCGACGTCCTGCCAGCGCTTGGCGTTGCGCGAGCCCGGGATGTTGGTGTGCGCGAGCTCGTCGATCATCACCACCGACGGCTGCCGCTCCAGGATGGCCTCGACGTCCATCTCCTCGAACTCCGAGCCCCGGTACTCCATTCGGCGGCGCGGCACGATCTCCAGGCCGTCCAGCATGGCCTCGGTGTGCGGCCGGTCGTGCGTCTCCACGAAGCCCACGACCACGTCGCCGCCCCGCTCGGCGCGCCGCTGGGCCTCGTCGAGCATGTGGTACGTCTTGCCGACACCGGGCGCGGCGCCCAGGTAGACGCGCAGCTTTCCGCGAGTGCTCATCGCACCGTCACCTCTGTCACCACAGCCACGCACTGATCGTCCCACGTGCGCGAATGGCTGGATAACCGCCGGCGTTTGCATCTCGTTTGCGATTGGCCGCCGGAGCTGCATCGTGACCGGGTTCACAAGGTCCGCTTGCGGGGTGTGGGCGTTCCGGGCGGGTCCGCTTGGGTCGTGTTGGCGGGTCTGCCGGCGGCGGTTCCAGGCTCCTACTTTCGGAAGGGAAGAGCGGAAAGAAGGAGCACATCATGGACACCACCGTTCTGGTTCCCGTCCGAGTCGGGCGTTGTGGGGCGATCGCGGTGCGGACCGGGCGTCTGCCCGACGGACAGCGGGTCGGACTCGCGTTCAGTAATCCGGCGGCTCTGGCCGAGGTGTTCGGTTCCGACCAGGGCTGGATTTCGTTGAACCCGCGGATGGCGCGGACGATGCTGGCCGAGGCCGGTGCCCAGGAGATGCGGATCGACGCGGTTCTGTTCGCGCCGGAGCGGGAGCCGATCCAGGTCGCCGTCGCCCCGAAGCCACTGGTCGCGCTGCAGACGATCGTCCCCGCGCGCCGGCGTGCCGGCACCCGCATCCGGCTGGCGGCCCGCCATGCCCACTGAACACCGCTCCCCCGAATCCGCGCCGCACGTCTGGTACTGCGGCTGCCCCGACGACGAATGCGACTGCGATGAAGAACCGACTGCGGGTGCCCAGCACGACGACGCCGTGGCCGCTGACCACGACGAAGACCCCTTCTTCACCCACTGCCACCGATGAGGGCGATCTGGCGGTCGGCGGCGTCCGCCTGGCGGAGATCGCGGCGACGTACGGCACTCCTGCTTACGTCCTCGACGAGGCCGACGTCCGGGCCAGGGCCCGCGCCTATCGTGCCGCTCTGCCCGAAGCTGAGATCGCCTATGCCGGCAAGGCATTCCTCTGCCGGGCGATGATCGGCTGGATCCAGGCCGAGGGGCTGTCGCTGGACGTCTGCTCCGGCGGCGAGCTCGCGCTGGCCCGGCACGTCGGGTTCCCCGCGGAGCGGATCGTGTTGCACGGCAACGCCAAGACGCCGCGCGACGTGCAGGACGCGCTCGCCTACGGCGTGGGGCGCGTCGTCGTGGACTCCACCTACGAGATCACGCAACTCGCGGTGGCCGCGCATCCGGGGCGCCCGCAGAAGGTACTGATCCGGGTCACGCCCGGAGTGGATGCCCATACTCACAAGGCAGTCGCCACCGGGGTCGAGGACCAGAAGTTCGGCTTCTCACTGGCCACCGGTGCAGCCGCCGACGCGGTCCGCCAAGTCCTGCACTGGCAGCTCACGGAACGCCCGGCGCTCGAACTGGCCGGTCTGCACTGCCACCTCGGCAGCCAGATCACCTCCGTGGACGTCTTCGCCGAGGCCGCGCGGCGTCTGATCGCGCTGATGGCGTGGATCCGCGACGAGTACGGCGTCACGCTGCCCGAACTCGACCTCGGCGGCGGCCACGCGGTCGGCTACCGCGAGGGCGAGGCGGACTTCGACCTGGAGCAGTACGCGCGCACCATTCGCGCCGTGATCACGAAAGCCTGCCTCCAGCACCGGCTGCCGGTGCCGAAGCTGACCGTCGAACCCGGCCGCGCGATCGTGGCCCGCGCCGGCGTGACGCTCTACAGGGTCCTGACCATGAAGCGCATCCCCGGCGTCCGGACCTTCGTGGCCGTCGACGGCGGCATGAGCGACAACCCGCGTCCCGCACTCTACGGCTCGGCCTACACCGCACGCCTCATCGGCCGCGCCTGCGCCGCCGAAACCGAGCCGATGACCGTGGTCGGACGTCACTGCGAGGCCGGCGACGTCATCGCACGCGACCTGCCGCTGCCGTCCGACCTGCGGCCCGGCGACCTGCTCGCGGTGCCGTGCACCGGGGCGTACCAGCACTCGATGGCCTCGACGTACAACCAGGTCTGCCGGCCTCCGGTGATCGCGGTGCGCGACGGCGTCGCCAGGGTACTGATACGGCGCGAGACGCTGGAGGATCTGCAGGCGCGCGATGTGAGTCTGTGAGCTGCTTCCGGCCAACCGCACCCGCGCCCCCACACTGACCCGCATATAAGATCCGAGGCGCCCAAAAGCCGGCGCCGGCGCCGCTCCGTCACCCCGCCGCGACCGGCGCCGCCTCGTACACGACCTTTCCGCCGACCACGGTCATCACCGACTCCAGATCGGCCATCTCCGCCTCGGGCACGCTGAAGTAGTCCGCCGACAGCACCGCGAAGTCCGCGAGCATCCCCGGTTCCAGCGTCCCGCGCCGCCGCTGCTCGCCGGTGAACCAAGCGCTTCCCTCGGTGAACAGGCGCAGCGCCAGCGTCCGGTCCAGGCGGTCCTCCGGCCGCCACATCTCCAGGCCGCCGAGCGTCGTCCCGGTCGTGAACCACCGCAGCGCGCTCCACGGGTTGGCGTCGGCCATCCACGTCCCGTCCGTCCCGGCCCCGACCGGCACGCCGCGCGTCAGCATCTCCATCACCGGCTGCGCGCGGCGGGCCGCTTCGGGGCCGTAGCGCTTCGAGAACTGCTCGCCGCGGTAGGCCATCCGGTGCTGCACCGTGATCCCGCCGCCGAGCGCCGCGACCCGGTCGATGGTCTCCGGCTCGATGGTCTCGGCGTGCTCCACGGCCCAGCGCAGGCCGTCGAAGGGGACGTCGCGGGCCACCTTCTCCAGCACTCCGAGGAAGCGCTGGATCGACTCGTCGTAGGTCGCGTGGAAGCTGAACGGCCAGCGCCGCTCCACCAGCAGCCGCACCACCGGCTCCAGGTGGCGCCCGAAGGCCGCGGAGAGCTCCGGCCGGGGCTGGGCGAAGTTGGAGAAGTCCACGCCGTCCAGGGTCAGCGCCTCGCCGACGCCGTTGAACCACAGCAGGTCGTCGCCGCCGAGGGTCAGGCCGTCCATCAGCGCGGCGAGCTCGTCGCGCTCCGAGCCGGGCTGGGAGGCGAACACGTTCAGCGCCGTCCGGACCGGCAGCCGGTTCTGCTCGCGCAGCGTCCGCAGTGCGCGGTAGCAGTCCGGGAAGCCGGTCGCCCCGGCGTCGATCGCGCCGGTCACGCCGCGGCGGCTCAGCTCGGTCAGGAACCGGTGCGTGGAGTCCACCTGCTCCTGCGGCCCCAGCCGCGGCGCCCCGAGCACGGCCAGCGCCAGCACCGCCGGGCTCGGCTTGGCGATCAGCAGCCCGGTGGGGTTCCCGGCCCGGTCGCGCTGGATCTCGCCGCCCGGCGGGTCCGGGGTGGTCTTGGTGTAGCCCAGCGCCCGCAGCGCCGCCTGATTCAGGAAAGCCCCGGTGTCCAGGAAGACCACCAGGACCGGGATGTCCGGCGACACCGACTCGATCTCCGCCGGGGTGGGCAGGCGGTGCTCGGCGAACTGCTCCTGCGACCAGCCGCCGATCACCTGGACCCACTGCCCGGGGGCGGCCTCGGCGGCGCGGACGGCGAGCAGGCGCAGGGCGTCGGCCAGGGAGGGCACGCCGTCCCAGCGGACCTGCAGGGCCCAGCTGTTGCCGGCGTCGGCCAGATGCAGGTGCGAGTCGTGCAGGCCGGGGACCACGACCCGGCCGGCCAGGTCGACCACCTCGGTGTCGGGGCCCAGCAGCGCCGAGGTCTCGCGGTCGTCGCCGGCCGCGGCGATCCGGTCGCCGGCCACGGCCAGCGAGGAGACCACGCTGTCGGCGGCGTCCAGGGTGTGGACGCGGCCGCCGCGCAGGATCAGGTCGGCGTGGCGGATCACCGGTATGTCGCTCACCTCACGGATCGTAATCGTGCGATTACCACGCCGCACGTTTGGGGGGTGTGCGCATCCGTGGCCAGTGCGCTTGCATCGCGCTTGCGGGTCCGATCTGCGCGATCTGCGCGGGTTCACTGACTGGGGTAACCCCGTCCCCGATTCCAAGGAGCACCTGATGGCCGACGTGATTTTCGTCGGGATCACGATCGCGTTCTTCGCCCTTCTCGCGCTGATCGTCAAGGGGGTCGAGCGTCTTGAGCGCTGAGAACATCATCGGCCTGATCGTGTCGGTCCTGCTGGTCGGCTATCTCATAGCGGCCCTGATCCTCCCGGAGAAGTTCTGATGTCGGACACCTGGGCCGGCTTGCTTCAAGTCGCCGCGCTGGTCCTCCTGCTGGCCGTGTCCTACCGGCCGCTGGGCGACTACATGGCGCACATTCTCACCACGAAGAAGCACTCTCGTGCGGAGAAGGTGCTTTACAAGGCGATGGGCGTTGATCCCGAGGCGGATCAGACGTGGGGCACGTACCTGCGTTCGGTGTTCGCCATCTCGGCGGTCGGGGTCCTGCTCCTGTATCTGCTGCTGCGGGTCCAGCACCACCTGATGATGGCGCTGGGCATGCCGAAGGTGAACGCGGACCTGGCCTACAACACGGCCGCGTCCTTCGTCACGAACACCAACTGGCAGAACTACTCGGGTGAGAACACCCTGGGCTATGTCGCGCAGGCGACGGGTCTGGCGGTGCAGAACTTCGTGTCGGCCTCGGTCGGCATCGCGGTGGTCGCGACCCTGATCCGCGGCTTCACGCGCAACCGCACCGACCGCCTGGGCAACTTCTGGGTGGACCTGACCCGGGTCCTGATCCGGCTGATGCTGCCGTTCTCCATCGTGTTCGCGGTGATCCTGGTCGCCTGCGGTTCGGTGCAGTCCCTGGGCGACCACATGACCGTGGTGCACACGATCAACGGCAACCAGAGCCTGTACACCGGTGCGACCGCCAGCCAGGAGGTCATCAAGGAACTCGGCACCAACGGCGGCGGCATCTTCAACGCCAACTCCTCGCATCCGTTCGAGAACCCCACGGCGTTCACGAACCTGATCGAGATCTATCTGCTGCTGGTCATCGGTTTCGCGCTGCCGCGCACGTTCGGGAAGATGGTCGGCTCGCACAAGCAGGGCTACACCATCGTGTCGGTGATGGCGATCATCTGGATCGGCTCGTTGGCGTTCTCGACCTTCGCCGAGACCCACCACCACGGTGTGAACCTGGTCAGTGGCCACGCCGGCTTGGAGGGCAAGGAGTCCAGGTTCGGCATCCCGGCCTCGACCCTGTTCATGACGTCCACGACGTTGACCTCGACCGGCGCGATCAACTCCTGGCACGACTCGTACACGCCGTTCGGCGGCGGTGCGGCCATGTTCAACATGATGTTGGGTGAGATCGCGCCCGGCGGTACCGGCTCGGGCCTGTACGGCATGCTGATCCTGGCGATCATCACCGTGTTCATCGCCGGCCTGATGGTCGGCCGCACGCCGGAGTACCTGGGCAAGAAGATCCGCCCGACCGAGATGAAGTACGCGGCGCTGTACATCCTCACCACCCCCGCCGTCGTGCTCATCTTCACCGGTCTGGCGATGGCGCTGAAGGGCGAGACCGCCTCGATCAACTCCGGGAACCTGGGCCCCAACGGCAGTCCGTCGCCACACGGCTTCTCCGAGATCTTGTACGCCTTCACCTCGATGGGCAACAACAACGGCTCGGCCTTCGGGGGGCTGTCCGGCAACACCCATTGGTGGAACACCGCCGGCGCGCTGGCGATGCTGTTCGGCCGGTTCCTGCCGATGATCTGGGTGCTGGCGCTGGCCGGGTCGCTGGCCAAGCAGAAGCCGGTCCCGGAGACCGAGGGCACGCTCAAGACCGCCTCGCCGCTGTTCGCGGGGATGCTGCTGGGCACCGTGCTGCTGGTCGTCGGCCTCACCTACTTCCCGGCCCTGTCGCTCGGGCCGCTCGCTGAAGGACTGCACTGATGTCTGCCAACACCCTGACGGAAGCTGCTCCCGCGCCGCGGGCCCCGCAGCAGAACCCGGGCGGTGAACCGCGCCGCGTCGGCGGCGGGTTCCTGGACCCGAAGATGCTCTGGAAGTCGCTTCCGGACGCCCTGAAGAAGCTCGACCCCCGGGTCATGATGAAGAACCCGGTGATGTTCGTCGTCGAGGTCGGCTCCGCGCTGACCACGTACGAGGCCGTCACCAAGCCCTCGGTGTTCGCCTGGGTCATCACGGTGTGGCTGTGGCTGACCGTGGTGTTCGCCAACCTGGCCGAGGCCGTTGCCGAAGGCCGCGGCAAGGCTCAGGCCGCCACCCTGCGCAAAGCCAAGACCACGACCGTGGCCCGGCGCCTGGCGTCCTGGTCCCCGGGCCAGTCCGGCGCGGAGTCCGAGGTCCCGGGCACCGAGTTGCAGCTCGGCGACTTCGTGGTGGTGGAGGCCGGGCAGGTCATCCCGGGCGACGGTGACGTCGTCGAGGGTGTGGCCTCGGTGGACGAGTCGGCGATCACCGGCGAGTCGGCCCCGGTCATCCGGGAGTCCGGCGGTGACCGGTCGGCGGTGACCGGCGGGACCAAGGTGCTGTCGGACCGGATCGTCGTGAAGATCACCTCCAAGCCGGGGGAGACCTTCATCGACCGGATGATCAGCCTGGTCGAGGGCGCGAACCGGCAGAAGACGCCGAACGAGCTGGCGCTGAACGTGCTGCTGGCCTCGCTGACCATCGTGTTCCTGCTCGCGGTCGTGACCCTGCAGCCGATGGCCACCTGGGCCGGGGCCGCGCAGTCGCTGGTCGTCATGGTCTCGCTGCTGGTGGCGCTGATCCCGACCACGATCGGCGCGCTGCTCTCGGCGATCGGCATCGCCGGCATGGACCGCCTCGTACAGCGCAACGTGCTGGCCATGTCCGGCCGCGCGGTCGAGGCCGCCGGTGACATCAACACCCTGCTGCTGGACAAGACCGGAACGATCACGCTCGGGAACCGCCAGGCCAGCGAGTTCGTGCCGGTGGCCGGCGTGGACAAGGACGCGCTCGCCGACGCCGCGCAGCTTTCGTCGCTCGCCGACGAGACGCCCGAGGGCCGCTCCATCGTGGTGCTGGCCAAGACGGCTTATGGGTTGCGCGAGCGTCATCAGGGTGAGCTGAGCGGCGCGGAGTTCGTGCCCTTCACCGCGCAGACCCGCATGTCCGGGGTCAACCTGGCCGACGGCCGGCAGGTCCGCAAGGGTGCCGGGGCGGCCGTGATGAAGTGGGTCCGCGACAACGGCGGACACCCGACGGACGAGGTCGGCCAGGCGGTCGACGCCATCTCCGGCGCCGGCGGCACCCCGCTGGTGGTGGCCGAGTTCGTGCCCGGCAAGCCGGCCCGCACCCTCGGCGTCATCCACCTGAAGGACGTCGTCAAGGAAGGCATCCGCGAGCGGTTCGCCGAACTGCGGCAGATGGGCATCAAGACGGTCATGATCACGGGCGACAACCCGCTGACCGCCAAGGCCATCGCCGAGGAGGCCGGGGTCGACGACTTCCTGGCCGAGGCCACGCCCGAGGACAAGATGGCGCTGATCAA